>NZ_JCAFTW010000010.1:0-206616 GCF_059370655.1 Stenotrophomonas sp. YJH_SMC_133 | reverse complement strand
TGTCCTCCAGCCGCTCCAGCGTGAGCAGATCGATCAGCTCGGAGACGACGGGTTCGGGCGTGTCGTTCAAGGGGGGCGGCCACAGCAGTGAAGAGGCCCCGATTATACCGGTGCAGGCCAGCCCATCATCGGTAGTGCCGGGCGCTGGCCGGCAACCACAGGCGTCCCGGAAGGATTGCCTGGTTGCCGGCCAGCGGCCGGCACTACCGTTTACTTGCCCAGCCGGGCTACCAGTGCCTGCAGCGCGTTCTGCGCATCCGGAGCGAACCAGGCCTCGACGAAGCGGTCCAGCTGGATCAGGTCCGGGTGCAGCGCCTCATGCAGGTCGGCACGGGCAATCGCGCGGGTCAGCAGCATCGGCTGGCGCGGCTGCTTGAGCAGGTTCTGCAGCCAGGCAATGGCGCGTGCCACCACCAGGTCTCCCTCGGCCAGCTCATCCACCAGACCGATCTGCAGCGCCTGTTCGGCCGGCACCAGCGAACCGGTGGTCAGCAGCACACCGGCGCGGTGCACGCCCACCGCACGGCGCAGCAGGCGCTGGATGCCCTCCGGCGCGATCAGGCCGACCTGCACTTCGTTCAGGCCGATGGCATACGGCCGCGACGGATCGGCGCTGCGCGCCATCACCCGGTAGTCGCAGCACAGGGCCAGCACGCAGCCACCCGCCGGGGCGTGGCCGGTGATCGCCGCGACCACCGGAATGCGGCTCTCGGCCAGCGTGCGCACGGCGCCAAAGAAGGCGTTCCAGGTGTCCAACAACTTGTGCTTGTCATCGCCATGCGAGAGCAGGTGCGGCACGTCCATGCCGCCGGTGAAGACGCGCTCGCTGCCCGACAGCACGATGCCATGCGCGTCTTCGGCCATGGCCAGCTCGATGGCATGGATCAGCTGCCGGCACAGTTCGGTGTCCAGTGCGTTGACCGGCGGCCGTGCCAGGCGCAGTTCGCGGATGGGGCCATGGTTGATCACCTCGATGAGCGTCGTCATGCTGCGGTCTCGTTGCGAAGAAGGAACCTGGGCGATGATAACCAAACCATTCGTTGGCGTACTGTGGGTCCTGTGTGCGACCGCAGCATCGGCCTCGGCCGCCGAACCGGCGTGCGTCACGGTGGAGCAGGGCTGGGCGCGGTTGCCTCCGAATCCGGCAATGCCGATGACCGCCGGCTACGGCGTCATCCACAATGGCTGCAGCAAGGCGGTGGCGATCACCGGCGCGACCAGCAGCAGCTTCGGTGATGTGTCGCTGCACGAGACCACGATTGTCGACGGGGTCAGCCGGATGCGCGCGATCGAGCGCCTGCCGCTGGCAGCCGGCGCGCGTGCCGAGCTCAAGCCCGGCGGCCTGCACCTGATGCTGATGCAGGGCAAGGGCGCGCTGAAGGAAGGGCAGGTGCTGCCGCTGCGGCTGCAGCTGGAAGGGGGTAGCGAAGCGAGTGCGACGTTGACCGTGCGCAAGGCCGCGCCGTAGCGGGATGGCAGTGCCGGCCGCTGGCCGGCAACTCGGTATGCCGGCCAGCGGCCGGCACTACCAAACAGGCTTACGACCAGTCGTAAGAGAACAGCACCGTGCGGCTGACCGGCTCGTACAGCATCACGATCGCGTCGGCACCGGTGGCACACCAGTTGTAACCGGCTACGTCGGCCACGGCGAAGAATTTGTTGCCATTGCGGGTGATGATCACCGTTTCGGCATCGTCCGCAGCATTGGGGTCATCGGCCGCCTCGGTGAAGCCCAGTTCGAAGGCTGCGGGAATCTCCGCGGTCTCGGTCCAGTTGCCGAAACCAATGGGGCCACCCAGCGTATCCAGGTAATCGCGCTCGCTGGCCTCACCCTTGCCGTAGCGCGAGTAGCAGGCGAGACGGCCGTGCGTGGCATGGTAGTCGCGGGCCTTGGCGTAGCTCTCGCGCATCTGCGCGATGTGTTCCTGTGCGTCCTTGTCCTGTACCGCATCGCCGATGAAATAGCCCTCGTTGCCGAGGAAGCGCATCTGGTTGCCGGCGGTCAGTTCGAAGGCGATCCAGTTGGTGCCGGTGAAATCGTTGTGGTGTTCTTCGGTGGTCTCGCCGATGCAGCCGTCGTACGGCTCGATCGGGCACAGCATCGTTGCCACCTGGCCAGCCAGTTCCGGGCGCAGCACGCCCAGGTCGATCTTCAGCAGCGGCAGCAGGTGCTGGCCGAGCCAGGCCTGGTCGGCGGGAAAGACGTCGGTGGGGAAGGGGACCATGCCGGGCAGCAGGTCGCGCAGTTCGGTCTGGTGGATCATGTCAGTCCTTTGATCAGTGTCGGTCGTGCCGGCCGCTGGCCGGCAACCTCATTGCAGCCAATGCGTGCCGACCAAGGTCGGCACCCACCAGGGCGCGTCAGGTAGAGGCGCTGCGGATCGCCTCCGGCAGCGGTGCGCTCTTGCCGGTCTGGGTATCCATCCAGACCACCACCACGTTGCCATCGGAATACAGCTTCGAATCGTCCTGCTGATCGACGATGCGGTGGCCGATGGTCACGCTGCTGTTGCCCAGGCGCTCGACGAACAGTTCGACCACGATGTCGTTGGGCCACACGATCGGCAGCCGGTAATTGACGTTGGTCGCGGCCACCACCGGTGCGATGCGGTCGGTCATCGATACGCCGTCCACGCCCAGCATCCAGCGCACGCGCGCTTCCTCCAGGTAGGAAATGTACTTGGCGTTGTTGACGTGGCCCATGCTGTCCATGTCACGCCAGCGTACGCTGATCGGGATGCGGGCCAGGATCTTGTGTTCGCTGCTCATCAGGCGTCCTTCTTCTTGGTCGTGCTCTTGCTGGCCTTGCCGGTGCTCTTGGCAGCCACCGCCTTCTTCGCCACCTTGGCCGGCTTCTCAGGCTTCACCTTGCGCGGCGGGCGGGCATCGGGCTTGTTGGCCACGGCGGCTGGCTGTTCCGGGCGCGCGCTGGTGGACGGCAGCATGCGGGCCAGGAACTGGCCGGTGTACGACTGCGGGCAGGCCGCCACGTCTTCTGGCGTGCCGGTGACCAGGATGGTGCCACCGCGATGCCCGCCTTCCGGGCCCAGATCGACGATCCAGTCGGCGGTCTTGATCACGTCCAGGTTGTGCTCGATCACCACCACCGTGTTGCCCTCGTCGCGCAGCTTGTGCAGCACGCCCAGCAGCGCTTCGATGTCGTGGAAGTGCAGGCCGGTGGTCGGTTCGTCGAGGATGTACAGGGTGCGGCCGGTATCGCGGCGCGACAGTTCCTTGGACAGCTTCACGCGCTGCGCTTCACCACCAGACAGCGTGGTCGCGCTCTGGCCCAGCTTGATGTAGCTCAGGCCGACGTCGACCAGCGTTTCCAGCTTGCGCGCGATTGACGGCACCGGCTCGAACAGCTTCAGCGCATCCTCGACGGTCATTTCCAGCACGTCGTTGATGTTGAAACCCTTGTACAGGATCTCCAGCGTTTCGCGGTTGTAGCGCTTGCCATGGCAGACGTCGCAGGGCACGTACACGTCCGGCAGGAAGTGCATCTCGACCTTGATCAGGCCGTCGCCCTGGCAGGCTTCGCAGCGGCCGCCGCGCACGTTGAAGCTGAAGCGGCCCGGCGAATAGCCGCGCGCACGCGCCTCAGGCACCTGTGCGAACAGTTCGCGCAGTGGAGTGAACAGGCCGGTGTAAGTGGCCGGGTTGGAACGCGGGGTGCGGCCGATCGGCGACTGGTCGATGTCCACCACCTTGTCGAACAGGTCCAGGCCATCGATCTCCTTGTACGGGGCGATCGGGTGCGAGGAACCGTTGATCTCGTTGGCGGCCAGCGAGAACAGGGTGTCGTTGATCAGGGTCGACTTGCCCGAGCCGGACACGCCGGTCACGCAGGTCAGCAGGCCCGATGGAATCGCCAGGTCCACGCCCTTCAGGTTGTTGCCGCTGGCCCCGCGCAGGTGCAGGGTCATCTTCGGGTTCGGTTTGTGCCGGCGCGCCGGAATCTCGATCGCGCGCTTGCCGGACAGGTACTGGCCGGTCAGCGAGCGCGGGGCTTCCAGGATGTCCTGCAGGGTGCCCTGGCCGACGATCTCGCCGCCATGAACGCCCGCGCCCGGGCCGATGTCCAGCACATAGTCGGCCAGACGGATCGCATCCTCGTCATGCTCCACCACGATCACCGTGTTGCCCAGGTCGCGCAGGCGGGTGAGGGTGCCGAGCAGGCGTTCGTTGTCGCGCTGGTGCAGGCCGATGGACGGCTCGTCGAGCACGTACATCACGCCGACCAGGCCGGCGCCGATCTGGCTGGCCAGGCGGATGCGCTGTGCCTCACCACCGGACAGGGTGTCGGCCTTGCGCTCCAGGGTCAGGTAATCCAGGCCCACATCGACCAGGAAGCCGAGGCGTTCGCCGATTTCCTTGACGATCTTCGCGGCGATTTCGCCACGCCAGCCCGGCAGGCTCAGTTCGCTGAAGAACTTCAGCGCCTCGTCGATCGGCAGCACCACCAGGTCCGGCAGCGGGCGGTCGGCCACGAACACGTTGCGAGCCGCCTTGTTCAGGCGCGCGCCGTGGCATTCCGGGCACGGCTGCTCGCTGATGTACTTGGACAGTTCTTCGCGCACCGCCGGCGACTCGGTTTCCTTGTAGCGGCGTTCGAGGTTGGGAATGATGCCCTCGAAGCGGTGCTTGCGCTGGGTGCGGCCACCGGCTTCGGTGAAGTAGGTGAAGGTGATCGCTTCGTCGCCGCTGCCGTACAGCACGGCCTGCTGCACCTTGGCCGGCAGCGAGTTCCACGCCGCGTCGACGTCGAACCGGTAGTGCTTGGCCAGCGAAGCGATCAGCTGGAAGTAGTAGGCGTTGCGGCGGTCCCAGCCGCGCACCGCACCGGCGGCCAGCGACAGTTCGGGATGCACCACCACGCGCGAGGGGTCGAAGAACTCGGCCATGCCCAGGCCATCGCAGCCGGGGCAGGCGCCCATCGGTGCGTTGAACGAGAACAGGCGCGGTTCCAGCTCCGGCAGCGAGTAATCGCAGACCGGGCAGGAATACTTGGAGGAGAACAGCGTCGGCGCGGTTTCGGTGTTGTCCAGGCTCTGCACCGAGGCCATGCCGTCGCCCAGCTTCAGCGCGGTCTCGAAGCTCTCGGCCAGGCGCTGCTTGATGTCCTCGCGCGGGCGGAAGCGGTCGATCACCGCCTCGATGGTGTGCTTCTGGCGCAGTGCCAGCGGCGGCACCGCGTCGATTTCATGCAGCTCGCCGTCCACGCGCACACGGACGAAGCCCTGCGCACGCAGCTGGTCGAACACCTGCGCATGCTCGCCCTTGCGGTCGCGGATGACCGGCGCCAGCAGCATGTAGCGCTGTTCCGGGTCCAGCGTCAGCACCTGGTCGACCATCTGGCTGACCGTCTGCGCTTCCAGCGGATAGCCGTGGTCCGGGCAGCGCGGGGTGCCGACGCGGGCGTACAGCAGGCGCAGGTAGTCGTAGATCTCGGTGATCGTGCCGACGGTCGAACGCGGGTTGTGCGAGGTCGACTTCTGCTCGATCGAGATGGCCGGGGACAGGCCTTCGATGTGGTCCAGGTCCGGCTTTTCCATCACGCTCAGGAACTGGCGCGCATAGGCCGACAACGACTCGACATAGCGGCGCTGGCCTTCTGCATAGATGGTGTCGAACGCCAGCGAGGACTTGCCCGAGCCGGACAGGCCGGTGATCACGATCAGCTTGTCGCGGGGCAGGTCGAGGTCGAGGTTCTTCAGGTTGTGCGTCCGCGCGCCGCGGATGCGGATGAAATCCATCGCCATGGGGGATCCGGTTGTGGGGGCGTTGGCTGGGTGCCGGGCCAGCAGGGAACGGCAATCGGTCAGCCTACCGAGGTGACCAGATGGGGGCAATGGGCGACAATGCCAGCCCGGTGTCTCACCTTGTGAGACAGGCCGTCAGCCAGGGGTCAGATCCCTTTTCACGCCGTGAAAAGGGATCTGACCCCCGTGCCGCTGCCGTCTCCTTCGACGTTCAGGGGTTGACTTGACCCGCCCCCGCTGATCTGCGTACAATTCCGCTCCTGTCCGCCCTCGATGGCGGCAGCTCAGACCACAATAACTACAGAGGAAGGCCTGGTCATGTACGCAGTACTGGTCACCGGCGGTAAGCAATACCGCGTGGCGCAGGGCGAAAAGCTCCGCATTGAAAAGCTCGAAGTCGAAGTCGGCAGCGAGATCAAGTTTGACAACATCCTGATGCTGGGTGACAGCGACGGCGTGAAGCTGGGCGATGCGCTGAAGGGCGCTGCCGTCACCGCCAAGGTCCTGTCCCAGGGTCGTGCTGACAAGGTCCGGATCATCAAGTTCCGTCGCCGCAAGCACCACATGAAGCGTCAGGGTCACCGTCAGTACTACACCGAAATCGAGATCACCGGCATCGCCGGCTAAGCATCAGGAGAAGCAGTCATGGCACATAAAAAGGGCGTAGGCTCCTCGCGCAACGGTCGCGACTCCAACCCGAAGTACCTGGGCGTCAAGATCTTCGGCGGCCAGGCCATCGAAGCCGGCAACATCATCGTGCGTCAGCGCGGCACCCAGTTCCACCCGGGCACCGGCGTTGGCCTGGGCCGTGACCACACCCTGTTCGCCCTCGTGGACGGCAAGGTGGAGTTCTCGGTCAAGGGCGCCAAGAAGCGTCGCACCGTCAGCATCGTCTCGGCCGACGCCTGATCCAGGCATCGCCGGCGCCCGTGCCTCGGCATGGGGGTGCTGCATGAAGAGCCCCGCTTCGGCGGGGCTTTTCGTTAGAGTTGAAGCAAGACCGGCCAGGCCGGGCTGCCGGCCATCGGCAGGCATAACATTCAAGGTGACGGCCGGCAGGCCGCGCCCATCGCAGGCATCGAAACAATGAAACTGGTAGACGAAGCAGAAATCGAAGTGTTCGCCGGCAACGGCGGCAACGGCTGCATTGGCTTCCGTCGCGAGAAGTTCATTCCGCTCGGCGGCCCGGACGGCGGCGACGGCGGTGCGGGCGGCAGCGTGTACATCCGCGCCGACGAAAACCTGAACACCCTGGTCGACTTCCGCCATGACCGCATCTTCAAGGCGCAGCGGGGCGAGAACGGCATGGGCCGCCAGGCCTACGGCAAGGGCGGCGAAGACCTGACCATCACCGTGCCGGTCGGCACCGTGGTGATCAACGTTGCCACCGATGAAGTCATCGGCGACCTGACCCAGCACGGCGACCGCCTGCTGGTGGCCAAGGGCGGCCGCGGTGGCCTGGGCAACATGCACTTCAAGAGCTCGACCAACCGCTCGCCGCGCCAGGCGCTGCCGGGCGAGCCGGGTGAGGAGCGCACGCTGAAGCTGGAGCTGAAGCTGCTGGCCGACGTCGGCCTGCTGGGCTTCCCCAACGCCGGCAAGAGCACCCTGATCCGTGCCGTTTCGGCGGCGACGCCGAAGGTGGCCGATTACCCGTTCACCACGCTGTACCCGAACCTGGGTGTGGTGAAGGTGGAAAACTACCGCAGCTTCGTGATTGCCGACATCCCGGGCCTGATCGAAGGCGCGGCCGACGGTGCCGGCCTGGGTGCGCAGTTCCTGCGCCACCTGCAGCGCACCCGCCTGCTGCTGCACCTGGTGGACATCTCGCCGATGGAGGGTGGGGTGGAAGGCATTTCTCCGGTCGAGCAGGTGCGCGCCATCGAGCGCGAGCTGGAAAAGCACGATCCGGAACTGCTGCAGAAGCCGCGCTGGCTGGTGCTGAACAAGGCTGACCTGATGTTCGAGGATGAAGCGAAGGCTGCGGCCGAGCAGATCGTCGCCGAGCTGGGCTGGAAGGAGCCGTGGTTCCTGGTCTCCGCGCTGGGCCGCGAAGGCACCTTCCCGATCATGAGCCGGATCATGGCCTTCTTCGATCGCCAGAAGGAAGAAGAGCAGGAAGCCCGCGACGCGCAGTAATGCTGTTGTGGTTCCATGTGAAAACCCGGCTTCGGCCGGGTTTTTTGTGGACTGCGCGATGGGGTTGGGGCTGGCTGGGGTGATGGCTCCGGCTGGGTGATGGCTCCGGCTGGGTAATGGCGTCGCTGGGTAGAGTCGGCTGGGTAGAGTCGACTGTCAGTCGACTAACGCGCGCAGCGCGGGCATTGCGGGTAGCGCGAAGAGCAGTCGACTGACAGTCGACTCTACCCCGTCGGTGCAGCCGCCAGTCCACGCCGCCGGCCAATGCCGCCGTACCTGCGGCAATCCCCGGATCGCTGGCAACAAAAAAACCCGGCCGGGGCCGGGTTCTTGTCTGCTGCCCGGCCCCTAAGGGCAGGGCGGCAGCGCCGGATCAGGCGGCCTTGAGGGCCTTGATGCGGTCGTTCAGGCGGCTCTTGTGGCGAGCAGCCTTGTTCTTGTGGATCAGGCCACGCGCGCTGAAGCGATCCAGGATCGGCTGGGCAACGGCGAAGGCGGCTTCGGCGCCGGCGGCATCGTTGGCGTCCAGCGCCTTGATCACTTTCTTGACAGCGGTGCGCAGCATCGAGCGCTGAGCCACGTTGCGCGCGTTGCGCACGACGGTCTGCTTGGCGCGCTTCTTGGCGGACTTGATATTGGCCACGGTGGTGGTTTCCTGAAAAAATCGGTGTTATGGGAACAGCAAGCTAGCTAGTATGATGGCGTAAGAAATGCACGTCAAGTCGATTGTCAAGAGGGACGCTGAGTGAGTTCACCCAAGTTGTTGCGGGGCCTGCTGTCGTTCAGCAGCATGACCATGGTCTCGCGCGTTCTCGGACTTGTCCGGGACTTCGTGGTGACCACCACGTTCGGCACCAACGCCATCACTGATGCTTTCTGGGTCGCCTTCAGGGTACCCAATTTCCTGCGGCGTTTGTTCGCCGAAGGCTCTTTCGCCACCGCTTTCGTGCCCGTGTTCACGGAAGTGAAGGAGACCCGCAGCCACGCCGAGCTGCGTGAACTGATGGCCCGCACCGCCGGCACCCTGGGCGGGGTGCTGATGCTGGTCACTGCGCTGGCGCTGATCTTCGCGCCGCAGCTGGCCTCGGTCTTCTCCAGTGGCGTTGATACCGATCCGGTCAAGCAGGGCCTGCTGGTTGACCTGTTCCGCCTGACCTTCCCGTTCCTGTTGTTCGTGTCGCTGACCGCCCTGGCCGGCGGCGCGCTGAACAGCTTCCAGCGCTTCGCCATGCCGGCGCTGACCCCGGTCATCCTCAACCTGTGCATGATCGCCGGTGCACTGTGGCTGGCCCCGCGGCTGGGCGGCACCCCGGAGAAACAGATCCTGGCGCTGGGCTGGGCGGTACTGGCTGCCGGCATCCTGCAGCTGCTGTTCCAGCTGCCCTCGCTGAAGGGCATCAACCTGCTGACCCTGCCGCGCTGGGGCTGGAGCCATCCGGGCGTGCGTAAGGTGATGACGCTGATGGTGCCGACCCTGTTCGGCTCCTCGGTGGCGCAGATCAACCTGCTGCTGGACACCGTCATCGCGGCCAAGCTGACCGATGGCTCGCAGTCCTGGCTGTCGCTGGCCGACCGCTTCCTGGAGCTGCCGCTGGGCGTGTTCGGCGTGGCGCTGGGCACGGTGATCCTGCCGGCGCTGGCCCGTCACCACGTCAGCACCGACCGCGAGGGCTTCTCGCGTTCGCTGGACTGGGGCCTGCGGATGACCCTGCTGATCTCGGTGCCGGCCATGCTGGGCCTGCTGCTGCTGGCCGAACCGCTGATCGCGACCATCTTCCAGCACGGCCAGTTCAGTGCCTTCGATACCCGCATGACCGCGCTGTCGGTGTACGGCCTGAGTTTCGGCCTGCCGGCGTTCGCCCTGCTGAAGGTGGTGTTGCCGGCGTTCTACGCACGTCAGGACACCAAGACCCCGGTGCGCGCGGGTGTGGCCGCGCTGGTGGCCAACATGGTGTTCAACTTCGCCCTGCTGGCGGTGCTGTACCAGGTCATGGTGCCGGACGAGCTGAAGGCGCAGGGCGTGATGGCGGCCATCGGCAAGCAGCCGGGCCTGCATCTGGCACTGGGCATTGCCAGCGCGCTGTCCAGTTACCTGAACCTGGGCCTGCTGTGGTACTGGCTGGGCAAGACCGACGTTTACCAGCGCCGGCCGGGCTGGGCCGGCTATCTGCTGCGACTGCTGCTGGCCTGTGCGGCCATGGTTGGTGTGCTGCTGGCCCTGCTGCACTGGCTGCCAGGCTTCTCGGCGATGAGCGTGTGGGAGCGGATCGGCAGCCTGTCGCTGCTGGTCGGCGGTGGCGGTGCCACCTACGCGGTAGCCATGCTGGCGATGGGCTTCCGCCCGCGCGATCTGCGTGGGCATTGATCGCGGCTTGTGGCGGCTATACTTCAGGGTTACACCATTGAAGCGGCGGCCCCGGTCGGGCCGGAACGAGAGTTGATGAGCAGGCTGTTCAGAAGCGTCGAGGGCGGGGAGCTGTTCCCCAACGGAAGCGTGGTCTGTATCGGTGCATTCGACGGCCTCCACCTGGGCCATCGTGCGCTGGTCCGCCACGCGGTTGCCCGCGCGCGCGCCTTGGGCGTGGCCGCCGTGGCCGTGGCGTTCGAGCCGCTGCCGCGTGAGTTCTTCGCCCAGGGCACACCGCCGCCGCGGCTGACCCTGGCGCGCAGCAAGGTCGAGATCCTGCGCGAGCTCGGTGTCGATGCGGTCGGCCTGCTGCGATTCGACGCGGCGATGGCCGCGATGCCGGCCGAGACCTTCGTGCGCCAGTTGCTGGTCAAGCGCCTGAGTGCGCGTGAGGTCTGGATCGGCCCGGAGTTCTGCTTCGGCAACCGCCGCCGTGGCGACCTGGCTCTGCTGCAGAAAATGGGTGCCGAACTGGGTTTCACTGCGGGCGAAATTGAAGCGGTTGACCTGCATGGCGAACGCATTTCCAGCACCCGCATCCGCCAGCTGCTGCAGCAGGGCGACTTCGCCCGTGCCAACGACCTGCTGGGCCGTCCGTACGCGATCAGCGGCCGGGTGGTGCGCGGGCGCCAGCTCGGCCGTACGCTGGGCTTCCCCACCGCCAACCTGCGGTTCCCGAAGACCCCAGCGCTGTCGGGCATCTACGCGACCTGGGTGCATGGCGTGTTCGACCAACCGTGGCCGTCGGTGTCCAGCTTCGGCACCCGCCCGACGGTGGAGGGCGTGGAGCCGCTGCTGGAAGCCCACCTGTTCGATTTCCAGGGCGACCTGTACGGGCGCCACATCGATGTGGAGTTCGTCGCCAAGCTGCGCGACGAAGAGAAATTCAATGATCTGGCGGCGCTGACCGACCAGATGCACCGCGACGCCGAACAGGCGCGCGCCATCCTTTCCGAACATAGATTGCGAGCCACTGCGTGAGCCAGGACTACAAGACCACCCTGAACCTGCCAGCCACCGAATTCCCGATGCGCGGCGACCTGCCCAAGCGCGAGCCGGGCATTCTGGCGCGGTGGGAAGAGCAGGGGCTCTACCAGCAGCTGCGCGACAACGCCGCCGGCCGCCCGCTGTTCGTGCTGCACGACGGCCCGCCGTACGCCAACGGCCGCATCCATCTGGGCCACGCGGTCAACAAGATCCTGAAGGACATCATCGTCAAGTCGCGCTACCTGGCCGGCTTCGATGCGCCCTACGTGCCGGGCTGGGACTGCCATGGCCTGCCGATCGAGATCGCGGTGGAAAAGAAGTGGGGCAAGGTCGGCACCAAGCTCGACGCCGTTGAATTCCGCCAGAAGTGCCGCGAGTTCGCCGAAGAGCAGATCAACATCCAGCGCGTGGACTTCAAGCGGCTGGGCGTGACCGGTGACTGGGACAACCCGTACAAGACCCTGAGCTTCGACTTCGAAGCCAACGAGATCCGTGCACTGTCCAAGGTCGTGGCCAACGGCCACCTGGTGCGTGGCGCCAAGCCGGTGTACTGGTGCTTCGACTGTGGCTCGGCGCTGGCCGAGGCCGAGATCGAGTACCAGGAAAAGGAATCGCCGGCGATCGACGTGGCCTACGCCGCACGCGATGCGCAGGCCATCGGCCAGGCGTTCGGCGTGAGCGTGCCGGCCGACGTGGAAGTGGCCGTACCGATCTGGACCACCACCCCGTGGACGCTGCCGGCCTCGCTGGCGGTGTCGCTGGGCGCGGAGATCACCTACGTGCTGGCCGAAGGCCCGGCGCACAACGGCAAGCGCCGTTGGCTGGTGCTGGCTGCGGCGCTGGCCGAGCGCGCGCTGCAGCGCTATGGCGTCGAAAACGTGGTGCTGCACGGTGAAACCACCGGTGCGGCGCTGGAGAACCAGCTGCTGGCGCACCCGTTCTACCCGGAGCGCGAGATCCTGGTGCTCAACGGCGACCACGTCTCCGACGAGGACGGTACCGGTGCGGTGCACACCGCCCCCGGCCACGGCCAGGAAGACTTCGTGGTCAGCCAGAAGTACGGCCTGCTGGACAAGTACAACGCCGGCCAGGTGACCCCGATCGACGGCCGTGGCGTGTACCTGGAATCGACCCCGCCGGCCGGTGACGTGGTGCTGGCTGGCCAGCACCTGTGGAAGGCACAGGAAGCCATCGTCGGCGTGCTGCGCGACAACGGTGCGCTGCTGGCGTTCCATCCGATCCGCCACAGCTACCCGCACTGCTGGCGCCACAAGACGCCGGTGGTGTTCCGCGCCACCCCGCAGTGGTTCATTTCGATGGACAAGGCCAACCTGCGCAACGATGCGCTGGCCGCCATCGACACCGTCGGCTGGTTCCCGACCTGGGGCAAGGCGCGCATCCAGAGCATGGTCGACGGTCGCCCGGACTGGACCATCTCGCGCCAGCGCACCTGGGGCGTGCCGATCGCACTGTTCACCCACCGGCAGACCGGCGAGATCCATCCGCGTTCGGTGGAGCTGATGCAGCAGGTCGCCGACCGCGTCGAAGCCGAGGGCATCGACGTGTGGTACTCGCTGGATGCCGCCGAACTGCTGGGCGCTGAAGCCGCCGACTACGAGAAGGTCACCGACATCCTCGACGTCTGGTTCGACTCGGGCGTGACCCATGAAGGCGTGCTTGCCGCGCGAGGCTTCGGCAAGCCGGCCGACCTGTACCTGGAAGGTTCCGACCAGCACCGCGGCTGGTTCCAGTCCTCGCTGCTGACCGGCGTGGCGATCGACAAGCGCGCCCCGTACAAGCAGTGCCTGACCCACGGCTTCACCGTGGACGAGCACGGCCGCAAGATGTCCAAGTCGCTGGGCAACGGCATCGAGCCGCAGGACATCATGAACAAGCTGGGCGCGGACATCCTGCGCCTGTGGATCGCCTCGGCCGACTACAGCAACGAGATGTCGCTGTCGCAGGAGATCCTCAAGCGTAATGCCGATGCCTACCGCCGCCTGCGCAACACCGCACGCTTCCTGCTCGGCAACCTGGACGGTTTCGATCCGGCCCAGCACCTGCGTCCGCTCGAACAGATGGTCGCGCTGGACCGCTGGATCGTGCATCGCGCGTGGGAGCTGCAGGAGAAGATCAAGGCGGCCTACGACGGCTACAACATGGCCGAGATCGTGCAGCTGCTGCTGAACTTCTGCAGCGTGGACCTGGGCTCGCTGTACCTGGACGTGACCAAGGACCGCCTGTACACGATGCCGACCGATTCGCACGGTCGCCGTTCGGCACAGAGCGCGATGTACCACATCGCCGAAGCGTTCACCCGCTGGGTGGCGCCGATCCTGACCTTCACCGCCGACGAGCTGTGGGGCTACCTGCCGGGCGAGCATGCCGGCCATGTGCTGTTCACCACCTGGTACGACGGCCTGGCGCCGCTGCCGGCCGATGCCCAGCTCAACGCCACCGACTTCGACCAGTTGCTGGCTGTGCGCGAGCAGGTGGCCAAGGTGCTCGAGCCGATGCGTGCCAACGGCGCCATCGGTGCCGCGCTGGAAGCGGAAATCACCATCGCCGCCAGCGAAGAGCAGGCCGCGAAGTGGCAGCCGCTGGCCGATGAACTGCGCTTCCTGTTCATCAGTGGCGACGTGCAGGTGCGCCCTGCGACCACCGACGAGGTGTTCGTCAGCGCCCAGCCGACCACCAAGGCCAAGTGCGTGCGCTGCTGGCACCACCGCGCCGACGTCGGCCGCAACGCCGACCATCCGGAACTGTGCGGCCGTTGCGTGAGCAACGTGACCGGCGCCGGCGAAGTGCGGAGCTGGTTCTGATGGCCGCGCCCCGTCCGCATCCGAACGCCCTGGTCTGGCTGCTGCTGTCGGCCGCCATCATCGGCCTGGACCAGTGGTCCAAGGCCTGGGTGCTGTCGAGCCTGCCGGAGTTCCAGCCGGTGGTGGTCATCGACGGCTTCTGGAACTGGTACCGCACCTACAACACCGGCGCGGCATTCAGTTTCCTGAGCGACGCCGGTGGCTGGCAGAAGTACTTCTTCACCGCACTGGCGATCGCCATCAGCGGCCTGATGGCGTGGTGGCTGCGCGGCACCGCGCGCGGCAACTGGAAGGCCGCGGTGCCGTATGCGCTCATCATCGGCGGCGCCATCGGCAACGTGATCGACCGCCAGGTGCACGGCCACGTGGTCGATTTCATCCAGTGGTACGTTGGCAGCTATACCTGGCCGGCGTTCAACATCGCCGACTCGGCCATCGTGGTCGGTGCCATCGGCATCGCCCTGACCGGCCTGTTCGACGGCAGGTCCGCCAAAAAGGCGGATAATGCCACTCCGAAACCGTAAGCCGGCCGCTGCCGGGAGATTGAACTGATGGATGTGCTGCTCGCCAACCCGCGTGGTTTCTGTGCCGGTGTCGATCGTGCGATCGAGATCGTGAAGCGCGCGATCGAAACGCTCGGTGCGCCCATCTACGTGCGTCATGAGGTGGTGCACAACCGCTTCGTGGTCGATGATCTGAAGCAGCGCGGTGCGATCTTCGTCGAGGAACTGGACGAGGTGCCGGACAACAACACGGTCATCTTCAGTGCCCACGGTGTATCGCAGGCAGTGCGCCTGGAAGCGGAGCGTCGTGGCCTGAAGGTATTCGATGCCACCTGTCCGCTGGTCACCAAGGTCCACTTCGAAGTGGCGCGCCATTGCCGTGCGGGCCGCGACGTGGTGCTGATCGGTCACGCCGGCCATCCGGAAGTGGAAGGCACCATGGGGCAGTGGAACCAGGAAGCCGGTACCGGCCAGATCTACCTGGTGGAGGATGTGGAGCAGGTCGCCACGCTGCAGATCAACCAGCCCGAGAACTTCGCCTACACCACCCAGACCACGCTGTCCGTGGACGATACGCGCGGCATCATCGACGCCCTGCGCGAGCGCTTCCCGGCGATGCAGGGCCCGAAGAACGACGACATCTGCTACGCCACGCAGAACCGCCAGGATGCCGTGCGCGATCTGGCCAAGCGCTGCGACCTGGTGCTGGTGGTCGGTTCGCCGAACAGCTCCAACTCCAACCGCTTGAGCGAGCTGGCCCGCCGTGAGGGCGTGGAGTCGTACCTGATCGACGGCGCGCACGAGATCGACCCGGCATGGGTGGCAGGCAAGCAGCACATCGGCGTGACCGCCGGCGCCTCGGCACCGCAGGTGCTGGTCGATGGCGTGCTGGCGCGCCTGGCCGAGCTGGGCGCCACCGGCGTGGGCGAGCTGGACGGCGAACCGGAATCGATGGTGTTCGCGCTGCCGAAGGAACTGCGCCTGCGCCTGGTCGACTGACCGGGAAGCGCCTCATCCACGCATGGCGTGGATCTACTGGAACTGCTCTGGTGGGTGCGAACTGGCACACGGTGGGTGAAAACCAGCACAAGGTGGGTGCGAACCTTGGTTCGCACGCTTTTTTGCATTCAAGGATGGGCGGCCCGCCCATGACCTTTGGCCATGGGGCAGGGCACGTTACAGGCCTAGCATCGGAAGATTCTCCGCTGTTGGAACCTGCCCGATGAAGACCCGAGCCTTGGCGATGTCGTTGCTGTTCGCGCTGGCGGCCACGCCTGCACTGGCGCAGACCTCGCCACCGGCGAACGCTGAGGCCCCCGGCCTGCTGCGCATCGACGTCGACGCGCGCGATCTGGCCCGGCGCATCTTCAAGGTGACCGCTACGGTGCCGGCCAAGCCCGGCCCGATGACCCTGCTGTACCCGCAGTGGATTCCCGGCAACCATTCGCCCACCGGCCCGATCGACAAGTTGGCCGGGCTGCGCGTGACCGCCAACGGCAAGCCGCTGGCCTGGCAGCGTGACCAGTTCAACGTCTATGCGTTCAAGGTGAACGTGCCCGAGGGCGTGAGCGAGATTGTCGCCCACTTCGACTTCCTGTCCTCGCAGGGCGGCAGCCAGGGCCGGGTGGTGATGACCCCGGAAATGCTCAACCTGCAGTGGAACGCCAATTCGCTGTATCCGGCCGGCGTCGATGCGCGCAACCTGCAGGCGCAGGCCAGCGTGACCCTGCCCAAGGGCTGGTCGTTCGCAACCGCGCTGGAAACCGCGCGGCGCGACGGTGACACCGTGGTGTTCAAGCCGATCTCGTATGACCATCTGGTCGATTCGCCCTTGTTCGCCGGCGAGCACTACCAGCGCATCGATCTCGACCCGGGCGCGAAGGTGCCGGTGCACCTCAATGTGTTTGCCGACGACGCCAAGTCGCTGAAGCCGAGCGAGGCACAGATCACCATGCATCGCGCGCTGGTGCAGCAGGCCGACAAGCTTTACGGTGCGCGCCACTACAACCACTATGAGTTCCTGCTGGCATTGACCGACCGCCTCGGTGGCATCGGCCTGGAGCATCACCGTTCCAGCGAGAATAGCGCCGATCCGGGCTACTTCACCGAGTGGGACAGCAACGCGTGGATGCGCGATCTGTTGCCGCACGAGTACACCCATTCCTGGAACGGCAAGTACCGTCGCGGCGCCGACCTGGCCACCACCAACTTCAACGTGCCGATGGGCGACAGCCTGCTGTGGGTGTACGAGGGCCAGACCCAGTTCTGGGGCCAGGTGCTGGCGGCGCGTTCGGGGCTGTGGTCGGCCGCGCAGGCGCGCGACATGCTGGCCAATGTGGCCGCGACCTACGACCGTGGCCGACCGGGCCTGGCCTGGCGGCCGCTGCAGGACACTACCAACGATCCGACCATCGCCCAGCGCCGCACGCTGCCCTACCGCAACTACCAGATGAGCGAGGACTACTACTCCGGCGGCCAGATGCTGTGGCTGGAAGTGGAGGGCAAGCTGCGCGAACTGAGCGGCAACCGCCGCAGCCTGGACGACTTCGCGCGTGCGTTCTTCGGCGTCGGCAATGGCGACTGGGACGTCAACCCGTACACCTTCGATGATGTGGTCGCGACCTTGAACGGCATCGCGCCGTACGACTGGGCGACGTTCCTGCGCGGGCGCCTGGACGGCCACGGTTCGTTGACCGGCGGCCTGGAGCTGGCGGGCTGGAAGCTGGTCTACCGCGATACGCCGAACGACGCCTACAAGGCACAGGAAAAACGCGCCAAGGCGGCATTGCTGGCCTATTCGCTGGGCGCGACCGTACTCGACAGCGGTACGGTCGGCGATGTGATCTGGGACAGCCCGGCGTTCAACGCCGGTCTTGCACCGGGCATGAAGGTGATCGCGGTTGGCGGCCGTGAGTACAGCAGCCAGCGCTTGAAGGACGCGGTGGCTGCGGCAGCGAAGGACAAGGCGCCGATCGTGCTGCTGGTGAAGCAGTTCGACCGCATCGAAACGATGAGCATCGCCTACCACGGTGGCCTGCAGTACCCGGTGCTGGAGCGTATCGCCGGCAAGCCTGACCGCCTCGCAGAATTGTGGAAGGCGCGATGAAGCCACGCGCCCGCGATGGCGTGATCCTGCTGATGGCGATCCTGGCCATCGTCGGCACGTTCCTGCACGGTGACGGGCGCTGGCTGCACTGGCTGGCCAAGCCGACCACCACGCTGCTGATCGCTGCCATCGTCTGGCGCGTGCATGATCCCGCGCAGCCGTTCTATCGACGCGCGGTGCTGGCCGGGATGCTGCTGTCGTGCGTGGGTGACATCGCGTTGATGCTGCCGATGGATGCGTTCGTGCCGGGCCTGGTCGCGTTCCTGCTGGCCCACCTCTGCTACATCGTGGCCTTCCGCGACGGCCTGCGTGCGGGGCGTGGGCTGTTGGCGGCCAGCGTCCTGCTGGCGACGTTTGCCGTGCTCAACGTACTTGGCCTGTGGCCGCACCTGCCCGCACCGATGCGCATTCCGGTGCTGGCGTATGTGGTGGTGCTGGCCTCGATGGCGGTGCTGGCACTGGCACGCCAGTGGCGCCGGCCACAGCCCGCTGCCGTGGAAGCCGGCAGCGCGCGCTGGGCGGCCGCCGGCGCGCTGCTGTTCGTCGCCAGCGATTCACTGCTGGCCTGGGACCGCTTCGCCGGCGGCCTGCCGCTGGCCAGCGTGCTGGTGCTGTCCACGTACTACGGCGCGCAGTACGCAATCGCCCGCTCGGTGAAATAGAAAAAGGGGACGGAGGGGATTAAGTCGCAATCCGCACCAAGGCACATGCGACTTAATCCCCTCCGTCCCCTTTTTGTGTGGCCTATCGGCGGTTCACGCCGCGCAGGGTGCCCTGCGCATCGAACTGCAGGCGCACGGATTCGCGGTCACCGGCGACGTCATCCGGCAGCCACACCAGCTTGCCGCCTTTGCGCACGATCACGTAGACGTGGCCGACTTCGGATGCGGGGTTCTGCAGCGCGTTGCGTTGTTCCTGCAGCGCCTGCGCCACGCGCGGCACGGCCTCGAAATCGATGCTGGCCAGGGGTGTGCTGCTGCGCTGCAGGCTGATGGTCGGCGCGAACTGCTGCGGGTTCACCGGATTGCCCTTGCGCCACTGGCCACGTTCGAAGTGGTAGCTGTCGACGTGGCCCGGCTGTTGCGGGTCAACCAGATCGAGGTTGATGCGGCCATCGTCGTAGAAGTGGATGCTATGGAAGACCGTCAGCCTCTGGCCGGCCAGTGCCGGCAGCTGCTCCAGTGCCTGGCGCGCAGCCTGCAGGTAGTCCGCATCGAACAGGCGATTGTTGCGTTCGGGCGCCGCAGCGGTACTCGCCGCGGGGAAGGCGGCCGGGGACGGCACAAGCGATGCGGGTTGCTCGCGCGGCGACTGAGACGAGACGGAGGGTGGCAACCGGTCCGGCTGTACCGAATGCCCCAGCGTTTCGCTGATGGTCTGCACCGCGCCGCCGGCAACGGCCACGCCCGCCAGAACCAGCAGCAATACCAGGAACACGGCGCGGGTGGAGGGCGGCTGTTTCATACGCCCTCCAGGCGCACGTTGCCACGGTCATCGGGGTCGTACAGCAGGGTCACGGTTTCGCGCGGGATGTTGGCTAGATCGATCAGCGGGATGAAGCGGCGCACGCTCACCTGCTGTACGCGGCCGTCACGATCGGTGTACTCCAGCTGGAACTCCACCTGCGGCTGTTCGTTGAGGTAGGTGCCGGTCTGACGCACCTTCAGCACCCTGGCCTCAACGCCGATGCCGCGGTACTTCAACGCGTCGCCGCGCGCATCAGCCTGCAGCAGGCGGCCAAGCAGGCGCAGCCCCAACATGTACCCACACAGCACCAGCGGGCACACCAGCAGCGGGTGGCCGAAGGACAGGAAGGTCCAGCCAAGGCCCTCGCTCTGCAGCCGGTAGGCCGCCACATAGGCAGCGGCTACCAGGACGATGCAGAGCGCTGCGCCGATGCTTCGCCGCCACAGGCTGGCGACATCCAGTTCGGGCTGGGCACCGTCCAGTACCACGTTCGGGAACGCGCCCGGCACCCGGCTCAGGCGTGCATCGACGTGCCTGCCGACGCCGAAGCGCTGCAGTTGCGGCTTGCTGTCGACCACCAGCAGCTGTTCGCGGATCGGCGTGCCGGACAGGTTCTTGAAGGACAGCTGCAGTTTCCATTGCGCGAAGCCACGCACCTGTACGCCGGTCTGTTCAGCGTGTTCGATCAGCGCACCGCGCGGTTCGCCATCGGCGAGGATCGAGCGGACGCGATGCAGGGCGCGCGGTGGGCCGAGCAGCAGGAAATGCAGGAACGCGAACAGCAGAGAGAGCCATGCAGCCAGCGACAGCACAAGCAGCAGCAGGGACAGCCATGGCGCGCTGCGATCAGCCAGCGCCACCGGCCAGGAGGTTCCGAAATAGAGGATGCAGGGGAAGGGCAACGCGAAGAACAGCAGGAACGCGCCCCAGAACCAGAGATAGGCTTTCATGGGGAAGGTGGCAGACCGGTGGAACAGGCCGCGTAGCGTACTACGCTCAGCGGAACTGCAGGGTAAGCAGGTAGTAGCGACCCAGTGGATCGTCCAGCCCCGGCAACTGCCCACCATTGCCGACCAGGTAGTTCACCGGTTGCGCATCAAGCACGTTGTGCACGTCCAGCGCCGCGATGACGCGTGTGCCCAGGCGGCGCGCCAGGTGCAGGTTCCAGCGCAGCTGGCGCGGATTCATGCAGTGGTTCTGTTCGATCTGCCGCTGCGGGCACTCGGCGCCGGGCAGCCATGCGCGGGTGCGGCCCACCTGGTTGCCGCGCAGGGCGATGTCCCAGTTGCTGTTCTGCCATTGCACGTTGAGGACCGCGGCCATCTCGGGCGTGACATGCCCGCGCAGGTCGATCGCCGGCTCGTGGTCCCGACGGCGGCGCAGCTCCTGCTGCTTCAGCGCGTCCAGCGAGAACAACCACTGGCCGGTGCTGCCGGTGTCGACCCGGTATTCGCCACGCAGCACCCAGTTGCGGGAAGTGGTGCGGCCGATATTGTCGAACGACAGGCGGAGGCTGCTCAGGTTGCCATCCTCATCCAACTGCCAGGTGTCACGGTTCCACACGGCATCGGCCGGTTGCAGCGCGAGGATCTCGTTACGCAGCTCGACGATGTTGTGGGTCAGCGAAAGCGAGAACGCATCGCTGGGTGACCAGGTCGCCGCCAGCGAATGGCTGCGTGAGCTCTCGGCCTTGAGCGCGTTGTTCTCCTCCACATCCGCAGTGACCACGCAGCGGCCGTCCGGCCCGCTCTGTGCACAAGGTGGCAGTGCGCTTGAGACGGGCAGGGTAAGGGTGCCGAACTGTCCTGGCGGGCGGCGCTGTTCGAACAGGCTGGGCGCGCGATAGCCGCGGCCGCTGGCCAGCAGGAACGACCAGTGCGGTGTTGGCGTCCAGCGCAGGCCGGCACGGGGCGAGAATGCCGTGTAGTCGCCGTCGTAGTCCCAGCGCGCGGCCAGGTCCATGCGCAGTTCCGACGTGAGTGGCAGGCCCAGTTCCGCATACGCGCCGCCACTCTGCTGCGACAGGCGCCGCTGCTGCTGCGGCAGCCCCAGTGCCAGATCGCCCTGGCTCAGCAGGGTGTCCGGGTGCGACGTCCAGCGTTCATGGCGCAGATCGATGCCGGTAGCCAGCTGCGCATTGCCGCCCCGCATCGGCATCAATGCGCGCTGTATGCCCCACCAGCCCTGCCACTGCTCGGTAAGTCCACGGTTGCGGATCGATGGGAAGAGCGAAGTGGCTTCATCGGCGGGCAATGCATCGAAGCCTGGCAGGAACCTGAGCGACTGCGCCGCCTCGATGAACGGTTCGGCGCGCACGGTGCCCGGCGTGGCCAGGGTGACGTCGCTGCGCTGCGCGCTGATGCCGGCGTCCCAGCTGTGGCTGCCCTGGTCCCGGCCGATGCCCAGGGTGAGATCGGCGTCGGTGGCACGTACCTGGGGACGCACATTGCCGGCTTCGCGCAGGACGCTGTTGAAGGTGTAGCCGTACAGGCCGAGGGCGACGGCGGTCGGGCCCAGATCGAAACGCTGCCGGTTGTGGCTGGCGCGGGCTTCGGCATAGACGTAGCGTCCCTGGCCACGCTCATGCCGGTAGCGCAGATAGGCCGAGGCGGTATCGGAGGCCGGTTGAAGCGAACGAGGGCGCGAACTGTCGAACCAGCAGGCGCCATTGCGTCGTTTCAATGGTCCGTCGCAGCGCGTAGCGGGCCAGTAGTCGCCATCGCGGAAGGCGCCGATCAGGTACTGCGACGTCTCGGCGTGCCAGTCACGCTGGTCCCCCGCCAGGTGATCGACGCGATGCAGGTCGATGCCTGCGAACCAGCGGTCGCCGCTCCCGCGCAGGCCTCCGGTGGCGGCCTGCACGCGGTACTGGCCGGCGTCGCCACGACTGCTCAGACCGGTCTGCAGCGTTGCCTCCGGGCCGTCGGCCTGGTCGCGGAGGATGATGTTGACCACGCCGGACATGGCATCGGCACCGTAGATGGCCGAAGCACCGCCGCGCACCAGTTCGATGCGTTCGACAAAGCTGAGTGGAATGCCGCCCAGGTCGGTGAGCCCGCCCTGTTCCAGGGACACCATCGGATAACGGGGCAGGCGCCGGCCATTGACCAGGAACAGGGTGGCGCGCGGTCCCATGCCATCCAGGCTGGTGGTGGCGGCCGCACCGACAGGCAGGTACTGCGAATCGCCACTGCGTGCGCTGCTCATCGCTGGCAGCCCGTTCATGCCGGGCAGGTGTCGCAGCAGGTCGAACAGGCTGCCGTAGCCACTGCGCAGGATATCTGAGCGATCGATCGTGGTCACCGGCAGGGTGGTCTGCACGGAGGTGCGCGGCAACCGGCTGCCGGTGACATGGATCGGCGCCAGGTCCACCTGGGGGGGCGACTGCGGGGGCATCCGCGGGCGCGGCGCCACCGTTGCCGGAACCGGCGGCGCGACGGCGGGCGCGACGCGGATGCGGCGGACCACGAAGCCACCGGACGGTGTTCGAAGGATGGTCACCGGCATCCCGGCGACCAGTTGTTTCAGGGCCGATGCTGGATCGGCCTGGCCATGGGTGCCGTTGGCATGGAGCCCCGCCAGTTCCCGGGCATCGAACACCAGAGCGATGCCGCTTTGCCGTGCCCATTGCTGCAATGCCGAGGGCAACGGGCCAGCATTGATGCGGTAGTCGTGGGTGGCAGCCGGATCGCCTGCGAGGGCGGCAGGCGGCGCGGCGACCAGCAGCGCCAGGCACAGCAGGGGGCGGAGCAGCCCCCACTGCAGCGCGCCTGGTCCTGCCATCACCGCAGGCCTCCTCAGTACGTGCGGCGCAGTTCCAGCGCGCCATCCGGGCGCGTCTGGCCAGCAATGGACCAGCCAAGTTCCAGCGCGGACAGCAACTCCTGTGCGTCGCCTGCGCGGAACGTGCCGCTGACTGCCAGATCGGTGATCTCCGGGTCGGCGATCACCAGCGGTGCATGGCCATAGCGGTTCATGCGTTCGACCACGATCGACAGCGGGGTGGCATCGAAGACCAGCTGCCCATGCAGCCAGCCCTCGGCGGCTGCCGTGGAGGACAGCGCTGGACCGGGCTGGATGCGCCCGGAGGGGAGTACCTGCAGTTGCTGGCCAGGGGCCAGGGTGTGCTGGGCGGCGCCGTTGCTGACTTCCACCGCACCCTCCAGCAGCGCGACCTCGACCAGGCCATCGTGCAGGCGCTCGACCTGGAAGGTGGTGCCGATATCGCGGATGGTGCTGGTGCCGGCGCGCAGCTGCAGTGCTTTGTTCGATGGCGCGACCTGCAACTGCAGGCGGCCGCGTTCGAGGTCCAGCTCGCGGTGGCGCCAGCCAAAGCGTGCGTGCAGCGTCGTGCCGGCATCGAGCATGGCTACGCTGCCATCGGGGAGGGTCAGCCGCTGCGCCTGATGCGTGTCATTGGCAAAGCGCTGCGGGGCTGGGTTGCCATCCACCGCTACCATCCAGCCCACGCCGATGGCCAGGCAGATACCAGCGGCCGCGGCCGCAGCAGGCAGCCAGCGGCGTCGGGCAGGCCGTGCCGCACGCGCCGCAGCCGTCCGCAGCCATGGGTCCGCAGCCAGGCCCTGGCCTTGCTGGAAAAGATCTTCGGCCTGCGCCCAGGCTTTGACATGGGCAGGGTCTTCAGCCAGCCAGTCTTCGAACGACTCGCGTTCGGCAGGGGTGCAGTCCGGGGCCTCCAACCGCGCTACCCAGGCGCTGGCGCGTGCGAACAGCGAGGCGTCTTCCGTGTGCCGGTGGCTGCTCATTCGGTATCCCCGTCGTTGTGCAGCGGATCCGGTCCCAACTCCTGGCGCAGGCCCTGCAGGGCGCGGGCGATGTGTTTTTCCACGGTCTTGGCTGTAATTCCACAGTGCCGCGCGATCTGCGTATAGCTCATGCCGGTGATCCGGTTGAGCAGGTACACCTCGCGCGCACGCTCGGGCAATTTGAAAAGGGCCTGCCGCAGCAGGGACAACATCTGCCCGGACTCTGCCTGGCGCAAGGGGTCCGGCGACGGGCTGGTGGGCTCGTCGTGACCATCATGCTCGGCCAGTGACAGGTGCGGTCGCGACTGCGGCGATCGGCCGCGATCGGCCAGGCGATTGCGCGCGATACGATACAGCAGCAGGCGCAGTTCGTCGGTGCCGTGCGCGCGATAGCGGATCAGCCGCTCCATGCAGTCCTGCGCGATGTCCTCTGCATCCTCCGGCCCGACGCCCCGTGTGCGCAGGAACGCGCACAGTGGCGCGCGTTCCTCGCGTACGAACGCGATGAAGGCGTCCGCAGGCGCGGGTGGCTCCGGCGCGTGGTGGATCAGGGGGGACGGAACGGACAGGGCTGGCCTCGGCTGACGTTGGCGGGTGCGCCTTCGAGTTTTACGCGACGATGACCGGATGGGGAAGAGTGTGTGGTGCCCCTCTCTCATTGTGAATGCATTCATTTTTTCCGGCCGACCGGGCTGGGGGAGATTCCGGCGCTTTGCCGTTTGACTCCTTACCCGCGTGTTGCGGGTGGAGAGAGAGAACGTATGAAGCATTCGAAGTTGAGCCTGGCCCTGGCCGGGCTGATCGCCGTTGGCGCCATCGCGGCGGCTGATGACGTCATGGCAATGAGTTATCACGTGCAGGGGGATCGCATCTTCCTGAGCGGCGGGGTGACCTACGCCGATGTGGTGTCGTTGCCCGCGTTGCTGGCCAAGGCACAGGCCGAGGGGCGGCCGATCCGCGAAGTGGTGCTGCGCACCTCCAATGGTGGCGCGCTGATCGCCGGCGAGTGGCTGCAGGGCGTGATCCGCACGTCCGGCCTGAACACCATCGTGTCCGGCCACTGCATTTCGTCCTGCTCGATCATGCAGTCCGGTGGCGTCGAACGCTATCTGGCCGGTGATCTGCCGATCGTCGATTCGGTACAGATCCACGCGGCCAGCAACAGCGGCAAAGTGATCTACACGCCGTCGCCGCGGATGACCCAGATCTATACCGGCAACTACGGCGGTGGCATCGATGCCGGGCTGCTGCACAAGGCCATGTATGAAGTCGTGCAGCCCAACGGCCTGCTGGTGTTCCGCGATCCGGCGCGCACCACGGGTGCCTCGGTCACTTTCGATCCTGATGGCAGCGGCAGCAAGCTGGAGTCGTTCCCGGGGCAGGACATCTACAGCAACAGGGTCATCACCGCCAAGGGCTACCGCGATCCGGGCGATACGTTGAATGTCACCGCCAACGTGAGCGGCGACATCAACCCGGGCTACCTGCGCACCGGTCGCCAGCTGCAGACCTTCGTCGATGATGACTTCGCGCGCTGGAACACCAACTGGCAGTCCAGCTACATCAACCTGGCGCAGAGCATCTACAACGCGTCCAGCAATGGTCCGCAGGGCATCGGCGCGAACTCGGTACAGGACTACCAGAACGATCCCACATACAAGGCCCTGCTGCTGTCCAAGCTGCGCCTGGGCGACCTGGATGCGTCCACGCTGGACAACTCCATGGGCGTGATCCGCGTGACCAGCGGCGCGACATGGCGGACCTCCGCGACCACCGGTGCCGACTTCATGCTGGTCGACAACGGCACCATCGCACTGGAAGGCGGCGCCCTGCGCGCTTCGGAGGTGCGGGTAATGGGCGCAGGCATGCTGGTCGGCAATGGTGACGTGGCCGGCACCGCTATGGATCTCAGTGCGCTGGCCAGCGGTACCCGCCCGTCCTGGCGCGAGGACGGCTTCAACCGCCTGCGCGTGTACGGGACCCTGATGCCGCGCGGCGGCGATCTGGTCACCCACGGCTACGTCAACATCATGCCGGGCGGGAAGGTGCTGTTCGATGTGACCGAGAACGGCGGGGCGGGCAGTGGCCGCCTGCGTGTAGGCAGTTTCTTCGACAGCAAGCAGACCGACGGCGCGCTGGTGATCTCCAAAGGGGCCTTCCTCGAACTGAACGTGGCGCAGGGTTACTACGGCCAGGACTTCCGCCGTGACCTGGTGCAGGGCCCGATCTACCAGGGCGGCTTCGAAGAGGTCGTGCGCCTGGGGGACACCGGCTACAGCGCCAGCATCACCGGCGGCGAGGTGTTCCGCCCACGCCACAACTCGCTGCTGAGCTTCAACGTGAAACAGACCGCGGATGGCCTGTGGTTGACCGCCAACCCGGGCTTCGACCAGCTGGGGCTGTTTGCCAATGGTGCTTCGGGCGATGCCCTTGGCCGTGCGCTGGCGACCGCTTCCGATCGCAGGGATGGTGGCCTGAAGTCGCTGCTCGGCGCGCTGCAGTTCGCCGACCGTGATGTGATCGCACAGCAGGCCGGTGCCCTGCGCGGTGACGCGCACGCGAGCCTGCGCCTGGCCGACAACGCATTGGTGGGCAGCATCGGCAACGTGGTGCAGCAGCACCAGGCCGCGATGCGCAGTGGCGGTGATGCCGACGGCCTGGCCTCGCAGGCCGCGCAATCGGTGTCGGCGCAGCCGGGCATGCGCCACGGCAGCCTGTTCAACCAGCTGGCCATGCATCTGGTCGAGCCGGCGGCGGGCGGCGGTGAAGGCAGTGGCCCTGGTCGCAACCATGGCCTGTGGGCGCGCGGTTTCGCCAGCCACGGCCGCATCGATGCCGACGGTGGCGTGGCAGGCTTGAGCCATAACATCGGCGGCATCGTCGTCGGCGCCGATACCCGCGTTGCCGATGACCGCGTCACTCTGGGCGTCAGCGTGGCCGCGGCAGATATGTCGACCAAGGGCCGCGACGGCTCCGACTTCAGCGGTGACGTACGCGCGCTGGACGTGGGCGGCTACCTGGACGCGACCTATTCGCGCGGCTATCTCTCGGCGGCGGTGCGCTACACAGACCTGCGTCACGACACTCGCCGCAGCGTCAGCGGTATCGATGGCCTGCAGCAGCCGCTGCGCGCCAAGTACAGCAACGATGCGATCTCCGCGCGGGTGGAACACGCGTTCTCATTCACCACGGGCAAGGGCCTGGTGATCCAGCCGCTGTTGCCGGTGGTGGACTACGCGCGTACCTCGGCCACGCGCTTCAATGAAGGGCAGGGTGCGGGTGCACTGGTCGGTCGCAGCGGCAGCCTGGAGAGCATCCGCGTGGGCGCCGGCCTGCAGCTGTTCAGGACCTTCGAAGGCAACAACGGCGAGCGCATTACCCCGCGTGCCCGCGTGGTCTGGCAGAAGGAACTGGGCGACTCGCAGGCGCGCTACAGCACCGGCTTCGCCGCAGCACCGGATCTGGTGTTCGGGGCAAGCAGCCAGGCCGTGGGCGAGCAGGTGCTGGCCTGGAACCTGGGCGTGACCAGCCGCGCCAGCGAACGCCTGTCGATCATGGCCGACTACGTGGGCGAGCGTCGTGACGGGCAGATCCAGAACGGCGTGATGCTGGGGCTGGGTTACAAGTTCTGAGTGGCACAGGGCACCGGCGATGTTCGCATCGCCGGTGCCATCCCCACGGACGCGTGGCTGCGGTATGGTCGGCATGGCATTCCATCCAGGTTCTTCCATGCAGATCGCCGTCTTCAGCGCCCGACCCTACGACCGTCGCTTCCTGGACGAAGCCAACCTGCGTGAGGCGGCGGGGCAGGGTTACACGTTCGTCTACTTCGATGCCGCGCTGGATGTGCATACCGCAGCGCTGGCACAGGACTGCGCCGCGGTCTGCGTGTTCGTCAACGATCGGCTGGATGCGCAGGTGCTGCGCGCGCTGCACGCGTTGGGTGTGCGTGCGGTGCTGCTGCGCTGTGCGGGCTTCAACAATGTGGACCTGGCCGCTGCGAAAGCGCTGGACCTGTTCGTCGCACGGGTGCCGGCGTATTCGCCCGAAGCCGTGGCCGAGCATGCATTGGCGCTGGTGATGACCCTCAACCGCCAGACCCATCGTGCCTACAACCGCGTGCGCGAAGGCAACTTCATGCTCGACGGCCTGCTTGGACGGACCCTGCATGGCCGCACGGTCGGTATCGTCGGTACCGGCAAGATCGGCCTGGCCACCGCGCGCATCTTCAAGGGTATGGGCTGCACGGTGCTGGGGCACGACCCGTACCCGTCGCCGGCCTTCGCGGGTATCGGCGAGATGGTGGCGCTGGATGAACTGCTGGCGCGCGCTGACATCGTCTCGCTGCACTGCCCGCTGACGCCCGATACCCAGCACCTGATCAATGACGCCTCGCTGGCGCGGATGAAGCCGGGCGCGATGCTGGTCAACACCTCGCGCGGCGGATTGGTGGATACCCATGCAGTGATCCGCGGGCTGAAGTCGCGGCGGCTCGGCCACCTGGCCATCGACGTCTACGAGCAGGAAAGCGCGCTGTTCTTCCAGGACCTGTCCGGCGAGATCATCGACGACGAGGCCTTCCAGCGCCTGATGACCTTCCCCAACGTGCTGGTGACCGGCCACCAGGGCTTCTTCACCGTGGAGGCGCTGCAGGAGATCTCGGCGATCACGCTGGGGAACCTGCAGGATTTCGCGGCTGGGCGGGTGTGTGCCAACCGGGTAGAGGCGGACTGAGCCGGGTGGATTGACCGCCGGGGCGCCCAGCCCGTAAAATCGCGGGCTCCGCCGGAATAGCTCAGTTGGTAGAGCGGCGCATTCGTAATGCGTAGGTCGCAGGTTCGACTCCTGTTTCCGGCACCAGTTGTAATGAAAAGCCCCGGCCTTGGTCGGGGCTTTTTGTTTGGGCTGTGCTGGCGCGGGTGTTGGAACTCATTGATTGGTGAGGGATTTGTTGCCGGAAAGATTGCTTACTCGGCGTCCCTGCTACTAGTTGCGGATGGTACGCATCCTTGGAGCTCATGCCGGGAACGGTCCCCAATCTGGCTTCCGGTAGCCTTATGATGGAATTCAAGAGCAGCGCTAGTGTTGCTCTGCCATCAGCGGGAGGGGAATGGATGCCTCGTAAAGCCATCTGGCGACCGGCCAAGGCCAAGGAGTACCCTGCTCTTGGAGTATGCGTGTACTGCGGTGCAACGGAAGGGCTTGAGGACGAGCACATTTTGCCGGAGAGCCTGGCCGGGGACGCATTGGTTCTACCGAAATCAAGTTGTCGACCCTGTGCATCGATGACAAGCGCTTTTGAGGCACGCTACACAAAGCAGAGCATCGGTATCTTTCGCGAAGTCATTGGCGCTCCGACAAAGCGGCCACGAAAGCGCAAAGACAATGTAGGGCTTTGGCTCGCCGACAGAGTGGATGGCGAGATTCGTCCGTTAGGGCGAAAGCAAGACTGGGACGTCGACCTTGTGCCAGGATTGTACATAGCGCTCACGATGCCACTTCCGACCATCATCAGTGGTGCAGAGAACACGGAAGCGCTTGATTGCCAGTTGTGGACTTGGGGCAGCTATGACCCAAAGTTCTTCAATGGCTTTCAAGTAGGAGGCAGTGTTCATATCGGCTCGATTCATCCCGAGTCCTTCTTAAGGATGCTCGCGAAGATAGCTCACTGTTATGGAATAGCAGAGCTGGGAATCAACGCGTTCACGCCTCTCTTGCTGGATATCATCAAAGGGGATGAGTCTCTATCTAACCGGCTGATCGGTTGCTGGCACGAGGAAGTGCCGCCTAGCGACGCGCTTCATGAGATTCATGTCGGTTGGGCGGATGGCGAGAGAGGGCGATTACTAGTCTGTTCGCTTAGATTATTCTGCGCGATAGGATCGCCACGCTACCTGATAGTGGTAGGTGCAGATCTGGTCAGACATGATTGATTTCTTTGGGGAGTAACGGGCTTGCTTTACTTTCAGCCGTGGGTGGGGACCCGCTATCAGGCGGGTGGCGATCTGGGGTTCCGCTTGCTTCTTCTTGGCGAGTCTCACTATGGAGTTGTTGATGACTATTCGCCTAATTTCACGATTTCGTGTGTGAACCAGCTAGCCATCGAGCAGGATAGGCATCTATTCTTCAATCGAGTGCAGAGGACGATTCAAGGTGCTAGTTGGCCTATCGGTAAGGATGAAAGATCGGCGTTCTGGCATGGCGTAGCTTTTGCGAATTTCATACAAGAATTTCCTGGTTCAGCCCACAATACTCGGCCAACTACATCTCAATGGAAGGCTGGGCGATCTGCTTTGCCGCAGCTGCTTCGGATTCTCAAGCCTGACTACATGGTCGTGCTGGGTAAGGGTGTTGGTCATTGGCTTCCTGACGTCGATTGCGCTCACATCGTGATTCGCCATCCATCGTCTCGGGGCTTCAGTCCATTGGCGTGGCATCCAGTTGTGCGTGATGGCTTGGGCGCTTACTTGGAAAGCAGATGAGATGTGTAGGATCTTGCTCGGAGGCTGAGAGTGTCTATTGATAACGTGTTGTACGGAAAGCTGGTTGAGCTTGCGAGATCTCGCTCCTTGGCAACCTATGGGGATGTCGCGCCTTTGATTGGTCTGAACATGGACCGAGAAGAGGATCGTGAGGATATCGCTCGGCGACTTGGCGAAATTGTTCTCTTCGAGCATGCGAACGGGCGTCCAATGCTGACTGCCTTGGTGGTTCACAAGGGCGGCGACAACAACCCTGGTGAGGGGTTCTTCTCTGCTGCGGAAGCGATAGGGATATTTAGTGGCTCGAGGAATCAGCTCAGGAGACTCACTTTTTGGGTTAATCAGGTAGGGCTGGTCTACAATCACTGGTCTGAAAGTTCTTAATTGCAATAGACGACCGTCTTGATTGGCCCTGAATTGGCTAAGAACTCCAGGCGGGTCCAAGGCAAGTCGCGCGGTCGGCATGATATTGCCAATCCAGTAAATCTAGGAATTTTCCGGACCGCCATGACAGTCGCCAAGATTCAGCACTATGTTCCGAAGTTCCTCCTGCGAAGCTTCGGAACAGGGAAGAAGGACCAACTCTGGGTCTTCGACAAGGCTTCTGGGCGAACTTTCAGGGCGAATGCCAAGAATGTCGCTAGCGAGGCACGGTTTTATGATTTTGTCGTCAACGGTGAGCATCACTCTCTGGAAGAGGGGCTGTCTAGGATCGAGTCTCAAGCAAAGCCTGTAATGGAGCGAATTCTTCATGATGATTCTGTCCGCACAATTTCTGCCCAAGACCGTGCCATTTTTGCCGCCTTCCTCGCCATTCAGTTCGTGAGGACGCGAGCGTTCCGGATGCAGTGGGACGATATGCACCGGTTGCTGCGTGAGAAGATTGAATCCATGGGGCACCACGTTGCACCCGGTTCCGAGGCTGAAGCGCTCATGCGCCCGCAAACTGAGAACGACATCAAGATCGACACGGCACGCATGATCTTGCAGGCTCCGATGCACTTTGGTCCTCACTTTCTAAACAAGGTCTGGTTCCTTGCGAAGACCACGAAGTCCGACCCCTTCATGATTGGCGACAATCCGCTTGCTCTCCAAAACCATATCGATATGGAGCCCTACGGCAATCTGGGGCTTGCTGTTCGGGGGATCGAGATATACATTCCACTTTCTTCGACACGCGCTCTCGCCATGTGGTGCCCATCGGTGGCTAAACAAGTGGCCGAGGCAGCAAGTGCCCTTCGTTCCTTGCCAGTCCAGCTCACTGCTGCGGTCGTACGCGACCGTGAAGGAATGCTCGCTTTGGACGAGGCCCTTACCCACGGTACAGCGCTGACTTACAAGCCGGAGCATGTGATGAATTTCAATTCACTACAGGTGAGTCGAAGCGAACGCTATGTTTTCTCCTCGATGGGAGACTTCTCGTTGCCCATCAGAATGGTTGCAGATCATCCGCTTCTTAGAGGTGGCCCGCGAATGACCGATATGGCAAGCAGGAGAACTTCGCCCGAGTAGGCGACTCGCGGCTACCATGTCCCGATGGTATTCATGTGCGACGAGCGTATGAGTTGGCAGGAATGATGTCCGTGCACTAGACAGAGCTGTGTCTGGAAATATTATTAGGCGCGGTTTACGACAATTGGGGTCGGGCGAGGCTTGTGAGTTCCAAGCTTCAGCGCCCAAGGTATGTTCTGCTCAGAGAACATGTATCGCTTCGCATTGAAGGCCGTTCGACGATTGAGTTGCGCAACTGTTTTTTGTCGAATGTCCCTAAACTGCGCGCGCATGGGAGCCTGTCGGTGAGCGAGAAGTGTTATGGATGTGGACAGTGGGATGCTTAGCTCGGAATTCTTCCTGCCAACCCCCACCTCAGGGAAGAAGAATAGGGGGTCATCACAGGTGAGGAACGGATCAGAGTTGCTCACCAAGAATGTCCAGTGCATGGTGAGAAGGGCTGAAAACATCCTGGGCGAGGCTCCCTCTCTGATTTGATGGTGCCAGTAGTAGTCAGGCGATCCCTCTGCAATGTTTGTTAGGGTTCTCGAAATCGTCTGCTTGGCAGCGATGGCCTGCTCGGTGGTAATCGATCCATCGCATGCGTATGCATCAACCTGCGCTAAGTACGCCTTTTCGTACTCAATGGCTAACTTTGGTATGTGAGCTGCAGTCCGTCCTTTTGCTGCAGGTACGCGCTTCCACATAGCCAATAGATAGCTGGCTAGGTTCTTCTTTTCCGATTCACCTATTGTCTTCATGCCGCGGATGCGATCGATCGTGTCCTGAGCAGGGGCTTCGATCTTGTTCGCAAGATGGCTCTCCAACTCAGCAGGCCAGAGTCCATTGATGTTGGCCTCTGACTTGGGTTGACCCCGTCGAGTGCGACATTCAATCAAGTCGTGCACCCAGAATCGATCATTTTCAGCGAACGCCTTCAGGTAGTGTTGGGGAAGGTAGTGGTCGCCCATGTTCTAGCGCAGAGCCAAGTTGATTCATCTGCGGCTAGGAAATCATGAACCAACGGTCATTTTCAACTTCCTTCCCGCTGCGCCTTGCATAGCCGTAACCTCCAGGCTGGGTGGAAGTCTTGACCTGGTGCTTTGAGAAGTGAAGTCAGCGACTTGCGGGTGTGGTGCTTGTCGCGTCTGGATGCAATTGCTCACTGAGCTAGACAGGGAAAGATCATCGAGGACAATCCTCATCCAAACAACACCTCGCATCCTGTCCTAAGTTGGCTCTATCGCCACTCACGGACACCCCGCCCGATGTCATCCGCCCTCACCAAACGCATCGTTCTTACAGCAGAACCCCGGGATCGCCCCTATGAGCTCAGGGACGCTCAGGTTCGCGGCCTGATCCTGCGTGTGCAGCCTTCAGGGCATAAGGCTTGGATCGTGACCTGGGCGCACGGTAAACGTCGTACCTTAGGTTCGGTCGAACATCTGTCACTTGATCAGGCCCGGGACCAAGCTCGGCAAGCGGTTGCTGAATACGTTCAGTCCGGATTGCCGGCGCTCGCAAAGTCCAAGCCCACTAGCTGCACGCTCGAAACACTGCTCAACGAGCATTTCGAGCCTTGGGCGATAGCTGAGCTCAAGGGGGGTCGTCAGTACCCGGACCGCATCCGATCGGTGTTCCCGTGGCTGCTGCGTCGTCAGATCATCGAAATTGACGTGCCCACAATGGAGCGCTGGTGGCGCGGGCGTGTCGCTGGCCCCGATGCAGTCACCAAGGCTACCGCAGCGCGCGACTTTGCTTGCCTGCGGTCTGCCTTGTCTCGGGCCGTTGAGTGGAAGCTGATCGAGACTAACCCCCTCATGGGCATGCGTCAGCGATCAGCAGCTAGCCGCAAGGTGGTTCGGTTCCTGTCCCCTGATGAGGAGGCGATGCTCCGGGCCGCGCTGGCAGCGCGCGATCTAGCTGGGGTTGAGGGGAGGGCGAACGCGAATGCGGCCCGACGTAAGTACGGGCAAGCGGCTCTGCCGGACTTGCCGATGGACGGCTTTGTCGATCACCTGACTCCGGTGGTCCTTACAGCCATCAATACCGGCATGCGGCGGGGTGAACTGCTATCGATGACATGGGCGGACATCAACTGGGAAGCCAAGATGCTGACCATTCGAGCCGAGAACGCCAAGTCCGGTAGGCAGCGTCACATCCCGCTAAACGTCGAAGCCATGGAAGTCCTGCAGCGTTGGGCTAGACAAGCGGGCGAGCGCCGTGCGGGGAAGGTCTTCGACGTGACCGACATCAAGAAGGGATGGGGCAAACTCATAGCCGATGCCCGCATCGAAGAGTTCCGGTTCCATGACCTTCGGCATCATTTCGCATCACGCTTGGTGCGGGCAGGCGTGGACCTGAATACCGTGCGGGAGCTTTTGGGACACGCAGACATCACCATGACTCTTCGCTACGCCCACTTGGCCCCGGACACACTGGCGGCGGCTGTCGCCAGGCTGGCGGCGTAAGAGCGCTAGCCCCTCTGCGCTCCAGCCAAACGCTCGAGCTCTTCCCGCATCCTTTGGCGCTCCCCAGAGGGAAGCTTGGCGAAAGCCAAGATCGCCGCAGCTAGGTCATCGTCCTCAGCGAACAGGTAGGCGACCGGTACATCCAATGCCTTGGCCAACTCCGCAGCCTTGGTCATGTCGGCTTGGTTTCGTTCGCGCTCGTACCTGTTGATCAGCACGGCACCCCGGTTCTTGTCCTGCTCCTTATCCACCAGCGCCCCCAGCGCGCGCTGGGAGAGCCCGCGCAGTGCTCGAGCTTCGGAGAGCCGCTTGGAAAACGTTGCAGTAATGACAGTGGGCGAGGGCACGCGGAGGTAACGGTCTGTGAACCTGCAGCAGCATGGGCCATATACCTGATCAGCAGAAGTCATTACCATAACAGTATATGGCGCTGTGCGAGGTGTGACTGGCTGCAAGGGGTGGCCGGGCCCGTCAGCGCTCAGTCGGGGACGTTGGGATGAAGAACCGGATTACGCATGTTGCCGTCATGTCGTTGGTGCTGACGGCTGTTGTTCCCGGGGAGGTAGTGGCTCAACAACAGCGGTCATACGACCGTTTCAAGGATCGAACCTCCTACGAGGCCAAAGTGGAGCTATCGGAGCTGTCGAAGACCAGCAGGGGCATTTCTCTGAGCCTGCACAGCGTAGTAGACGGAGACCGCGCTGTTACGAAGTCGGACTCTTTCACTGTTTCGGCCATCGTCACCTTCAACATGTCCTATGACGTTCGCTGTGCCGGTACAAGCTTTGACATGCTCGTGGACGGAAGGGCTGTTTCGCTTCCCAGCGACATGCCCGCCTTCAATCGATACGAGTACGCAATCCTTTCGTTCGGCAAGAAGATGACCTTGGCAGAAGCGGGGGCCTTCACCGGTGCCAACAGGATCGAGGTCCGGGTCTGCGATACCGAATACAGCCTGGACGATGAGCAACGCGCTGCATTGCGTGATCTGCTCAAGGACGCTCAGGTGGGTAGTCCAACGGGTGGCTGACGTCGGAAACCCCAGTGCATCCAATCATGGAGGAGAGAACATGCAAACCAGCGATCCAGCAACTAACCTTTATCAATGCCCGGCTTGCCGTGCTGCCATCCCCTCGGGTAGATCATCCGCGAAGTGTCCTAAGTGCTATGCGGACCTGCCCAAGGCAATTATTGAATCGAATCGTGCGAGCGCGAACGCCCGGGAAGAGCGTGGCTCGACAGCGGCGTGTGTGGCATTGGGGCTAGTTGCACTCGCCATTGGGCTTTACTTCCTGATCAACCCCTCAGCAGGCGGTTACGGCAACATTGCCAACATGCATGCGCTAGCAGTAGGGCAAGCACCGACCATCGCTGGGGCTGTGCTGCTGGGCTTGGGCATTCGCCCTCGCTGAGCAACTAGATTTGCCGCAACCAGGCCCGCTGATGGCAACGTCAGTGGGCCTTTTTATGCTAGCTGAGTTGTCACCTAACTAATGTGTCAGCCACCGGGCTAGCTACCCAGAACAGACGCTCTAGGATCGCTCTGTCGGCCGATCTGGGGCTGCCCGAGCGCTGTCGATGAGGGGTGTAGCGACCCTGTCAGGATGGCGTTGTGCTGCGATTGGTGCGCATTGGCGAACGACGGGTTCTAATTGTGTGCGTGGATGATTCGCATCCAAAGCACGAAGTCCTAGATGGTTCGCGAAGGTCGCGTTACCTAGCTGCCGTAGTGGGGGACCGGAATCGATCACTCCATACAGCCGTGATCATTCGAGCTCAGCCCTCCTTCGGGACTCAGCAACTCTGGACTGTTGATGGTTCTTTGCAACTGCATTCTTGGTTGACTGCTTTGAGAGGGTGCGCATGTAGGCCGCTCGATGCTCCTCTTTGCGCTCGTGTTCACGCGTCAATTTCAGCTTATCAATGGCCTTCAGAAGCTGGCTTTTGCTGTTGGGTGATAGCGCCTCGCTAAGATTTTCAAAGGTGTCCTCCCAGGCTACCTTTCCTCCAGCGAGCTTAGAGTGCCCGAATGATGTGATCGCAAGTCTCTTAGCTCGGGCATCAATAGACGTTTCTGACACCATCTTTTTGCGTATCAGACGCCCAACAAGTACAGACATCGATGCTGGAGTGGTGCCAATCAGTCGAGCGAGGCTCGCCCGCGTCATCGGATAAGCGTTGGCACCTTGTGCCCGCTCGATAGCCTCTAGCGCCAGGAATCCAGAGAGGGATAGGTCGTATTCCTTGAGGCGGACTTCAAGATCACTAGTCAGCCCGCTGGCAAGTATCAATAGTGCCTTGAACTCAGGATGGGGTAGTTGGCTCATGCCACATCCTAAGTTGGTGGACTGGTTGAATTCAATGGGTCCGCCACTTGCTTGCTTGGCAACCTTGTTTCCAGCGACGGCAATTTCGCGGTCGCTAGCAACTAGGACAACTACCATGCGAAAGCACAACAATATCGATCGTTCCACCCGCCTCTTCGCTGCGCAGCGTGAGGGCAGGGAAGCGCTGCACGCCGCGCAGAGCGCAATTTCTGAAGCGATCATGGGCGGTGAGCAGCTGGTTGCGGATAAGGCTTGCGAAATCCATCGCGCCTCCACCTACAGCGAGATGACTGCATTCGAGGCCACTACTGAGTTTGCGAACATGCTGCAGCGCTACATCGGGGCTACTGACCGTCGCTTCGACCTGCGCGTATGCGACGCCTCGATGTTCCGTGCGATTTGGAAGGCTCGCCAGATGGTTGACATGACCGGTATCAATTACCGCGACTACGTTCAGCGTGCCGTGACCTACCTGCGCCACTGCGGCAAGAAGCGCATCACGCCTGCGATGCTTGTTTCTGCTGATGTGCAGTTGCACGTCATGGAGCTCGATCTCGTCAGCCGTTAAGAAATCCCGCACTCCATAAGGCACGTAGTTCCTGCGCTAGGTGTGGAAGGGCCCTTCGCACCCAGCGCTTACCGGAACGTGACGCAGCGCGCGTCACGCCAACCATCTAGTCGGTCCTGGCCGGGTTATCAGAAATGAGGTCCAACAATGACAATGGCAGCATATCGTCGTGCCCAGAAATTGGCAGCGGCAAAGAGGGCTGGGTCTGAAGCGCTGGCGACAGAACAGATGGTCCAAGCACGGGAGTGGATTGCGCCGAGCGACTTCAATGAAGAGCCGGACTTTGCGCGATCTGCACATCTGACGTACCGATACATGAGTGCGTACGAGCGCACGCAGAGCTTCTATGAAGCGTATCGAAAACACTACGTCCATCGCTTCTTGCGACGTAAGGGACGCGAGCCGCAGGGGTTCCCGAGCCGTATTAGTGGCCTTGAGGCAGGTGACTTCACTAGCATCTGGCGGGCGCGCCAGCGCGCGGATGCGATGGGGGTCCCCTATGAGCGGTATGTCATTGAGCTGATGCTAGATGCTGACGCTAATGGGACGCGACAGCTGCCCCGACCGAATCAGCTTTGTAGTGACTCCAAACTCCCCATGCTGCTCGAGCGTCTGGAGGAGAAGCGGGCCGAAGGGTTCTTCGATCCCTTTGCGGGGGACTTCGATCCGCGCTTCTATGCCGTCAACTTCGTCGACGACCAGCAGCAGCTGGATACATTGGCATGGATCGAGGAGCAGATTGCTAAGGCCGGACGTGCTCGCAAACCGGTGTTGCTTCGCCGCTTCATGTGCATTGAGCAGGTGATTTCGGAAGCAGAGGCTACGCGCCGGTTTGGGCAGGAGCTCGTCGATGAGGCTAAGGCCCACCGAGGGGGTTACACGTCGCGCACTCCGGTGGTGCTTGATGCCCCCGGGCCCTCCGATCCAGCCTGCTTTGGTATGCGCACCGAAGGGCATGCAATCTGCAGCCAATGTCCGGTAGCCCAGCGTTGCACTGAATTTCGTGCCGAAGTCGAGGAAAGGGTCCAGGAGCGATTCGGGGTGCTGAACGTTCCGAAGGAGCGTGAGCGCGTTGCGGTCCGAGACCGCAAGCGTCGACAGCGCGAGCGAGAGCGCAGTGGGGCTGCCATGACGGATCAGGAGCTTCACCGGGTGCTGAAGGAGGCAGGGGATCCCAAGGTGATCCAGAGGCGCGAGAAGGACAAGCAGCGCCGGGATAGGAAGAAACCCAAGAGCCAGGAGTAGGCAAGGGTCCCGGTACTGGGCGAGATGTCACGCTTCCCTATATCTATTAGCTCTTACTTATAAGCTTTAACATATATAGGGAAGCGTGACATCGAGACCTCCCAGCCCGGAGATCCTAGCGCTCAAGAGGGCGGCTTCCGGCAGGCGCTGCCGTCCCGACGCCCCCCGAGAGGGTGTATCTCCTGACGAGTTCTCCCTCGGCTGGATCCCTCGTAGCCAATCCTCTGGTCTTCGCGTCCGTCAGGACCCTGTCTCGGGAGCTCTGCATGCCCTTGCGGCCTCTGCCATGTATGAAACCCTGCTTCCGATCCGCGTCATACCGAGCCTGTGCAACGTGATCATTAGCCGGAGATCTGGGTGATGCAGTTGTGGTTCAAGCACTGATAGCGCAAGTCTGTCTCTACCGGCCGGGTGCCGGTGCGGGCAGGGCTGACCGTCACTTTCGCGAGCGCGAGGAATGCTGCCGTTTGCCCCATGCTAAGCGCTACTAAAGCGCATGCTGCCTGAGTTCAGCACGCAGGACGCGGGCGGCGGTGTATGAGTCGATGCCTGCACTCGCAAGACATGGGGGCCATGTATGAAGCGTACGGTGGTGTTTGGCCTTGTAAGGGCGGTTAAAAATGTGTGCCCTTCAAGTCTCATCCCCTGCGACCGATATGCTCAAGGATGCATAAAACAATCACCGGGACGGCTACATGGATCGTTGGACGTGGATGATGGTAAGGATGTATGTGCCCGCACTTGGGGTCTTGGCGCTAGGGTTGCTACTGATGCTGCCTTTGGGAACGCTCCGGGAGAGTCCGGTGCTTGCAGGGGTGTATGCGATGGTGCGATGGCTCCCGGCGTTGGCTATCGCGGTATCGGTCACCCTTGCACTTATCGCTACTCTAAGGCTTTGGCGCTGGGATCAAGGGCGCAGCGCTTTGGTTTGCGAATGCGGTGGCTTGCTGGGACGGGAGCGTCCTGGGCGTTTCGGTGCATATCGAAAGTGTCTCGCCTGCAATCGCAACATCAATGAGAAGTACTACACGTAGGTTCGGTTCCGGGTCCGTACACCACAAGCCGCTGTCCGCCTTGAAAGCAGGCATGAGCCCCATCTGGCTTTCCCTTGGGGTTTCACGGGCCCGAATTAGCTCAAAGTGACGGCTCCCCGGCTTACAAGGCACTTATCGGCACCCTGGCGGCCAGTTGAGGTTGGCTAAGTCGTTGTTCCCAAAGGACATTAGGCTATCTCTGGTGCCATGAGTAACTGCATCAGTACTGCAAGGCTCCTTGAATTGGTTGCCCAGCATTCGATGTGAAGGTATCTTCACGAACACGCCCTGTCTTGGGCTCGGCTCAACTTTGATGCTGCGGTTCTGAGGATTACACCGGTTTCTGCTGGACGGACCGCTGAGGGGAAGGGGCGCTAGATGCGCTGGCCTGTATTTGATGGCTATGTTCAAAAATATCAAGGAATGAAATGTCTGCGTATGCTTTCTGGAACAACAAAGGTGGGGTCGGGAAGAGTTTTCTCTGCTTTTTGGCTGCTTGCGAGTACGCGCATAGAAATCCGAGCGCTGACGTCTATGTGATTGACCTGTGTCCGCAGGCAAATGTCTCCGAGATGATTCTCGGAGGGCAGGATAAAGGTGGTGCGGCGCTGCGGGGACACCTCGCTAATCCGGCATACAGGCGGAGCGTAGGCGGTTACCTTGAGCAGAGATTGAACTCGCCATTTCAACCGACCGGGGATGCTCATAAGTACGTCGTGAAGGCGCACGAGCACAACGCTAAAATTCCGAAGAACCTAGGGCTGGTGTGCGGAGATAATTTGGTTGAGGTGCTCGGGGAGGCAGTAAGGCAAACATCTCAATTGTCCGTCCCATTTGATGCGTGGCGTAAAGTTATCGGGTGGATCGATGATCTGAAGAATGAGATCGCCGAGAACAGTTTAGGTGACGCAGTTTTCTTCATTGATTGCAATCCTAGTTTTGCTGTCTATACCCAGCTTGCCATTGCCGCATCTGACTACCTTATTGTTCCGTTCACTGCGGATGAAAGTTCCCGGCGTGGAATGGAGAATATTATCGCTCTGCTGTATGGGCAGGGGGATGATTACCTGGCAAACTTCTCGAGACTAAGCTTCTTCAAAAGAGCGAAGGAGGAGGGGGTCTCCTTGCCAAAGCTCCATACGTTCATATCGAACAAGGGGATCGTTTTTGATGGGAAGCCAAGTAAGGCTTCTAAGGCGGCAAACACCGCAATCATCAAGACAGTTGAATCAGTGAGGTTGAAGCACCGTTCAGTATTCGCCTATCCTGGCGTTTCTGCGAAGGGGCGTTTTGTCGACTTCCCTGACTATCATGCAGCGGCAATTGTGTCTTCTCTGAGTGGTCTGCCAATGCATCAGCTGAAGGCTGGTCCAAAGGTCATCAATGGTCAGCGGATTCAGGTAAACCCTAGCCCTCTTGCCAAGTACAACGCTGCGCTGGAAGCGCTTGTTGAGGAGCTCTAAATGCCCTCGGCTTCTAAGGTGGAGTACGACGCACATCGTCGGCGTGCTGATCTAATCGTAAAACACGCTGGATCTCTCGTAAAAGCCTCGATGGCGGAGGACAAGGCCATCCTTTTACATGCTGCGCTTGCGGCTCATGTCGCAGCTTGGGACGCTTATATAAAAGCCGTGGTCATGAAGAAGTATCATAGTGTCGGCCGCGACCAAGATGCGGGATACGCTCAGCTGCGTTCGATCGCGGAAGATCGTGCGAAGGAGGCTGCGAAGAAGTTAAATACGCCTAACGCGGATAACGTAAGGGGATTTTTTCTTCAGTGTTCGCAATTCGATCCTTGGCCAAACTGGGCGAACATCAAATTCGGATCTGAGGTTCTGTCCTCTTCACTTAACGTGCGAGAGCGGGTTGATCAGGTCTTGAAGGTGCGCCACAGCTTCTCGCACGGATTTCCCATGCCTGTGTTCGAATGGAATCAGGGGCAGGACGGTGCGACAAAGCTTAACGTCGCAATCTTGAAAAGTGTCTCCGGGTTCTTCGCTGCATTGGTTGACAGGACCGATGTTGCCTACTCGAACCACATATCTACAACTTTCGCGATTCAGCGGCCGTGGTAGAGCTTCGTTGCATGGACTGGCTGCTTTGATGCGCTCTTTGGACGAAGGTTTGTTCGCTTGGCGCATGTTTCGGGGGGGGGGGGCAATTGGAAGTTGTGTCTGTCGCGAGCTTGCTGTAAGCGGCGCTTTGTCTTCGATCAGTCGATGTGGTGTGCTTGATGATCTCAAGCCCGGCATTCCGCGATTTATCTGCCCGGCTTAGGCCGCACTTACGGCCGACTCTTTAGGTTCGGCCGTGATGCTGGGATACGTCCGGTCACTCGTTCGAAAAGCTGTTGCCTGTGCTCTGCAAGCTTTGGTGCAGGACGGTGTGGTACTTGTCGTTTCTGTGCGCTACCGGAATTACCCTGGTTGACGTTGTCGCGTGAGGTAGAGCGGCGCATTCGTAATGCGTAGGTCGCAGGTTCGACTCCTGTTTCCGGCACCAGTTGTAGAAAAGCCCCGGCCTTGGTCGCGGCTTTTTTTATGCTCTGGTAGTGCCGGCCGCTGGCCGGCAACCCCAGGAGTGCCAGCCCATGGCTGGCACTCCGCGATTTCTGAGTCTCGCGATCTACCCGCCCCTCCGGCTTCCCAGGCGCTTGGCTCCTTGCACAGTTCCTGACCTGGCAACTGCAGCCGGTCATTCCTGTGCTATGAATACCCAGCCTTGCTTCAAGGCTCTTTCAGAGATTGGAAGGATGCGCAGGTTCGGGGGAACTGCAGGCGGCGTGTTTACCCGCTTCAGGAGATGTGGAGATCGAATTCGCAAGCTGGGGGCAACAGGCGCCTGGCTGTCCTGCGTGCTGCTGATCGGCCTTGGCCTGTCGCCATCCGCAATCGCCCAGACGACAGTCACCTACATCCACACGGACGCCTTGGGCTCGGTCGTGGCTGAGAGCGATGCCAACGGCAATGTGATCAAGCGCTATGACTACGAGCCCTACGGGGCCGTGGTCGGTGGTCAGGTCACGGACGGGCCGGGGTATACCGGGCATGTGAGCGACTCGGCAACGGGCCTGATCTACATGCAGCAGCGCTACATGGATCCGCAGTTGGGTGTGTTCCTGTCGGTTGATCCGGTCACGGCGTATGAGCAGCCGGTGGGGCAGTTCAACCGGTATAGGTATGCGAACGGGAATCCTTACAGGTTCACGGATCCAGATGGGCGAATCGTCAAGTACGCATTTGAAGGCGGAGCGACGCTGCGTGATGGTGCTGCCGTGCTCAACCATTGGATGAAGTCAGAAACCATCAGCTCTGAACTGAAGCAGATTCTCCTATCCGATGAGACCTACACCATACAGTTCAATCGCAATGGTGATTTTGGATATGACGAGAACAAAAGAATCATCAGCATTGATGTCACCTCTGGACTTCGCGTCAAATCCTCCGGGGAGATCCAGTCTCCTGCTCTGGGGGGCGGTCACGAGGTGAGCCATGCTGCCCAGCATGATCGGGTTGGATTGTCCGCTTTCCAGGCTTCGCTTGTTGCGCCACAGTCCAACTCGGAGAGCAACGGCGTGATGCAGATCCGAGTCGGCGTATCTTCGGAGGAGGCGCGGGCTACGGGGGTGGAGACCCGGGCCGCGCGTGAGCTGGGGGAGCCTGCCCGGAAGAGCTACAGCGACACGAACGGCACGGTTAATGTCTGCTCCCCCACCAGCAATCGGGAGTGTTGAATGAACCGCGTTCTGATGCTTGCGTTGGCCTTGTCCAGTGCCTCATGTCGCGCCGGTGAGGAGCTCCCTGGGCCTTGCCAGGCGGCAAGCAGTCCGGTGGAGTCCATTGCGCCGGTCGTTCCCGCCGCGACTGAGATGCAGGTGCGTGGCTCTGTCGTGGCGACCGTCGTCGTTGAAGAGGATGGGCGGGTGACAAATCCCGTCATCACGCGGTCACAGTTTGAAGCGCTGGACCGGGGGAGGGTCGACAATGCTGCTTATGAGCGCGCAGCCTTGGTTGCCGTGGCGAAGTGGCGTTTCCCTCCGGTCCCATCCCGCTGCACCAGGAAGGTCACATTCGATTTCCAACGTCTGGATTGAATGAGCCCGGTCAACCTGCTGAAACAGCAACGGCAGCGAGCAGGTGTTGAAGACCCTCATCGAGGACGACAAGAGGAAATGATCATGCGGATTGCTTCTTCAGTCGTCATTCTGGCCGCCTCGCTGCCGGCTGCAGCATCCGCTGCGCCACCTGTCTCTGTGCCGCAGGCCTGCGCGCCGACCTACTGCATTGAGGTCGGAGCCACGTTGCCCGACCGGCCGGTGACGATCCGGGTTGAATCGACGGTTCCCGCAGACGCCTCGACGACAACGGTGGACATGGGGCGTGGATTTTCAATTGGCTTCCATTCCCGGTATGTCGAATGGAAAGCCGGGCGAATGGGCCTTCCGCCCGCGCGATGGACACCAGGCAAAGCCAAGGCGAGCGCGGCAGCTTGCCTGAAGTGTGGCGCGCCGGGCTGGAATGAAGTCATGGGCATTGCCATGACCGGCATCCCCGAAGACTATGGCAATGACCTTTCCGGTATCAGTGTCTGCTTTTGGCCGCTTGATCGTTCATCGGCAGGGCACGGGGACGGCAAGTCCCTGCGCCTTGGGGAGAAGGTCTGCATCGCAGATCCGGCCCCGAGGCGCTGAGCAGCACGTCTGCGCGGAGTGCTGTCTCAATAGGCAAGGTCGAAATAGTAGATCTTCTTTGCTCCGAACACGCCGCAACCTTCGCTGGTGAGTGCGTGGAAGCCGATCGGTGTCCGCGATGACGCCGCCGACAGGATGGCCGCGTACTTTTCCCGTCCGGATTTGTCGCTGGCAAGATCGATTGTCCAGCGCCCGTCGGAAGCACACTCGTTGTTGGTGGGCTGGCCTTCCAGCCACACGGAAACGAACGTGGATTCGACAACCAGTTTGGTGATTTTTCCGGTCTGGTGTGTATCGGCCCATGCGCTGCCGGACAGCAGCAGTGCACCGAGTGTGATAGCGAGCTGTTTCATGTCTTCCCTGCAGGCCCGGGGCATCAAGCCCTATATATAGCGCAGCAGGTGCCGGATCTGATGAGCACGAGCATCACCAGTTGCCGCAGATAGCCGCCGATCACCCCGGCCAGCACCCCGGCCGCGATCCGCATGGCCAGCCGGAACCATCGCCCGGCGCGTTCCCGCAGCCAGGGCAGTACCACCGTTACCTGTGCAGCCAGCAGCAACATCACCACATCCATCCCCAGTGCATCGATCAGCGACAGCAGCGGCAGCAGGTCGGGATTGCAGGCCAGTACAAGCAACAACACGCTGCACAGCAGCGCGAAGGCGCGGCGCCCGGTGGGCAGGGTGGTCCAGCGCAGTAAACGATCAATCAGGGGCATGAATCTTCTGCTCCTTGTCAGAGCGGTGCTCGCAGGCGGTCATTCCGCGCGGACGGGCTGCCGCAGCACGGTCTTCAACCGCGCCGCGTCGGTCCTGCGCGGGTCGCTCAGGTAGATCTCATGATGGGGGCCGGCAAAGGTGTAACCCAGTGCGGGCATCAGTTCGTCGTGCAGATGGGCCAGGGCCGGACCCTCGTCATCGTAGGCGCCTACATGCAGCGTCTGCAGGCAGAGGCCTTCTTCGAGAATTTCGTGGCGAAGGCTGGCTGGAACGTCGCCCAGTTTCTTCGCCGCCTTGGCAATGGCAGCCTCCAACTGCGCTGGACTGATCCCATCCGGCGTGCGGATCATCGCCGTCCACCTCCACTCATCCTTGCGGCGTGCCACAAAGCTCGACGGATCCTCGGCGGTCCAAAGCGCTTCCAGCGGTGGCACCACGTAGTCCTGGCCCCCGGCCTTCAGGGCGAACTTCAATGCATAGCTCACCGAGTACAGCCATTGCACCGCCTGCAGGTAGGCCGGGGCGGTGTTCGGGTCGCCGCGGCCATCGACCATCAGGTAGGGCAGGGGCGGTACATCGACCGGTACGAACTGGCCGGTGGGCGGGTGATAGAGTGCCCGGTCGCGCTTCTTGAAGTCGATCTTGTCCATCGGGGTCTTCCTCCTGTGCCGAGCATCCCATGCTAGGCACCCGTCAGCACGCCTGAACCGATTCAGGTGACTTTGCCGAACGAGGGCGAACGGCCCGCGAACGTCCAGGGCCGGAATGCCGCCCTGGGTCATGCGCCCCGTCATGCCCGCGCGGTGCGACAACGTGTCGCAGCCAGAATCGGGCCTTTCCTGCGCTCGATCAATGTCAATGCCTTTCTTAAATGGTGGGTGACGGCCTAAAATTGAAAGGCTGACTCGACCCACCTCCCTACCTGTCTTCCGGACCGGTGGGACCGGCTTTGGCCGGAACAGGCAGGACGGGGAACGGCATTCCCTCGCAATTGGATCGACCGATGATTCCGTTGAAAACCCTTGGGCGCTGGTTGCGCCCGGGCCTGCTGCTGTCGTTGCTGGTGATGCTCACCGGCTGCGATGCCGTGGCCATCCTCAGTCCGAAGGGCCAGATCGGCCAGGATGAGAAGACCCTGCTGATCACGGCCACCGTGCTCATGCTGCTGGTCGTCATCCCGGTCATCATCATGACCCTGACCTTCGCGTGGAAGTATCGCGCCTCCAACACCAAGGCCCGTTACGAGCCGAAGTGGTCCCACTCGACGGCGATCGAGGTGGTGGTGTGGTCCATTCCCTGCATGATCGTGCTGGTGCTGGCGGTCCTGACCTGGCGTTCGTCGCACGCGCTGGACCCGTATCGTCCGCTGGAATCGGACGTCAAGCCGGTCACCATCGAGGCGATCTCGCTGGACTGGAAGTGGCTGTTCATCTATCCGGAAGAGAAGGTGGCGGTCGTCAACGAAATCAAGTTCCCGGTCAACACGCCGCTGAACTTCAAGATCACGTCCGATTCGGTGATGAATGCCTTCTTCATCCCGCACCTGGGCAGCATGATCTACTCGATGGCTGCGATGGAGACCAAGCTCCACCTGATCGCCAACGAGACCGGTGAATTCCCGGGCATGTCCTCGCACTACAGTGGCGCAGGCTTCGCCAAGATGCACTTCACCGCCTACTCGGTCACCGATGCCGAATACCGCCAGTGGCTGGACCAGGTCCGTGCCGGTGAGCAGACCCTGGACAAGGCCTCGTTCAAGGCCCTGGGTGAAGCACGCAACGCCGAGTGGTATCCGGTCACCTACTTCGGCAAGACCGAAGAAGGCCTGTTCGACTGGGTCATCGCCAAGCACATGGGCGACAACAAGCATTACGGCATGAAGCACTCGCACGCCGGTGCCGCCGCTGCCGATGCCGCCAGCCATGAAGCGCACGAGGGGCATGCCCCCAGTGACGCGCATGATTCCAAGGAATCGGGTGAAAACCTGGATGCCACCGAACACGAACACGCTGGCCATGCTGGCCACGCGGGTTCGGGAGAATGAACATGTTGGGAAAACTCTCTCTTGAGTCGATCCCCCACGATCCGATCGTGCTGACCACCCTGGTCGGCGCGGTGCTGGGTGGCCTGGGCGTCATGGCCCTGATCACCAAGTTCAAGCTGTGGGGCTATCTGTGGAAGGAGTGGTTCACCTCGGTGGATCACAAGAAGATCGGCGTGATGTACCTCATCGTCGCCTTCATCATGCTGCTGCGCGGCTTCTCCGACGCGATCATGATGCGTACCCAGCAGGCGCTTGCCGTCGGCGGGTCCGAGGGTTACCTGCCGCCGCACCACTACGACCAGATCTTCACCGCCCACGGCGTGATCATGATCTTCTTCGTGGCGATGCCGCTGATCACCGGCCTGATGAACCTGGCCGTGCCGCTGCAGATCGGTGCGCGCGACGTCGCGTTCCCGTTCGTCAACTCGCTCAGCTTCTGGCTGTTCGTGTCGGGCGCTGTGCTGATCATGCTGTCGCTGTGGATCGGTGAGTTCGCTGCCACCGGCTGGCTGGCGTTCCCGCCGTTGTCGGGCATCGAATACAGTCCAAGCGTCGGCATGGACTACTACATCTGGGGTCTACAGGTCGCAGGCCTGGGTACCACGCTGAGCGGTATCAACTTCTTCATCACCATCCTGAAGATGCGTACCCCCAGCATGAAGCTGATGCAGATGCCGGTGTTCACCTGGACCGCCCTGGTGACCAACGTGCTGATCGTCGCTGCCTTCCCGGTGCTGACCATCACCCTGGTGCTGCTGACCCTGGATCGTTACCTGGGTACGCACTTCTTCACCAATGACGGTGGCGGCAACGCCATGCTGTACATCAACCTGATCTGGATCTGGGGTCACCCGGAGGTGTACATCCTGGTCCTGCCGGCGTTCGGTGTGTTCTCCGAAGTCATCGCGACCTTCTCGCGCAAGGCGCTGTTCGGCTACAAGGGCATGGTCTACGCCACCGCCTGCATCGGCGTGCTGTCGTTCATCGTGTGGCTGCACCACTTCTTCACCATGGGCTCGGGTGCCAACGTCAATGCCTTCTTCGGCATCACGACGATGATCATCTCGATCCCGACCGGCGTGAAGATCTTCAACTGGCTGTTCACCATGTTCCGCGGCCGCGTGCACTTCACCACCCCGGTGCTGTGGACCATCGGCTTCATGGTCACCTTCGTCATCGGCGGCATGACCGGCGTGATGCTGGCGATCCCGGCCATCGACTTCGTGCTGCACAACAGCCTGTTCCTGATCGCCCACTTCCACAACGTCATCATCGGCGGCGTGGTGTTCGGCATGTTCGCCGGCATCACCTACTGGTGGCCGAAGATGTTCGGCTTCCGCCTCAATGAGTTCTGGGGCAAGTGCGCGTTCTGGTGCTGGTTCATCGGCTTCTACGTGACCTTCATGCCGATGTACGTGCTGGGCTTCATGGGCATGACCCGTCGCCTGCAGAGCACCGTCAACCCGGCCTACGAGCCGCTGCTGCTGATCGCCGCCGCAGGTGCCTTCATCGTGGGTGCCGGCATCCTGTGCCAGATCATCCAGGTGGCCGTGTCGATCCGCGACCGCAAGAAGACCGTCGACCTGACCGGCGACCCGTGGGATGCCCGTACGCTGGAGTGGGAAACCTCTTCGCCGCCGGCCTTCTACAACTTCGGCACCCTGCCGGAAGTCACCGAACTGGACGATTTCTGGGAGCGCAAGCAGCGTGGTGAAGCCTGGCCGAAGCCGGCCAAGTACACCGACATCCACATGCCGCGCAACACCGGCACGGGCGTTGTCATCGGTGCCTTCAGCCTGGTGTTCGGCTTCGCGATGATCTGGCACATCTGGTGGCTGGCCATCGTCGGCTTCGTCGGCATGATCGCCACGTTCATCTACCGCACCTTCGACCAGGACGTGGACTACTGGGTCCCGGCCGCCGAGGTGGAACGCATCGAGAACGAACACCGCAAGCACCTGGAAGCCCAGGGCTTGGTGAAGTCGGAGCTGAAGGCATGAGCACCAATACCTCGACCCTGAGCCACGGGCACGCCGCGCATGCGGCGGCCCATGGCCATGACGACCACGAGCACCACGACACCGGCGGCAACACCGTCTTCGGTTTCTGGGTGTACCTGATGAGCGACTGCCTCATCTTCGCCTCGCTGTTCGCCACCTACGTGGTGCTGGCAGGCGGCACCGATGGTGGCCCCACCGCGAAGGACCTGTTCGAACTGCCGTTCGTGGCATGGGAAACCGCGCTGCTGCTGACCTCGTCGCTGACCTTCGGCCTGGGCATGATCGCCATGCACCGCAAGCAGATGGGCCAGATGTACCTGTGGCTGGGCATCACCTGGCTGCTGGGCTTCGGCTTCATGTGCATGGAAGTGTGGGAGTTCCAGCACCTGATCCACCAGGGCTACGGTCCGGACCGCAGTGCCTTCCTGTCGGCGTTCTTCGCCCTGGTCGGTACCCACGGCCTGCACGTCAGCGCCGGCCTGCTGTGGCTGCTGGTGATGTTCGTGCAGCTGAAGAAGTACGGCCTGACCCCGACCAACAAGACCCGCATGGCGTGCCTGAGCCTGTTCTGGCACTTCCTGGACCTGATCTGGATCGGCGTGTTCTCCGTCGTCTACCTCAATGGAGCGCTGTAATGGCACATGACAACCATGCACACGACCACGGCACCGGCGGCGAAAGCCATGGCACCGTGAAGTCGTACCTGATCGGCTTCGTGCTGGCGGTGGTGCTGACCGTCATCCCGTTCTGGATGGTGATGTCGGGCGATTTCTCGCGCACCGTCAACGGTGTGGTCATCGCCATCACCGCGGTGCTGCAGATGCTGGTCCATCTGGTGTTCTTCCTGCACCTGGACCGCTCTTCGGAAAGCCGCTGGAACGTCAACGCTGCGGCCTTCACCGTGGTGGTGATCGGCATCATCGTGGTCGGTACCCTGTGGGTCATGCACAACATGAACGTGCACATGATGCACTGACGTCCGCGCGACGTTGCCACGCAGAAAGGCCGCCCTCGGGCGGCCTTTTTGTTTGTCGCGCCCACCGGGAATGGCACGCGCGGTGGTAGTGCCGGCCGCCGGCCGGCAATTACGGGAAGCCGGCCAGCGGCCGGCTCTAACATGAGATCCACGCTGTACGGGGATGGGGTCAGAGCCCTTGCCTGCGGCAAGGGATCCGACCCCAAAGCCATCGGCCTCATCCCACCCGGCATGGCCGGCACAGGGGGGTAGTGCCGGCCGCTGGCCGGCAGTTGCGGGAAGCCGGCCAGCGGCCGGCTCTACCAGGATCCACGCCATGCGTGGACGGGGTCAGAGCCCTTGCCTGCAGCAAGGGATCCGACCCCAAAGCCATCGGCCTCATCCCGCCTGGCATGGCCGGCACAGGGTGGTAGTGCCGGCCGCTGGCCGGCAATTGCGGGAAGGCGGCCAGCGGCCGGCTCTACCAGGAGATCCACGCCATGCGTGGATGGGGTCTCACCCCACCCGGCGCAGGAATTCCTCGGCGTCCATCGGTCGGCCCAGGTGGTAACCCTGCAATTGATCACACCCCAGTTCGCTCAGGTACTCGCGCTGTGCCTGCGTCTCCACACCCTCTGCCACCACCTGCAACTGCAGGGTGCGCCCCAGCGCGATGATCGACGAGACGATGGCGGCATCCTCTTCATTGCATTCCAGATCGTGCACGAACGCGCGGTCGATCTTCAGTTCGGTGGCAGGCATGCGCTTCAGGTAGAGCAGGCTGGAATAGCCCGTGCCGAAGTCGTCGATGGCAATGTGCACGCCCATCGCGGTCAGGTCGTTGAGAATCGCCAGGCTGGCGTCCACGTCCTTCATCGCCGTGGTCTCGGTGATCTCCAGGGTCAGGCACGCCGGCTCGATGCGGTGCCGTTGCAGCACCTCGCGCACACTGTCCAGCAGCGCCGGCGAGGCGAACTGCAACGGTGACAGGTTCACCGCCATCGACCATTCGGAATGTCCGGCATCGTGCCACGCGCGCAGCTGTGCACAGGCACGGTCCAGTACCCAGTCACCGATCGGCAGGATCAGACCGCTGCGTTCGGCGATGGGAATGAACACATCCGGCGCCAGCAGGCCCAGCTCGGGATGCTGCCAGCGCAGCAGCGCTTCGGCGCCGGTGGCCGGTGCGCCGGCGGCAGGGAACTTGGGCTGGTAGTGCAGCACCAGCTCGTCGCGGGCGATGGCCTTGCGCAGGTCCTGCAGCAGGCGCAGCTGGCGGTTGGCACTGAGCTGCATCGAGGGGGTGAAGAACGTATAGCCGTTCCGGCCGGTCTCCTTGGTGTGGTACATCGCGGCATCGGCGTGTGCCATCAGCTCGCGCTCGTTGCCGGCATCAGCCGGATACAGGGCGATGCCCAGGCTGGCGCTGACCTGCAGCTCGGCTGCATCCAGCAGAAATGGTTCGCCTGCCGCCGCGATGATCCGCTCGGCGACCACCACTGCATCGTCGGGAACATCGATGGCCAGCACGATCACGAACTCGTCGCCGCCGAGGCGGGCGAAGGTGTCCTGCGGCCGCAGCAGGCCGCCGATGCGCTGCGCCACTGCCACCAGCAAACGGTCGCCGAGCTGGTGGCCATAGGCATCATTGACCGCCTTGAAGCCGTCCAGGTCGCAGAACATCACCGCCACCGCCTGGTTGCGCCGCCGCGCCTTCTCGATGGCCTGCTCGATGCGGTCCTGCAGCAGCATGCGGTTGGGCAGCTGGGTCAGCGGGTCGTGCAGGGCGGCCTGGATCAGCCTGTCGTTGGCGTGTGCCAGTGAATCGGCCAGCAGCCCGGTGCGCACGCGCATCTGCCGGTCGAACAGCGAGGCCACCAGGGCGATGCCCAGGGTCGCCACCGTGGTGACGATCACCAGCACCGCCAGCCAACGCGTGTCGATGCCGCCGCTGCCGACCGCGCCGCAGATGCTGCCCTCCGGGAAGCGCGCCGCGGCCATGCCGGTGTAGTGCATGCCGACGATGGCCAGGCCCATCACCAGTGAGGCGAGCAGGCGCAGGCGCGTGGTGTTGCGCTGCTCGGCACGCAGGCGGAAGGCAATCCACAGCGCCGCACCGGCGGCGCCGATGGCAACCGCGATGGAGGCAGCGAACCAGCCCGGGTGATAGTCGATGCCCGGCTGCATGCGCATCGCGGCCATGCCCAGGTAGTGCATGGTGGCAATGCCCAGGCCCATCAGCACGGCGCCGGCCAGCAGACGTCGCCAGGGCAGGCTGGACCGCGACACCAGCCACAGCGCATAGGCCGAGGCGCCGATCGACACGGCCAGCGAGTACAGGGTGATGCCGAGGTCGTAGCCGACCGGAATCGGCAGGTCGAAGGCCAGCATGCCGATGAAATGCATCGACCAGATACCCAGGCCCATCGCCGCCGCGCCGCCGGCCAGCCACCAGCGGGCCACGCGGCCCTCGGCGGTGGCCAGGCGGCCGGCCATGTCCAGCGCCGTGTACGAAGCAAGAATGGCCACCAGCAGGGAGATGGCGACCAGGCTCTGACTGTAACTGCCAGTCATGTTGAATCCAGAGGGGGAGGGAGGGGGCGCCCGCAAGGCGCACGCCCGCGACAGCTATCGGCGCGGGCAGGCGGGACTTGAGCGGTCGCAGCACCTGCGACCCGGCTCGGCTATCCTGCCACGCCTGTTCCCGTTGCTGGAAATCATCCGATGGCCAAAGCCCGCACCGCCTACGTCTGCAATGAATGCGGCGCCGAATTCAGCAAGTGGCAGGGCCAGTGCACCGAGTGCAACGCCTGGAACTCGCTGTCGGAAATCGTGCTGGAGAGCGCGGCGGCGGCCAAGGCGCCGGCGTCGCGCCGGGCGGGTTGGGCGGGCAAGATCGATCCGGCGAAGATCACTGCGCTGAAGGACGTGGAGCAGACCGAGCACCGCCGGGTCAGCACCGGCATCGGCGAGTTCGACCGTGTGCTCGGCGGTGGCCTGGTCGAGGGCGCGGTGGTGCTGGTCGGCGGTGACCCGGGCATCGGCAAGTCGACCCTGCTGCTGCAGGCAGTGGCAAAGATGGCGGCCGAACTGCCGGTGCTGTACGTCACCGGCGAGGAGTCGCTGGCGCAGGTGGCCGGTCGTGCGCACCGGCTGGAACTGCCACTGGATGGGGTCAACGCGCTGGCCGAGACCGGCGTCGAGTCGATCCTGCAGCATGCCTCCAGGGCGGGCCCGCGGCTGATCGTGGCCGATTCGGTGCAGACCCTGTGGACCGAGAGCCTGACCGCCGCGCCGGGTTCGGTCAGCCAGGTGCGCGAGAGCGCGGCGCGGCTGGTGCGTTTCGCCAAGGAGACCGGCACCGCGGTGTTCCTGGTCGGCCACGTGACCAAGGAGGGCGGCATCGCCGGCCCGCGCGTGCTCGAACATATGGTCGATGCGGTGCTGTACTTCGAAGGCGAGAGCGGCAGCCGCTTCCGTTTGCTGCGCGCGTTCAAGAACCGCTTCGGTGCGGTCAACGAACTGGGCGTGTTCGCGATGGGGGACAAGGGCCTGAAGGAAGTCTCCAATCCATCGGCCATCTTCCTGTCCGGCGGCAGCACCCATCAGCCGGGCAGCTGCGTGATGGTCACCCGCGAGGGCACGAGGCCCCTGCTGGTGGAGGTGCAGGCACTGGTCGATGCATCGCCGTTGTCGAACCCGCGCCGTGTCGCGGTCGGCCTGGAGCAGAACCGCCTGGCCATGTTGCTGGCCGTGCTGCACCGTCACGGCGGCGTGCTGGTCGGCGACCAGGACGTGTTCGTCAATGTGGTCGGGGGTATCCGCGTACAGGAGACCGCGGCCGACCTGCCTGTGCTGCTGGCGGTGCTGTCCTCGCTGCAGGACCGGCCGCTGGCGGAAAAGACGATTGCCTTTGGCGAGGTTGGCCTGTCCGGCGAGATCCGCCCGGTGCCCAACGGCGAGGACCGCCTGCGCGAGGCGGCCACCCATGGTTTCAAGCGCGCCATCGTGCCCAAGGCCAACGCGCCCAAGGGCGGTTCGGTGAAGGGCATGGAAGTGATCGCGGTGGAGCGCCTGTCCGAGGCCATCGACGCGGCGTGATGCGCGGGGCTCTGCCTCTACAAGCGTCGTATACGGCAACGGTCAGCCTGCCTGTGCTAGTTTTTCCCGCTCGACGAAGGCGCCCTCTGGCGTCTTTCCGTGCCCAGGAGTAAACGATTACATGCAGGACACCACGCTCACCGCCCCCAACGCCGAAATCCGTCGCGCAGGGGTCGATCTCAATGGATTGATGACGGTGCTGGGCAAGCACCTGTATTCCACCCCGGTGGTGGCGCTGCGTGAGCTGGTGCAGAACGCGCATGACTCGATCATCCGTCGCCGCATCGAGCAGCCTGGCATCGAAGTGCCGTCGCGCATCTCGGTGCAGGTCGATGCCGCTGCCGGCGTGCTGCGCATCACCGATACCGGTGCCGGCCTGACCCGCCAGGAAATCCATGACTACCTGGCTACCGTGGGCGTCGGCTACACCCGGGGCCTGCGCCAGGGCGGGGAGGACGATGAAGGCCTGATCGGCATGTTCGGCCTCGGGTTCCTGTCGGCCTTCGTGCTGGCGCGCAGGGTCAGCGTGCGTACCACCTCGTACCAGACGCCGGAACTGGGTCATCTGTACGTGTCCAGCAATGCCGAGCAGTACACCGTCAGCGAAATGCCGGCGCGCGCGGTTGGCACCGAGGTGGAACTGGAGCTGCATCCGGATTTCCTGCCGCTGGCCAACGAGGCGCGCCTGCACGAGGTGCTGGGCCGCTATTGCGCGCTGCTGTCCGAGCCGATCTTCATTGGTGCTGCGGCCGAGGCGCTCAACCCCGAGCCGCCGCCGTGGCGCAGCCAGGGTGACGTCGTCGTGCATCCGGTGCAGGCGCGTCGCCAGGCGCTGCAGTTCGCTGCGCGCTTCGAGCACGATTTCGAGCCGATCGTCACCGTGCCACTGCGCGCGGATGGCGACAGCGATGCCACCGGCCTGTTGTGGGTCCAGGATGGCGCTACCTACGGCACCAGTGACAACCGCAATCTTTCGGTGTTCGTGCGCGGCATGCTGCTGGACGACGATGCGCGCGACCTGCTGCCGCCGTGGGCCGGTTTCATCGGCGGGGTGATCGAATCCTCGCGGCTGACGCCCACCGCCAGCCGCGAAGACCTGCAGCGCGATGACCAGTACCGGGCCGTGCAGCACGCGCTGCTGGAGGCGCTGATTGATGGCCTGGCCGACGTCGCACGGCAGCAGCCGGAAGCCTGGCGACGCGTTCTCACGCGCCATAATGAGGCCTTGCTGGGCGCGGCGCTGTGCGATGACCGCCTGTTCGACCTGCTGTTGGAGCACGTGCGCGTGCCGACTTCGCAGGGCGACCTGCCGGCCAGTGCGCTGCCGGCGCGTGGTGCCGTGCATTTGATTCTCGACAATGGCGGTGGCTTCGAGGAGATGCTGTTCCGCGCGATGGGGGTACCGGTCGCGCATGGCCACCGCTATGCAGTCGTGCCGTTCCTGCGTCGCTGGGCCCAGGCCAAGGGCCTGCGCCTGGTTGAACTGGGGACCGAGCAGGGTAACCGTGCACTGTTCCGAAGCGATGACAGCCTCGACGAGGCGCAGCTGGCATGGCTGCGCGAGCAGCTGGGCGACGGCGAACAGTTGCTGCCGGCACGCTTCAGCCCCGAGTCGCTGCCGGTGGTGGTGGTGCCCGACCGCGAAGCCGAGCTGAAGCAGCGCCTGGAAGACGACGAGAACGACAAGCGCGTGTCGATGGCCGCGCTGCGCCTGGCCCGGCAGTTCACCGCACGCATCGAGTCGCGCGCGCCGTCGCGGCTGTACCTCAATCTCGACAACCCGGCAGTGCAGGCGCTGCTGCGCGCCCAGCGCGAGGGGCATCCACAGGCCGAAGCCGCAGCCCGTCTGCTGCGCTCACTGAAGATCATCGTCGCCGCGCAGGGCCGCCCGCTGGCACGCGCGAACGCTACGCCCGGCCCGGATCTCAACGGCGCCTTTACCGATATTGCCGGTGCCCTGCAGCAGATGCTGCGCTGAGCACCGTACCTTCTCATCCAGCCTTTGCTAGACAGGAGCACTTACCCCATGGACATCTGGAACTGGGTCGAAAAACTGCAGGGTGACCTGCGCCAGGCCGGCCAGGCGCAGAACGCGCACCTGCTGAACCGTCTCGCCGACGAGGTGAGTGAACTGCAGATCGACCGCGTCGATGCATTGCTGCCCGAAGCGCGTGCGCTGGGCAAGGCGCTGGACAACCCGTGGGTCGACGTCTATGTCGGCCACTGGGCGCTGCGCAACCGCGTCGGCAACCGCGTCGAAGGCGAGAGCGCGCTGGGCGAAGCGGTGGCGCTGTTCGAACGTGCGCACCGTGAGGACACGCTGGAATGCCCGCAGTCGATCTGCGTGACCCAGGATCTGGCTGCCTGCTATGGCAACATCGATGGCCCGGGCTGGGTGCCCGAGCGCATCGAGGTCTGCGATGAAACACTGGGTCGCATCGACCCGAGCTGGGCCTGTTTCCAGTGCCTGAGCTGCGAGAAGGCCGATGCGCTGCTCGATGATGGTCGTGGCCAGGCGGCGCTGGATTACCTGCAGGCGCAGGCCGATGCCGTGGAGGCCTGTGGCAAGGAAGTGTTCGACAGCTTCCCGGAGATGCAGATCAAGATCCTGCTGGGAATGGGCCGTGCCGATGAGGCACTGGCACTGATCGAAAAGCGGGAGGCCGAAGTTGCTGCGTCCGGAGAATACGAGCCGGCCAACTGCACGGTGCCGCGCCGCCTGTCCAAGGCCTGGGCGCTGGCCCAGCTGGGCCGCGACGAAGAGGCGCTGCAGCAGCTGGTGCCGTGGAGCGAGCTGACTCCGAACTACTGGCGCCTGTGGGCCAACACCGCCGCCGCGCTCTGCCAGCGGGATCCTGCGCGCAATACCTGGGATCTGGGCACGCGCTTCAACACGATCATCGAGCACTTTGCCCGGGTCGGATCGCATCGCCTGCTGATCGAAGTGGCAGCGCTGAGCCTGGAGCTGGCACTGCAGCGTGGCGCGCGCTGGGTGGCACTGCGGCAGCTGGAACTGGCCCGCACCCATCTGGCGCAGCTGCGCCAGGATCGTGGTGCTGCGGCGCTGGTGGCCGGCCTGGCCGCGCGCATCGACGCGTTGCCGGATGTCGCACCGCTGCCGGCGCCGGCGGGCGAGCTGTTGGCATGGCTGGACGCGCAGGGCGAACAGAACCAGTCGCGCGATCCCGAGCGCGAAGCGCAGTGGTTGCTGCAGGCGCATGCCGAGTTGCCCGATGACGAGGCGCTGGCCGAGATGGCGGCCAGCGCACTCAATGCCTGCGGCGCACAGCCCGAGGCGCGCGCGCTGCTGTGGCGGTTCGTACGCGGCCATGCGCAGCACGATGGTCCCGCGGCCTACACGCTGATGCGCTGGCTGGCCGAGCAGGGCGACGACGATGGCCTGCGCCAGCTGGCCGATCTCTACCGTGGCAGCGTGCCGGTGTTCGCGCACTGGTGCGAGGTGCAGCGTGCCCGCCGCGTGTCCGACTGGCCGGCGCTGGAGCAGGCGGCCCGATCCCTTCTGGAGCTGTCTCCGGGCTCGCACGGCGCGCGCGGCACGCTGGCGCGCATGTACATGGAAACCGGCCGCTTCAGCGAAGCACAGGCCTGCTATGCGCAGCTGGTTGAATTGCTGGAAGAGCCGAATGCCGCGCATTGGGACCACATGAGTGCCGCCAGCGCGGCGCGGGATTGGGACGCCGTGCGTCGCTCGGCGAAGGCGATCGGCATGGAGCTGTCCAGCCAGGAAGGCGTGGTCGAAGAGCCGTGGGGCTGGGTGATCATCCGCAGCGAAGAGAACGGTGAGCCGATGGAGTACTACGCCCGTCGCAGCGGACCGGTGACCGCGCGCATCGTCGAGAACGCGCCTTCCAACCGCGCCCAGCAGGTGGGCGACTGGGTGGTGTTCGATGCCGCGCTGGTGCATCCGGCACCCGAGGAGGAGGAAGCACGCGAGCATTTCATCCCGACCTATGCGCAGGTGCATGTGCTGGAACGCGGCGGCTACGCCCGCAGCTGGATGATCGATGGCGCGCACCCGGGCGAAGAGGCCTGGAACGTCTTCGTCGAGGCGGCCGAAGCACAGGGTTGGAAGGTGTGGTCGCACAGCCGCCCGGACTACACCGTCACCGACCCCGATGTGGAAGACGGCACGCTGCCCGGCCTGCTGTTCACCGTGGCCCAGCCGCAGGACCATGCACCGCTGGCGCTGCACCGCTTCCTCCAGCAGCAGACCGCGACGTGGCCGCATCCGCATTGCTGGCTGCGCCTGGCCGAAGCCTGCAACCAGGATCGCCAGCCGCACCTGGACGTGATCGAGCGTTACGGGTTGTAAGCCGGGTATCGGGTAGTGCCGGCCGCTGGCCGGCAGCACCGGGATATCCTGTAGTGCCGGCCAGCGGCCGGCACTCCCTCAAGGAGAAATACATGCGAAAGACAGGGATGCTCGTGATCACCGGGCTGCTGCTGGCCCCCACCGTGCAGGCTGCTCCCGCCTGCCGGGAGCCTGCGGCTGTGGCCCGCGCCTTCTACGAGGCGACGACTGGCAACGGTGATCTGCTGGATCCGCCGGCCGCGCTGGTCAGCGCGGCCTTCGGCAAGGCGCTGCGTGATGAGCGTGCCTGCCAGCAGCGCGAGGAGGGCATCTGCACGATCGATTCCGATCCGTGGCTGGATGCGCAGGATGGCGACATCGACAGCCCCGTGCGTTACAGCTGGAAAGAGGCCTCGGCGACCACCGGCCAGGTAGAAATGCGCTATTTGGTCTGGAAGAAGGCCTACGTGACCCGGTTGCCGATGGTGCGCCAGGGCCAGGGCTGCTGGCAGGTCGATGACATCCTCACCAACAGCGGCCGTTCGGTGCGGAAGATCCTGGCGCAGCCGGTGCCCTGACCGGCGGCAGCATCCACGCAGGGTGCGGTCCAGTTGCCGGCCAGCGGCCGGCACTACCAGGTGATGTTGGGTGGGTGCCGACCGTTGGTCGGCACGCTTCTATCGCGTATGCCCGAACACCAGTTCGATCACGAACTGGCTGCCGAAGAACGCCAGCAGCAGCAACAGCATTGCCGCCAGCGTCCAGTGCACCGCCTTCATGCCGCGCCAGCCGTAGCGGCGGCGGCCGACCAGCAGCACGCCGAACACGACCCACGACAGCACGCTCAGCACGGTCTTGTGCACCAGCTTCTGTGCCAGCAGGTCATCGACGAACAGCACGCCGGTGACCAGGGTCAGGGTCAGCAGCGCGAAGCCGACGATGATCACCCGGAACAGCAGTGATTCCAGGTCGGCCAGCGGCGGCAGCGCCCGCAGCCACGGCCGGAACTCGCGGCGACGCAGTGCGCGTTCCTGCAGCCACAGCATGATTGCCAGCAGCGCGGCGATGCTCAGCGTGGCGTAGGCCAGCAGCGCCAGCCAGGCGTGGCTGGCCAGGCGCCAGCCCAGCACTTTGCTCGGTTCGTGGCCGTAGCCGTGGTAGGCCAGCAGCAGCACGGCAGCCAGCGGGAACACCACCACGCCCAGCGCCGACATCCGCCCTCGTGCGCCGACCAGCGAGGTCAGCCAGGCCATGCCCAGGCCGACCAGCGACAGCGCGGCGAAAAAGTGCATGTCCGGCCCGCCGTTGGTGCGCATCGCCACCATCACGTGGTAGCTGCCATGCAGCAGCATCGCCGGCAGGGCCGGCCACAGCCAGGTGGGCGAGCCGGTGGTTTCATCGCGGCCGAGCGCGCGCACCAGCAGGGCACTGGCAGCCAGGTAGAGCAGGACGGCGATGAGAACGATTGTCATCGTTGCAGTTTCGCATACCCCTGCGGTGGTGGCGACGGTCCCGTGGCCGCAGTCCGGGGAGACAGCCGGACCCGTTATACTGTCTGCCTTATTGTCCCCCGCTTTCAGACAGGTTGCGCCGCATGTTCGAGTCCCTGACCCAGCGCCTTTCCGGCACCATCGAGCGCCTGCGTGGCCGTGGCCGCCTGACCGAGGAGAACATCCGCGAGGCGACCCGCGAAGTGCGCATCGCGCTGCTCGAAGCCGACGTTGCGCTGCCGGTGGTGCAGGCCCTGATCGAGCGCATCAAGGTACGAGCGGTTGGCCAGGAAGTGCTGAAGTCGCTGACCCCGGGCCAGGCGCTGATCAAGGTCGTGCGCGACGAGCTGACCGCGGTGATGGGCGCCGAAGCCAGCGACCTGAACCTCAATGTGCCCGCGCCGGCCATCATCCTGATGGCGGGCCTGCAGGGCGCCGGCAAGACCACCACGGTGGGCAAGCTGGCCAAGCACCTGAAGGAAAAGCGCAAGAAGAAGGTGATGGTGGTCTCGGCCGACGTCTACCGTCCGGCCGCGATCGAACAGCTGAAGACCCTGGCCGAGCAGGTCGGCGTGCTGTTCTTCCCGTCCAGTGCCGACCAGAAGCCGGAAGCCATCGTCCGTGCCGCCATCGACGACGCGCGCAAGTCGTTCGTCGACGTGCTGCTGGTCGATACCGCCGGCCGCCTGGCCATCGACGAAGCGATGATGGCCGAGATCAAGGCCCTGCACGCTGCGGTGAACCCGGCCGAAACCCTGTTCGTGGTCGACGCCATGACCGGCCAGGACGCGGCCAACACCGCCAAGGCCTTCGGCGACGCCCTGCCGCTGACCGGCGTGGTGCTGACCAAGACCGACGGTGACGCCCGTGGCGGTGCCGCGCTGAGCGTGCGCTACATCACCGGCAAGCCGATCAAGTTCGTCGGCGTCAGCGAAAAGCCGGAAGGCCTGGACGTGTTCCACCCGGACCGTATCGCCAGCCGCATCCTCGACATGGGCGACGTGCTGTCGCTGGTCGAGCAGGTCGAGCAGCAGGTCGACAAGGACAAGGCGGCCAAGCTGGCCGAGAAGGTCGCCAAGGGCAAGAAGTTCGACCTGAACGACATGCGTGACCAGCTCGAGCAGATGCAGAACATGGGCGGCATCGGCGGCCTGATGGACAAGCTGCCGGGCCTGGGCAACATCCCCGACCATCTGAAGCAGCAGGTCAGCCAGGGCAAGGAAGTGCCGCGCATGATCGCCATCATCAGCTCGATGACCAAGAAGGAACGGCGCAACCCGAACCTGCTGAACGGCTCGCGCCGCGCGCGCATCGCCAAGGGCTCGGGCGTGACGCCGGCTGACGTCAACAAGCTGATGAAGCAGTACATGCAGATGGAAAAGATGATGAGCAAGATGGCCGGCGGCGGCATGAAGGGCATGTTGCGCAGCATGAAGGGCATGATGGGCGCCATGGGCGGCCGCGGCATGCCGTTCCGTTGATGCAGCGACGGGGCCGGCGCGCATTGCGACGCGGGCCCGGTCACAATGACTGGCGTATGCTGGATGGCGACTTCTCCAACAGGTATGTCGCGTGAATGCATCGCCGATTCTTGAACGCGCCGACACCTTCTGTCGGCGTTTTTCATTGCAGCTTCCGATCCTGCTGGCACCGATGGCCGGTGCCTGCCCGGTGCCGCTGTCGGCCGCGCTGGCCAATGCCGGCAGCATGGGCGCGATGGGTGCGGTGCTGTCGCCGGCCGCCGATATCGGCCGCTGGATGGATGACTTCCGCGCCGCTTCCAATGGCCCGGCGCAGGTGAACCTGTGGGTGCCGGATCCGGTGCCGACCCGTGACGTTGCCGCCGAGGCTGCCAGCCGCGCCTTCCTGACGCAGTGGGGCCCGGACGTGCCGGCCAGCGCCGCCGATGCCACGCCCGCCGACTTCGAAGAACAGTTCGCCGCACTGCTGGCCGCACGCCCGGCGGTGGCCTCGACCATCATGGGTGTGTTGCTGCCGCGCCACGTGCAGCAGTTGAAGGATGCCGGCATTGCCTGGATCGCCTGCGCGACCACCTTGTCCGAAGCGCGTGCAGCACAGGACGCCGGTGCCGATGCGGTGGTGGCGCAGGGCATGGAAGCGGGCGGCCATCGCGGTGCGTTCGATCCGGCGATGGCCGAGCGCCAGCTGGTCGGCCTGTTCGCGCTGCTGCCGCGCCTGGCCGATCACCTGCAGATCCCGGTGATTGCCGCCGGCGGTATCGCCGATGGCCGCGGTATCGCGGCCGCGCTCACGCTGGGGGCCAGCGCGGTGCAGATCGGCACCGCGTTCCTGCGCACGCCCGAAGCCGCGATCGCCTCGGCGTGGGCCGATGGGCTGGCCGCCAGCGAACCGGAAGACACCTGGCCGACCCGCGCTTTCAGCGGCCGCCTGGGCCGCGGCCTGGCGACCGCCTATGTGCGCGCCGCTGCCGCAGAAGGCGCCCCGCCGCCACGCCCGTACCCGGTGCAGCGCGGGCTGACCGCGCCGATGCGCAAGCAGGCCGCGCAGGAAAACCGCCTGGCGGCGATGCAGGCCTGGGCCGGGCAGTCGGCGTGGATGGCGCCGGCACAGCCGGCCGCCGACGTGCTGCGCGGCATGTGGAGCCAGGCGCAGGCGCTGCTGCGATGACGGTGACCTGCAACGGCCTGCCGGCACAGGTCGAGGATCTGCTGCCGGCGCTGGTCAACTACGGCCATTTCACCTCGCTGCAGGTGCGCGACCACGCGGTGCAGGGACTGGACCTGCATCTGGCGCGGCTGTCACAGGCGACGCGTGCACTGTTCGGCAGCGAGCTGGATACGGTGCAGGTACAGACCTGGATGGCACAGGCCCTGCAGCAGGCCGGCCTGGCCGATGCCTCGCTGCGGGTGACGGTGTACTCGCGCCGGTTCGATTTCCGCAACCCGCTGGCGGCGGTGCCGGTGGACGTGCTGGTGGCAGTATCAGCGCCGGTGGCCCTGGTCGCGCCCAAGCGCGTGCGCAGTGTGCTCTGGCAGCGCGAAATGCCGCGGATCAAGCACGTGGGCACGTTTGGCCTGTTCGCCGAGCGCCGCGCGGCGATGGCCGAAGGATTCGACGATGTGCTGTTCGTGACCGCTGATGGCGACGTGAGTGAAGGCAGCACCTGGAACCTGGCCGTGCACGATGGTGAACGGCTGCTCTGGCCGCAGGCGCCGGCCCTGCGCGGTACGGCCGAAGCGCTGCTGAAGCGGCATTGGCCCGATACGCAGTTGGCGCGGCCGTTGGCGCTGGCTGAACTGGGCAGTGTGAAGGCCGCTTTTGCCTGCAACGCCAGCGGCCTGTGGGCGCTGGAGGCCATCGACGGGCATCTCCTGCCAAGCTCGCAGGCGCTGGCTGAACAGGGCAGGGCGGTGCTGGCGGCGGTAGCTTGGCAGGGGCTGGGGTCAGATCCCTTTTGCGCCGCAAAAGGGATCTGACCCCAGCCCCCCCCGGGGGTTGGCTCGGCCGGACTCTACCGCTATAATCGCCCGCTTACCTCGCCATCCTGGCGACTGGGCAATAGGAAAAACACCATGGTCAAGATTCGACTGACCCGCGGCGGCGCCAAGAAGCGTCCGTTCTACCACATCATCGTCACCGACGTGCGCAGTGCGCGCGACGGCCGCAACATCGAGCGCGTTGGTTTCTACAACCCGGTCGCCCAGGGCGGCGAGAAGCGCATCGAGCTGGACCTGGCCCGCGTTGACCATTGGGTCAAGAACGGCGCCCAGCCGACCGACAAGGTCCGCAACCTGATCAAGGAAGCGACCAAGTCCCAGGCCGCTGCGGCCTGATCCTGACGGGCCACGCTTCGGCGTGGCCCTCTTGGTTGAAGCAGATGAAAGATATCGAGCGCCGCATCCTGCTGGGCAGGGTTGTCGGCGCTTTTGGTGTGCGCGGCGAGATCAAGCTCGAGTCCTGGACCGAGCCACGTTCCGCCATTTTCCGTTACCAGCCGTGGATCGTGCGCAGCCCGTCCGGCGTGGAAACCACGATTGAAGGTGTGCGTGGCCGCGACAGTGGCAAGCACCTGGTCGCCCGGTTCCCCGGCGTCGAGGACCGCGATACCGTCGAAGCGATGCGCGGCACCGAGATCTACGTGGCCCGCAGTGCCCTGCCACCGCCGAAGCCCGATGAGTATTACTGGGTGGACCTGGAAGGCCTGGACGTGAAGACCACCGAGGGCGTTGCCCTGGGCCAGGTCTCGCACCTGTTCAGCACCGGCGCCAACGACGTGGTGGTGGTCCGGGGTGACCGCGAGCGGATGATCCCGTTCGTGCAGCCGGACTTCGTCAAGTCGGTCGATTTCGAGGCCAACCTGGTCGTGGTCGACTGGGATCCCGAGTTCTGAGTGTGAGCATGCGTTTCGACGTCATCACCCTGTTCCCCGAGTTCCTCGCCCAGTCCGCTGGACTGGGCGTGGTCGGGCGCGCGCAGGAGAAGGGGTTGTTCAGCCTGCATGGCTGGAATCCCCGTGATTACGCCGAAGGCAACTACCGCCGGGTGGACGACCGTCCATTCGGTGGCGGCCCGGGCATGGTGATGCTGATCGAGCCGTTGCAGGCCTGCCTGCAGGCGATCCGCGATGCTGATCCGACCCCGGCGCGGGTGATCCATCTCAGCCCGCAGGGGGCGCCGTTGACTCAGGCCAAGGTGCGGGAACTGGCGGCGTTGCCGCGCATGGTCCTGCTCTGTGGCCGCTACGAGGGCATCGACGAGCGTTTCCTGGAAGCCAATGTCGACGAGGAAATCTCCCTCGGCGACTATGTGCTGTCGGGTGGCGAGCTGGGTGCGGCGGTCATCATCGACGCCGTGGCCCGCCTGCAGGACGGGGCCCTGAATGACGCTGAATCAGCGGCCCAGGACAGCTTCGAAGGTGATCTGGGCCTGCTCGACTGTCCGCACTACAGCCAGCCGGCCCAGCACCCTCTGGGCGACGTGCCGGACGTGCTGCGCTCAGGCAACCATGCGGCCATCGCCGCGTGGCGCCGCCAGCAGTCGCTGGTCCGTACCGCCCAGCGGCGCCCGGACCTGCTGGATGAACAGGCCCTGGGCAAGGCCGACCGCACGCTGCTGGAACAGGGCCGTCAGGCCCAGAAACAGAAGGCCGACCCCTAGCGCAGGGCCGGCTTTATCGGCTATCATGGCCAATTACCGCCAGCCCAGGCCGGCGCGCGCAGTACCCACAACAAACGTGCAGCACAGTCCGGTGACTGCATGAGCCCACGTTGTCTACATGACACGCCCACCCGAACAAGAATCGGTGTAACCCATGAGCAAGCTGAACAAGTCCATCGTCGCGGAATTCGAATCCGCCCAGATCACCCGTGAACTGCCGAAGTTCAGCCAGGGCGACACCGTTGTCGTCAACGTGAAGGTGAAGGAAGGCAGCCGCGAGCGCGTGCAGGCCTACGAAGGCGTCGTCATCGCCACCAAGAACGCCGGCCTGAACTCCTCGTTCACCGTGCGCAAGATCTCGCACGGCTACGGCGTCGAGCGCGTGTTCCAGACCCACAGCGCCATCATCGACTCGGTCGAAGTGAAGCGTCGTGGTAAGGTCCGCGCCGGCAAGCTGTACTACCTGCGTGGCCTGGAAGGCAAGGCTGCCCGCATCAAGGAAGACCTGGCTGCCGCTGCTGCCGCCAAGGCTGCCCGTCTGGCCGAAAAGGCCTGATAAACAACTTCGGTTGTTGCCGCGACGGCCACCTTCGGGTGGCCGTTTGCGTTTCCGGCATCGCATCGGCCACGATCAGGTGATGAACGACATCAACCCGCGCTATCCCGCCGTGATCCAGTCGGCGTTGCGCTTCCTCGACGGCAAGGGACTGGCGCGTGTGCAGTCGGCGCCGTTGCTGCATCGCCTGCTGTGGCGCATGGGCATCGCACTGCCACCGCCGATCCTGGCCGGCTTCGGTACCAATGCGCTGGTGCAGGGCCTGTTGTTCGGGCTGTTCTGGACCGCGCTGATGTGGCTGATGCTGTGGCAGGGCAGCGAGCGTCCGCTGGCCTTGCTGCTGGCGGCCGGCCTGTTGGCTGGTGCGCTGTTCGGCGTGGTGATGGCCGGCTTGATGCGCTCGCTGCGCCGTCACCGCAAATTACCGGAGTGGCGCCAGTTCCGCGCGGGGCAGGCGGACTGAGCCGATGGCGCACTGCGCCGTGACCGCCCGGCACAGGCCGCGGTAGGCTGCCGGCATCATCCCGATGGACGTGCCGTGCGATGCCTGCCAAGCGAACCGCACCTTCCGCTGCGCCCAAGCTGTTGTCAGGCGGTAATCCGCAGATCGCCAAGGGCGAGGGCGATGCCACGGTACAGGCCTATATCGCGGCGATGCCGGACTGGAAGCGGCCGATCGGCGCACGGCTGGATGCGCTGGTCGAACAGGCCGTACCTGGGGTGCACAAGGCGGTGAAGTGGAACTCGCCGATGTATGCGGTGGCCGCGGGCGAAGGCTGGTTTCTCAGCTTCCATTGCTTCACCCGCTATATCAAGGTGGCGTTCTTCCGCGGCGCTGCGCTGAAACCGGTGCCGCCGGAGCCGTCCAGGAGTGCCGATACGCGCTACCTGCACATTGCACAGGATGGCGTACTGGATGAAGCCCGGTTTCTTGACTGGGTGCGCCAGGCCGCGGCATTGCCCGGCGAACACATGTAAGCCCACCGTTCTGATCTCCTTGCCGACGAGAGCCGCTGATGGCCACGCATGCACCCAACCCGGCCGATGCCGGAACCCCGGCCGCCGAACTGATCGATGCGCGCATCGCCGAACTGGGCGACTGGCGTGGCGAAGCGCTGGCACGCGTGCGTGCGTTGATCCATGAGGCGCTGCCCGACGTGCAGGAAACCTGGAAATGGCGGGGTACACCGGTGTGGGAGCACAACGGCATCCTGTGCACCGGCGAGACCTACAAGCAGGCGGTGAAGCTGACGTTTGCCAATGGCGCGGCGCTGGCCGACCCCAAAGGCCTGTTCAACGCCAGCCTGGAGGGCAACACGCGGCGCGCGATCGATATCCATGAAGGCGCGATGCCGGATGCCGCCGCGTTCAAGGCGTTGATGCGCGCGGCGGCCATGTTCAACGCGGCGAAGAAGAAGCGGTAGAGCCGGCGCCGCTGGCCGGCTGTGCCGCGATGCTGCTGGAGAGGTGTGAGGTTGCCGGCCAGCGGCCGGCACTACCGTGGCGTTCACTGGCCCATGAGGTTGCCGGCCAGCGGCCGGCACTACCGCAGCGGTGCGGCATCCGGGTCGGCCACCGGCGACGGCGGGCAGGCCGGAATTTCCGACGGCGTGGCCAGTTCCTGGGCGTGCGAGGGCTTGCTGATCATCTTCGCCTTGCGCCAGCCGCCCCAGCGGTAATACGCCAACGACAGCAGCATCGACACCAGCGAGCTGACCGGGAAACTCCACCAGATCGCATCGGCGCCCCAATACGGCTGCAGCAGCTCGGCGAACGGCACGCGCACGCCCCACAGCGAACCCGCCAGGATCAGCAGCGGCGGGATCACCGCGCCGGTGGAGCGCACCACGCCGGAGATCACGAAGCTGACGCCGAAGAACAGGAACGAGCCGATCACCACGTGGTTGAGGTGACGGGCAATGTCCAGCGCCTGGCTGGTCGGCGGCAGGAACAGCGCCAGCAGCTGGCGATCGAACAGCACCAGCGGCAGGATCAGCGCGCCGGTCAGCAGGAAATTGAACAGCACGCCCTGGCGTGCGGTGCCGCGTACGCGGTCCCAGCGCTGCGCACCGACGTTCTGCGCCGCCATCGAAGAGCACGCCGCACCGATCGCCATCGCTGGCATCTGCAGGTAGTTCCACAGCTGCAGGGAAGCGCCGTAACCGGCGGCGGTGTCGGTGCCGTACTGGTTGACCATGGTCATCAGCAGGATCACCGACAGCGAGATCAGCACCATCTGCAGGCCCATCGGCACGCCCTTGAGCACCAGCGCTTTCAGGATGGTCAGGTCGAGCTTGAACAGCCGCATGTCGGCGCGGCCCAGCCACAGGGTGTGGCGCTTGTGCCGCATGTACAGCAGCAGGCCGGCCAGCGACAGCGTCTGCGCGACCAGCGTGGCCCAGGCCGAGCCGGCAATGCCCAGCGCGGGGAACGGCCCCATGCCGAAGATCAGCACCGGGTTCAGCACGATGTCCAGTGCCACCGACACCATCAGGAAACGGAACGGCGTGCGCGAGTCACCGGCACCGCGCAGCGCGGCGGTGAGGAAGGCGAACGCATACAGCGTCGGCATCGCCAGGAAGATGATCTGCAGGTAGGCCTCGGCCAATGGCAGCGAGGCGGCCGGCGTGCCCATCGCCGCCAGCAGCGGATGGGCCATGAACCAGCCGGCGATGGCGATGATCACTGACAGGCCGATGAAGAAGGTGGCGCTGGTACCCACCACGCGCCGCGCCTGCGCGATGTCGCGCGCGCCGATCGCCTGGCCGATCAGGATGGTCGAGGCCATGCCGAAGCCGAACACCGAGCCGATCAGGAAGAACATGATGTTGTTGGCGTTCGCGGTGGCGGTCAGTGCCGCCTCGCCGAGGAAGCGCCCGACCCAGACCGCATTCACCGAACCGTTCAGCGACTGCGCGATGTTGCCGGCCAGGATCGGCAGGGAAAACAACAGGAGATTGCGGCCGATCGGGCCGGAGGTCAGGTCAAGCGGCGCTTTGGCCATGGAGTGGTGATCGAATCCCGGGAGGCGCACACTAGCACCAAGCCGGTTTGCGGGATGTGGCAATGCGTCAACGACTGCAGGTGAAGCGAAGGCTGGCGCTGGCCTTGATCGGCGCCGCGCTGGCCGCATGTTCGACAGGTGACCGGCTGGGCGATACCCAGGTGCGGCCAACCGACCGCCCCGAGTGCCTGGTCGGCAGCCAGCGCCAGGATCTTTCCGCCGGCGTTCCCACCCTGATCGGGGGCAGCGGCTGCCGCACCGACCCCGACAACCCGCGTCCCCTGAACAAGCGAACGGAGTAGTCCCTGCCGATGACCGAGCTTTCCGCGCTGTCGCCCAGTGTCCGCCTGGACATCTGGCTGTGGGCGGCCCGTTTCTTCAAGACCCGCAGCCTGGCCAAGCAGGCCATCGAAACCGGCAAGGTCAGCGTCGCCGGGCAGCGCCCGAAATCCTCACGCGCAGTGCGCGTCGGTGAGCAGCTGCAGGTCGACCGCGGCGAAGAGCATTTCGAGATCCAGGTGCTGGGCCTGAGCGACCAGCGCGGGCCGGCGCCGACGGCGCAGCAGTTGTATGCCGAGAGTGAGGCCTCGAAGGCGCGCCGTGCCGAACAGCGCGCGTTGCGCATCGCGGCGCGCGATGGTTTCCAGCCGCCGGAGCACAAGCCGGACAAGCGCGCACGGCGGTTGATCCGCGCGCTCGGCGATATCGACGCGTTGTAAGCAGCAGGGCGCCAGACCGGATCCGGCGCCCCCTTGGCTCAGCGCTTGCCGCCCAGCAGGCTGCCGCCGATCTTCAGCAGATCGCCCACGCCGAGCTGGCCGTCACCGTCCTGGTCCAGCAGGCTGCCGAGCAGGCCACCGGCAAGACCGCCCTGCTGCTGCACCTGCTGCTTTTCCTGGCCGAGGGCCTGGCTGAGCGAGCCGGCGTCGGCCTGGCCGCCACCGAGGCGCTGGGCGAGGAAAGCCATCACGATCGGTGCGAGGATCTGCAGCAGCTGGCTGGTGCGGCCACTGTCGAGCTGGGTGGCCTGGGCCAGGCCGGTTTCCACCTTCTGCTGGTTGCCGCCGAAGATGTGACCGAGGATGCCGGCGCCATCGCTGGCGGCACCACCGCTACCGCCGCCCAGTACCGAACCGAGCACGCTGCCCAGGTCCAGCCCACTGTGGTTGTTCTGCAGCGCGCCGAGCAGCGCCTGCGCGCCCTGCGGCTGCGAGGCGTTGTTGCCCAGCGCGCCCATCAGCACCGGCAGCGCGGCACTGATCGCACCGGAAGCCTGGGTGTCGCTGATGCCGAGCTGCTGCGACACCTGCTGCAGCGGTGCGCCCTGCAGTTTGGCGAGAAGTTCGTCGGTGAGGCTCATCTGCGGAATCCTTGATTGGGGTGGGGCGTGCAGAAGGTACGACGCGGACCGTTAAAACGGCGACGCCGCCTCACGGGGAGGCGGCGTGCTGTTCACGGGGCAGGGCGATCAGAGCTCGATGTCTTCGGCGCCCGGGGTCGCGGTGGGGAAGTCCGCTTCCGGCTGCGCCGGCTTGAACGGATCCGAAGGCTGGCTGGCCAGCGCCTTCAGCGCTGCGGCAACGCCAGCGCCATAGGCCGGGTCGGCCTTGCTGCAGTTGTCGATGTGGCGCTGCTTGATGAAGTCCGGCGCATCGCCCAGGGCGCGGGCGGTGTTGGCGAACAGGCGGTCCTTCTGTGCCTGGTTGTAGCTGCGGAACAGCGCACCGGGCTGGCTGAAGTAGTCGGCGTCGTCCTCACGGAAATTCCAGAAGTCGGCGTCACCGCGGATCTTCATCGGCGGCTCGCGGTACTGCGGTTGTTCCTGCCACTGGCCGTAGCTGTTCGGCTCGTAGTGCGGCAGGCCGCCGTAGTTGCCGTCCACGCGCATCGCACCGTCGCGGTGGTTGCTGTGCACCGGGCAGCGTGCGGCGTTCACCGGAATCTGGTGGTGGTTTACGCCCAGGCGGTAGCGCTGCGCATCGGAATAGGCGAACAGGCGTGCCTGCAGCATCTTGTCCGGCGACGGGCCGATGCCCGGCACCAGGTTGCTCGGTGCGAACGCGGACTGCTCCACGTCCTGGTACCAGTTGACCGGGTTGCGGTTCAGTTCGAACTGGCCCACTTCGATCAGCGGGTAGTCGCTCTTCGGCCACACCTTGGTCAGGTCGAACGGATGGATGCGGTAGGTTTCCGCCTCCAGCTCGGGCATGACCTGGATGAACAGCTTCCACTTCGGGAAGTCGCCCTTCTCGATTGCGGCGAACAGGTCGCGGCCGTGGCTTTCGCGGTCATGGCCGACCAGGATCTGCGCCTGCGCGTCGGTCAGCGATTCGATGCCCTGCTGGCTGACGAAGTGGAACTTCACCCAGAAGCGCTCGCTGTCGGCGTTGGTGAAGCTGTAGGTGTGCGAGCCGAAGCCGTGCATGTGGCGGAAGCTGCGCGGGATGCCGCGGTCGCTCATCACCACGGTCACCTGCAGCAGGGCTTCGGGCAGCAACGTCCAGAAGTCCCAGTTGTTGCGCGCGCTGCGCAGGTTGGTATGCGGGTCGCGTTTCACGGCCTTGTTGAGGTCGGCGAACTTGCGCGGGTCGCGCAGGAAGAACACCGGCGTGTTGTTGCCGACCAGGTCCCAGTTGCCTTCTTCGGTGTAGAACTTCAGTGCGAAGCCGCGGATGTCACGCTCGGCGTCGGCGGCGCCACGCTCGCCGGCCACCGTGGTGAAGCGCGCGAACATCTCGGTCTGCTTGCCGACCTTCTCGAACAGCTTGGCACGGGTGTACTTGCTGATGTCGTGGGTGACGGTGAAAGTACCGAACGCGCCCGAGCCCTTGGCGTGCATGCGGCGCTCGGGAATGATCTCGCGGTTGAGGTTGGCCAGCTTCTCCAGCAGCCAGACGTCTTCCATCAGCAGCGGGCCACGTGGGCCGGCGGTCTTGCTGTTCTGGTTGTCCACCACCGGTGCGCCGAAGGCCGTGGTCATCGGCGTGACCGGATCATCGCCGTGCTTCTGCTTGGGCGTGGTGCTCAGTTCACGCTGCTGCTGGGTGCCTTCCGCAGGCGACGGCGCGGTGTGATACGGGCACTTGGGGCTGTTGTTATCGGACTGGCTCATGGCTGGCTCCTGCGGGTGAAGACGGGGTGGAACATCTTCACTCGACTTTAGCTATGGCCAGATGAAATGAATAATCGAATGAATCATTCACTTCTATAGCTTCTGTCTATCGATTGTCGGGAATTCATTGCCGGGGCCTTGTTCCGGTCGCCCGGCGGCTCGCATCCCGACACGCTCCGATCATGGGCCAGCAGTGCTCGATTCGACGATGCGCACCGGGCGCGCTAGGCCGTCGAATGCATCCACATAACGACGATGAAGCATCCCGTCCCGGCGCAGCTGGGTGTCCTGCATCGGCCGGATCTGGGTGGTCAGCGGATTCCCGCGTGGCGCCAGTTGCGTTCCATAGCGTGCGGGGTAGGGCCCCGATGCGGCTGCCTTCACATACCGGGTTTCCTGTACCACCAGGCCGGCACGGCGAAGGCGCTCGATCTGCAGGTCGCCGATGTTGGCGGTGTAGTCGTTGCCGAAGACATACTCGGCCTGCACGCCGTCGGGCCGGTTTTCCCAGGTTGTTGAAACGCAGTTGGAGGTGCAGCCACCGGTGAATGACCAGTGTGGTGAGTATGTGTACGTCCAGGAGGCGGGCTGGATGCCGGGCCCGGACAGGGTCTTGGATACCAGCGACTTGGCCATGTAGGCATTGGGAATGCCGAATGAGCCAAACCCGAAGTTGGAGGAACTAGTGCCGATGATGCCGCAGCTGCCAGGCGTGTTGTCCGATCCGTGGATCAACTGGCGAAGCGAGAACACCCCTTGTGCGCCGCTGGGATGGCGCATGGTGATCACATCGTTGAAGGCCGGGTCGCCGGCATCTTCCGAGCGGAATCCCGTTGCATTCTGCGCGCAGGAATTCATGTAGAAGCCTGGATTCAGGACGGGGGGCACCATCGTCCACGGCATGGCGCCCACATGGCGGTCGGTGGAGAAGGTCCAGCGCGACTGGTCGGGAAGTACGACTTCGTTGAGCGTGCGCCCCCAGTAGCTGTCGACGTAGTTGTAACGCCAGGTGCGATCCCCGGCCCGGACGGCGCCGATCTTGCCCTGCGCGTCATAGTCGATATCGATCCGGGCTCCGTCATTGGAAATGATCGCCAGCAGGCGGGTCGGGTTGGCACCGTCGTAGCTGTAACTGACCCAGTTGCCGTGGCGGTCCTCGACACGTGTCGCGTAGAGGAAGACATCGACGACCGGAACCAGCAGGTAGGGCTGCGATGTGCCATTGCCATTGCCATCACGATAGTACTCGTTGGCCAGCACGTCGTGCTGGTCGCGGACCGCCATCCAATCGAAGAAGTAACGGGTGCCATCGGTGGTCCGCACCACAAAACCTTCGCCGGTTCCATTCCTGATGGCTGGCAGGCAGCTGACGCGCCACTGGCTGGCCGAGGTGCCAATGTAGGTTGCCCCATCCTGGGGCAGGCTTGCCCCTGCTTCCTTCAGCAAAAGGGATTCATAACCGACCGCAGGGAGGTTGATGAAGATGCCGCTCCAATAGGTGTGCTTCGGGATGACCCGGGTGTTGAAGTCCGGTGACGGGCCCACCCACTCGGTCGGGGACAGGTTGCTGCCGCTGCAGCGGCCGCCGCCCGCCGCATTCCAGCCCCGGCGTTGATCGTAGGAGCCCATCATGTAGGGGGCATCGATCTCCCAGGACGCCCCCAGCGGGGCGGCAGCGCGATCCAGTCCCTGTTTCTGCTTCGGCGTTGTGCGGGTGAATGCGACCCGCATTCCACTGCTGGTCGGCACCACGACATCGGTCTGCGAGAACTGCAGCGTGCCATCCTTCCTGTTTAGGGAATCACCAAACAGATCATCGCCGAGCGCCGCGACCCGCGCACCCCGCAGGCGTTCGTCGTAGGTACGCTCGCTGCTTACGAATTCCTGTGCATCGGCCACGCCACACACCAGCAACAACGCTAGAACCGTACGCCGCATGTTCGTTCCCTCGTGATCGAATCCCCTCGCTTCGATGCCGCGGCATGTTGCCCGGCCCCATTGCATGCCGCTGGGATCGCAGTTTCAGTGACTGTGCGGAACGGCGCCCCAGCTCCCCTGTGGCGGTCTGCGTGGCCGAGTATGCAGGATTCTCCGCGGTGGCTTCCAGGGGGGCATGGTGCCCCCTGGCCAGGCGCACTTACAGCAGCGTTTTCAGCCGATACAGCGCTTCCAGTGCCTGCTTTGGGGTCAACTCGTCCGGATCGATCGCCGCCAGCGCTTCCTGCGCCTTGCTGGACGGTGCCGCGAACAGCCCGAACTGCTGCGGGGCATCCAGCGCCTGCGGCGCCAGCTCGGCGGCGTGGCTTTCAGCGCCGCGCTGTTCCAGCTCGGCCAGGCGACGCCGTGCCTGCGCCACGGTGGCGCGCGGCAGGCCGGCCAGTGCGGCCACCTGCAGGCCAAAGCTGCGGTTGGCCGGGCCGTCCTTCACTGCGTGCATGAACACCAGCGCTTCGCCGTGCTCGACCGCGTCCAGGTGCACGTTGGCGATGCCGCTGCGGCCGCCCTCGTGCTGTTCGTCGGCCAGCGCGGTCAGCTCGAAGTAGTGGGTGGCGAACAGCGTGTAGCAGCGGTTCTGGTAGGCCAGGTGGCGGGCCACCGCGTCGGCCAGCGCCAGGCCATCGTAGGTGGAGGTGCCACGGCCGATCTCGTCCATCAGCACCAGCGAATGGGCGGTGGCGTGGTGCAGGATGTAGCTGGTCTCGGCCATCTCGACCATGAAGGTCGACTGCCCGCGGGCGAGGTCGTCGCCGGCGCCGATGCGGGTCAGGATGCGGTCGATCGGGCCGATCACCGCCCGGCTGGCCGGCACGAAGCTGCCGATGTGGGCCAGCAGCACGATCAGCGCGTTCTGCCGCATGTAGGTCGATTTACCGCCCATGTTCGGGCCGGTGATGACCAGCATGCGACGGTCCGGATGCAGGTCCAGGTCATTGGGTTCGAACGGCTGTTCGCGTACCGCTTCGACCACTGGATGGCGGCCGCGTTCGATCTTCAGGCACGGCTCGGCCTGCAGCTCCGGGCGCGCCCAGTCCAGCGCCTGCGCGCGTTCGGCGAAGGCGGCCAGCACGTCCAGTTCGCTCAGCGCAGCGGCACATTGCTTCAGCGGTTCCAGCTGGTCGCCAAGGGTGTCCAGCAGCTGCTCGTACAGGTACTTCTCGCGCGACAGCGAACGGTCGCGCGCGGACAGCACCTTGTCCTCGAATGCCTTCAGTTCTTCGGTGATGTAGCGCTCGGCATTGGTCAGCGTCTGGCGGCGGGTGTAGTGCACCGGCGCACGATCGGACTGGCCCTTGCTGATTTCGATGTAGTAACCGTGAACGCGGTTGTAGCCCACCTTCAGGGTGGGAATACCGCTGCTCTCGCGCTCGCGCAGTTCCAGGTCGACCAGGAACTGGTCGGCATGGGTGGACAGCCGGCGCAGCTCGTCCAGTTCTTCATCGAAGCCATCGGCCAGCACGCCGCCGTCGCTCAGCTTCAGCGGCGGCATCTCGGCGATGGCGCTGGCCAGCAGCTGCGCGCACGCGTCGTGTTCGCCCAGCGCCGCATGCAGGGCCTGCAGGCGCGGCGAGTCCAGCGGGGCCAGCACTTCGCGCACCGCCGGCAGCAGGCCCAGGCCGTCACGCAGGGTGGAGAAATCGCGGGGGCGCGCCGAGCGCAGCGCGACGCGGGTGAGGATGCGTTCCAGATCGCCGAGGCGGCGGAACTGCTCGCGGATGTCGGCGTCCGCACCGCGATCGATCAGGGTTTCCACCGCGTGGTGGCGCTGCACCAGCACCTCGCGCAGGCGCAGCGGGCGGTGCAGCCAGCGGCGCAGCAGGCGCCCACCCATGGGTGTCACCGTGCTGTCGAGCACGCCCAGCAGGGTATTGCGGGTATCACCGTCGACACGCGTGTCCAATTCCAGGTGGCGGCGGGTGGCGGCGTTCATCGCGATCGCCTCGCCGGCGGTTTCCATCGCGATCGAAGTCAGGTGCGGCAGGCGCTGCTTCTGGGTTTCCTCGACATAGCCGAGCAGGGCGCCGGCGGCGGCGGTGGCACGGGACTTGTCATCGATACCGAAGCCGCTCAGATCGTGCAGCTTGAAGAAGTTCAGCAGCTGGCGGCGGCCGCTGTCCGCGTCGAACAGCCACGGCGCACGGCGGCGCACGCCGGTGCGCTGGCGCAGGAACTCCGGCCAGTTCTCCTCGTCGGGCACCAGCAGCTCGGCCGGCTCCAGCCGTGCCAGCTCGGCTTCCAGGGCGTCGTCGGTCTCCACTTCGTTGACCAGGAAGCGGCCACCGGCCAGGTCGGCCCAGGCCAGGCCGTAGCCCTGCTTGCTGCGCGACAACGCCATCAGCAGGGTGTCGCGGCGCTCGTCCAGCAGCGCTTCGTCGGTGACCGTGCCGGGGGTGACGATGCGCACCACCTTGCGTTCGACCAAGCCCTTGGCGAGCGCCGGGTCGCCGATCTGCTCGCAGATCGCCACCGACTCGCCCAGCGCCACCAGCCGTGCCAGGTAGCCTTCGTAGGCATGCACCGGCACGCCGGCCATCGGGATCGGTGCGCCGCCGGAGCTGCCACGCTGGGTCAGGGTGATGTCGAGCAGCCGCGCAGCCTTGCGCGCGTCGTCGTAGAACAGCTCGTAGAAGTCGCCCATGCGGAAGAACAGCAGCAGGTCCGGGTAGTCGGACTTGGCTGCGAAGAACTGCTTCATTAGAGGCGTGTGTTCTGCGCTGGCCTTGATCTGTTTCTTGTTTTCTTTTGAATCAGTGGTTTGCAAAATTGACGCCTCGATTTGTAACGGCCACTTCCGGTCAGAAACGGCAAGTAACGGTGTTTTTTGTTGCGATCCTGTTGCGACGGATCTTGGTTGAGGTCAGAATCCTGTTGCGACAGAAAAAGGAGCGCTTGCATCCATGGCAAAAAATGTTGCGACGGAAACGGGCGCCCGACGAGCAGCGTTCAAGTTTAGTCTGACCCATGCTCAGCTGCTGCAGCTTTCAACCCGCGTCATTCCCGAGCGCGTCGGCGATCGCATCAAGCTGGTCCCCCGCTCGCAGGCCGACATTGGGAAGCCCTATCGGATCGTGGATGCGGGCCAAGGCGCCCCTGTCGGATTTGGGTTCTACGTGGGGAAGACGAAGGTCACCTACGAGGTGGTGAGGCGAGGCCCTAAGGGGGTGCGCCGATTCGCCTTGGGCAACGCAACGGATATGGGCTTGGCTGAGGCCTATGAGAAGGCACGGGCCCATCTGGCTATCCTGATGGACACCGGAGAGAACCCCAAGGCCCACCAGGCCAAGGTCCGGAGGGTCGAAGAGAGCATCGAGCGTTTGGCAAGCATCACCGTGCGCCAGTGCATGGCCTCCTACCTGGCGGACATGGAAGACCGCTTGGCAAGGGGCTTGGTCAAAGCCAACAGCGTGTCTGCCTACAAAGACAGCATGGCTCGCTTGGCCCGACCTGAAGTGGCTTTGGCGGACAGGACGGTGCAGGAACTGCGCGAAGCGGACATCCGAACGGCCTACGAGGCCATGCGCCGCAGCGCCATGGCCCGCTCCAATCGGATCCCCACGGCGATGCGCAACGCGTTGATGGGACACGACGACTGGGCCGAGCTCGACACCGCTACCTTGGAATCCTTGGGCATCACGGGGAAATACATCCAGCGGGTGAAGGCCTCTGGAGTTGCTGCAGCTGAGCACACCTTCACCGATGCCTACCGGGGCGTGAAGCACGTGGTGCTCAAAGAAGTGGAAGAAGCCAGCATCTCAGGGCGCCAGCCGCTGCTGTCGTTCAATCCGTTCTCCATCATTTTCAGCAAGAAGTTGGTGCGCAGTGCCCGCGAATTGCGCAAGCATTACGAACGGGCGGCGGTCAGAAACCCGCTGGACGACGACACGCTGCCTCGGGTGATGAAAGCCATTTTGGCCCGACGGGACGAGCAGGGCGGCCACAACGCCGGAGCGGCTGACTACCTTATGTTGACCTTGCTATGGGGCACCCGGCGAAACGAGGCAGTGGAGTTGCGCTGGTTTGATCGATGCACCAAAGGCGAGCTCTCCCAGCGTGAGGTTTCTTGGGTCTGGCTCGGTGAACCGGACGCGGTGAACCCTTACACCGGCCGGACCGGGCCGCAGGTCTTCATGAGCGACACCAAGTCCGGCGAGAGCCGTTTCTTGCCTGTTTGCTACTTCGCCCAGCGGATCCTGCGACGACGCTTGGACACCCGAATGGACGAGGTGGGTCCCAAGAAGGAGCTTGCTGCAGCCCGCCAACTGATGGAAGCAGCGCGCAAGAGCGGCGCTTCAAAAGCCGTGGTCGCAGGGCTTCAGGAAGCGGTGGAGAAGGCAGAGCACGAAGTGCTGCGCTCAAAGTATGTCTTTCCTGCCCGTTCCAATCGCAGCAAGACGGGGCACTACTCTGACAGCAAGTCCATCCTGGCCAATGTGCGCCGGGACGCGGGCCTGACGGACGTCCGGAACGACGTGGATCAGGGGCTGACCCCGCACGATCTCCGCCGGACGTTGGGGCGCTACGCGAGCCTCCACCTGGGCGTCAGCAGGGTGGTCTCACAGATGCTCCACCACCACGTGTCCCAGCCTGGGGATCGCAGCATGGCTGAGGTGAGCAAGCTCTACACCGATCAAGAATGGAAACGGTTGCGGGAGGCCTTCACGGAGGTGGAGGAGCTGATGATTGCCCGAAGCCCCCGGGTGTGGAACCGGCTCAAGGGCGCCGACAAGCCGCGGCTCGATGAATCAAAGGACGAACCGGTTACTATTTTTGCTCCTAGAAACCAGATCACCGCCTTGGATGACGATTGAGCTTCAGCGCACCGAAGAACAATACTTGGCACTGCAGGCCACTGCGGTAGGCCGGGAGTTGGAGCGAGCCGCGGCTGGCCTGCCGCCTCCCACAGTGAGCACCAAGGCCGCTGCCAAGTTCCTGGGGGTCCACTTCGACACCTTGGGCGAATGGCGGCGGCGCTCGCCTCCCCTTGGCCCCCCTTTTCAGAAAGGGGCGGGGCAGGTTGGGGCAGGGTTGAACCAGCATGTCCGTTACCTCTACAGCGACTTGGTTGAGTGGCAGAACGCCCGGTTGGGCAAGTCGCCGAAAGAACGCCGCCTGCAGAACGACCTGGATCTGACCCAGCAGCGCGTGCGTGAGTTGGAACTGGAGCTTGCACTTCGCCAAGCGAAAAACGAGCTGGCGAAGCTTCAAAAAAAATTGGGCCGCATCGCGAACCTGACCACTTTGCATGACGTGGCGGTGGTGTCGCACGACTGGGCCATGCTCCACGGACGCATCGCTGGCCACGTCCTCACCGTGGAAGATGCCACCCTTGAACGGGCCTTGGCTGATGGCCACGTGTGGGAGGGGACCGTCGAAGACGCATTGGCCCAGCCTTGGACAAGCACGGAGGCACGTGAGGTTTACCAGAACGCCTTCGTGGCCGTGCTCACCAGCACACAGCACCTGATCAATGCGGCACGGTCGCGGCAGCTTGCCAGTGATCTGGAAGAACGGTGGGACAGTGCCACCCACGAGGCAAAGCCAGTGCGGCCGTTCGATAAAGGAAGTGGAAGGCTGTGAGCCCGCGTGATCCAGACATTCTGGGAGGGCGTCCTGGCCGGCCATCGAAGGATCCCAAGCCCCTGGCGTTGACAGCGGCTGAAGAGGACGAGTTTTCCAAAGCAAGGTCAGGCAAGCTGGAATGGGTCGGCCCTGGGGTGGCCGCCTACGTGTTGGGCATTTCAAAAGACGCGCTGAAGAAGCGCCGGCAACGAAAGGAAGGGCTGGTCCCGGAGCACAAGCAGGTCAAGAGCAATCGCCAAGGGGCGCAATACCGGTGGTCATCGGTGGTGCGTTGCGCCGGTGCCGAACGCATTCAATCCGACGTCCTGGCGCAACGCCTCGACGACGTCGTGGCCGCGCTGAAGAAACTTGGCTTTGAAGGCCTGGAAAAGGACCTTCCCTGGGCTTACAACCGCGCCGATCGCCTGGTGGGGTTTGCTTCCCTTCACCCACAACTGCCCGCGCGTGCGCTCACGGTGCTTGAAGCCTTGGATGCCCCGTGGGTGAGCAGCGAAGCACGTCAGCCCTTCCACGACTGGGCCATGGGCGTGCTCCATTCCGCGGCCGAACGCGCCGCGAAAGCCGCCGATTGATCCTTGTTCCCGCTTTTTATCGGGAAACATCCAAGCGAAGCGCACCAATGCACTGTGGCCGTTGTCGGGACAATTGTCCCGATAAAACGGCGTTTTCGCGTGGATGGCCTACAGGGTCAGAACTGCAATCTCGTGTCCGTTCCGATTGGGAACGATATGCGAATACAGCAATGAAGAAATTCACTTTCGAGGTGGTCAAGGCTGCAGAAGTCTTGATGATTGGCGAGATCAGTGTCGAGTCCGAAGACGAAGCTGGTGCGAAGGATCTCGTTCTTGAGTCGGATTGGGAAAATAAGGTGTTTTGGGACCTCGGACCCGGCATGCATTTCGTGGGTGATCTTGATGAAGACGACCTCGAACTGCTGCGCGTGGAAGAGATGGTGGATGGGGAGGGGGTCGCATGAGCGCGACGGCCAACACTCGTCCGCAGAAGCTTCAGCAATCTGGCTATGGCTCAAAAAAGCGTTTGAGCCCTGCACGCGTGATGTGCATCGACGCGAGGAGGCGCGCGTGAGCACGTCGCAATAGCAGACCACAGGGCATCCCTCTTCTCGGGCCCATTCGAGCCCAACCCTCTAAACCCAATCTTTCAACGCGGCAACGCAGCCGTGCTGGCGGAGCTTTGCCTGGAGATTTCTCATGCAACCCAAAACCAATGTTGTGCCGTTCAAGACTGCAAACCGCCCCAACCGCCTCGCAGCGGCCAAACCCACCCGGCTCACCTCCGCTTGCTACAAGGCCAGCGACAAGGCCCACACGAGCGTGGATTGGTATACCCCGCCTGCCATCGTCAAGGCGCTGGGAGGAAAGCGCGGCTTTGACCTCGATCCTTGCACGCCCGAAGACCCTTCGCGGCTGCCGGCACCCACGGCCCGCCGAATGATCCCGCCGAGCCAGGACGGCCTACTCACGCCGTGGCCCAAGCAGGCATTCGTCTGGATGAACCCGCCCTATGGCAAGGGCATGGAGAAATGGCTGAGCAAGCTGGCCAACCACCCCGGCGGCGGTATCGCCCTGGTGCCGGTCAACATGGAGACGGGATGGATGCACGACTGCGTGCTTTCCCACCCCAGCGCTACGGCGATCCTGTTCACCCGTGGGAGGATGAAGTTTGTGCGTCCCGACGGATGCACCGGCAGTGCGGCGCCTTCGGGATCGTTGGTGGTGGCCTACGGCAAGCGCGCCGCGGGTCACCTTCAGCAAGCGCACGCAAGCGGCGTGCTGCGCGGGAAGTTCTTTGCCATCCAGCGGGTAGTGCAGGTGGCCAGTGCGAACCAGGGGAGTGCGAACGAAGAATGATCTTCTCGGGGACGGAACAAGCACCCGTTACACCCATCACAGGTGCTTGTTACGGCAGTTTGTCCAATGGATTCAATGGCTTTGCAGCGGCGAAGGCGCGTGTAACGGGTGTAACGGGTGGGTAGGTATTAATTGCAGCTGCATCAGAGTTTTTGGCTTCAAGGGTCAATCACTTTTTCAAATCAATGGATTCACTCGTTACACCTGTTACACCCGTGACAAACCTTGTCTGGTCAGGGTTTCAGCCGTAACAAGGGGTGTAACAGGCACCTGTTACACCTTGGCTGAAAAGCGTGAATTGCCTCTCGTTTATGCAAAAAATGCTGTTGAGGCAACAGATATTGGTTTTAGTCAAGAAGTCGATCTGGACAAGTTCGTGGGCTCTGTTTGGATGGGGTTGTGGCCACAACGGGACCACATCACCCAGGAAACGAGCAATGACGAACTCCCCCACATCGAAGAAGGCGACGCAACCGCGAGACGAAATGTTGAAGGCGCGGGTGAGTCGAGCGTTCAAGCGGCGGCTTCAAGCGGCGGCTGATGCCCAGGGCAAGACTTCATCGGAAGCCATGCGTCAAGCGCTGGTGGAATGGATGAGTCGCGTCCAGCAGGCCGCGTAATCAACAAAAAACCCCGGCGCCAACCGGGGTTCGAAAATGGACAACACACACATGAACGATACAACATCAGCCTCGGGTGTCAACGGGCGCCCCAGCAACGTCCTTTCCTTCCGCGGGAATGCAGCCCCCAAGGCAGCTTTTGGAGCACCAGCGCCCAAGGCAACCTTGAGCGATCAAGCATTCGAGGCCGACTTTGCCGACTACTTGAAAGCGACGGAGGAGTATGCAATCGGAGGCAAGTTGCCGGATGGCGACGACGACTGCAGCTTCTTCCGTTGGCTTCCAGAGCAAGGCTACTGGGACCGTTGCTCGGAGAAGGACATGGCGGCCAAGGCGCTTTCCTGGCTGCGATTGGAGCGCAAGGACAAGGCGAACGCAGGTCATGCAACCAGTTGCATGAACACGGCGGTGCTTGAGCTGATGGGGGACCGGAAATGCTGGTTGCCCAAGAAGTCCGATCGCAGAGCCATCGTTCCCCTCAAGGGAGGTTACCTTGAGATCGTCAAGCCTGACGAACCGCGTTGTGCTCGCGCAGAGGCGGATGGGGAAGAGGTCGTTGATCAGGACGTTTTCTCTGCGACCTGTGGGCAGAGTTTGGGCCCGCGCCAAGCACTCCTGTTTCAAAACGACGAGACGCCGTCCAGGGCGCGCATTCGGGTGCTGGCAGCCGCCAAGGAGCATGGAATCACTTACCAGGTCCCTGCCACGCTGCGGATGGACCAGGTTGACGGCGATGGCTACTACACTCCCAAGCCGCTGGATCCCAACTCGAAGTTCGGTCAATACCTGGATCTCTTTCAGCCCGACCTGGAGGTGCGTGCACTCCTTCAGGAGGCGGTGGCCAGCTCGTTGATGTCGATCTGCTTTGAGAAGGCGTTCTTCCTGGTCGGGTCGGGCAGCAATGGCAAATCCACGTTCCTCCACATCCTGCGCGCCCTTCACCCCCGCAACGTGTCGCTGCGTCTGGAGAAGCTGGACGGAACCTTCGCCATGGCCCCACTGGTGGGCAAGAGCGCCTACATTGTCACGGAGACGCCAAAGGTCCTTGCTGCGTCTATCCAGGAAGTCCTGAAGGCGCTCATTTCCCGTGACCCGATCCAAGTCGAGGCCAAGCGCAAGGACGCATACACCACGCTCCCGATCGGCACCTTGTTTGCCAGCGTCAACTCCTGGTTCACGGTTTCCGGGCATGAGCACGGGTTCTGGCGAAAGGTCCTGGCCATCCCCTTCAATGTTCGGATGGGTGAGAAGACCCATGAGGGAGCGAAGGGTGGAGATGGAAAGAAGCGTGAGCCTGACTTCCACCTTCAGATCACCGAAAGCGAGGAGGAGATGGCCCAGGTGCTGGACTGGGTGCTGGAAGGAGCGCTGCGCCTCATGGATCGTGGAGGGTTTTCCGAAAAGCTGCCCGACGCCGTGCTCGCGCTAGCCGAGCAAAACCGAATGGAATCGGACACGACCATGGCCTACATGGCGGACCGCGACGCTTCCTACGACAGCGGTGTTTGCACCGACAAGACGGCCATTTACGCCGACTACCGCCAATACGTGTTGGAAGAACTGGGCAAGAAGCCTGTCAACGCGGAGGACTTCTGGAAGCGCGTTCGCGAGAAGTTCCCCGAGGCCGGCATCTACCAAATCTCCCATGGAGGAAAGAAGCCTCGCGTGGCCGAGATTCGAATTGCGGGGATCAAACCACTGCGGGACATGGCAGATTTGGAAACGCCTGTGTGAGCCAGTTCCACAGCAATCGTTTTGCGGCTCACTGGCTTGCAGAGAGGCGGGGCCTGAATGCCGTCAACGGCGGGAGGAAGCGTTGGCCCCATCTCTCATCCAGACCTAGATGCCCCCTGTCAGCAGGTGCAGCCGGGGCGGGGGCTTGCCAAATCCCCATCCTGTCGCATGCTGAAACCATGACTCCTTCCGATGCCTTCGTAGACGACAGCATGGGCCGCCAAGACGCTTTGGCGGCCTCCCCCCGTTTCACCGTGCAACGAACCCCGGATGGCGTCCGTGTGCGACTCCAGGAGGGCGACGGGGACCCTAGCACTGGTTTTACCAGCGACCTGGTCCTGGCGCTGCTGAAGAACCTTCTGGAGCGGGGCAGCGCCGTCACCATTCACGATTGAAGTTTCCAGATCAACCCCTTGGCGTTGCCGACAGGCGCCTTTCCTTGCCTTCCAGGAGAGCCTGTCCGTGTCCGATGCCACCCCCAACGAGAGCTTCCTTCAGCGCCATTCCCGCGACGCCGTCGAGCGCTTGATCCGTCAGATGGAGGAGGGCACCGGTCCCTTCCTCAAGCCTTGGGACGCCCGCGTGGACCTCGGCTTGCCCATGAACCCCACGACGGGCAAGAGCTACCGGGGCGGTAACTTGCTCCACCTGTGGGCCCTACAGAGCGCCTGGGACACCCAGGACAACCGGTGGATGACTTACAAGCAAGCCGCGGCCGTGGGCGCTCAGGTGCGCAAGGGCGAGAAAGCCAGCGTGATTGAGTATTGGGATTGGTCGCCGGTGGAGGAGGCCAAGAAGAGCGGGGACCCCGAGCTCATCGCCAAGGCCCACCCCAAGGTCTTCTTCCCACGCGTGTTCAACGCGATGCAGATCGATGGGTTGCCGGCACTGGTCCTGCCACCCCCGCGCTCAGAGCCCGACATCCACCAGGCCTGCGAAGCGGTGCTGAGAGACAGCGGAGCCGAGATCCATCACGACGGGGGCAACCAAGCGTTCTACCGTCCGATGACCGACAGCATCCACTTGCCCCAGCGCAACACCTTTCACTCGGCCAGCGGCTACTACGCCACCGCGTTGCACGAACTGGGTCACTGGACCGGCTTTCCCACCCGCCTCAACCGCGATCAGAAGGGGGCTTTTGGGAGCATCGACTACGCCAAGGAAGAACTGGTCGCGGAGGTGTCATCCATGCTGATGGGCGAACGCCTGGGCATTGGCCACGACCCTACCCAGCACGCGGCGTACGTGAAATCCTGGATCAAGATCCTCCGGGGCGACCCCCGGGAGCTCTTCCGAGCTGCGGCGGCGGCCGAGCGGGTGGTGGAGTTCCTGAAGGTGCCCGAGTTGGTTCGCGAGCCGCTCCCGAAGGTTGAGCAGGAGCGGCAGCCTGTGGCGGCCAATCAGCAGGAGCTTGAAAAACCTAACGGCCCGAAGGCCCGCACGAAAGCGCGTGAGGAGGCCAAGCAGAGGAGCCACGTGATGGTGGCCTGAACCCCCTTGCGCATTTCCAGAATCGATCTATGCATAGGTGAACCTACTCACGAAATGGAGGTGCACCTTGAAACCCATCGTCCTGGCCCTTGCACTGGCGTTGTCTGCTCCGGCCGCCTTTGCCGCCGATTCCACCTCCGCTCGCCGCTATGGTTCGTCCGAAGCCCTGTCGGTCCAGGACACCCGACTGGGCGAGGTCCTGATGGTTCGCACGGTTCAACTGAAGTCCGACCAGCGTCTGAACGCCGGCTCCGCCATCGGGGCGGCCGTTGGTTATGGGGCTGCGAACCAGGTCAAGAGCCGGGACTACCGCAATGCAGCCCGGGTGGCCGGTGGCGTCATCGGTGCGGTTGCCGGAACCGCGGTTCAAAAGGGCCTCCGCGGCCGCACCGCAGTGGAGATTTACGTGCGCGACCTGTCCGATCGCCGCCAGCGCATCCTCTCGGTGGTCCAAGACGCCGACGTGGACGTGCGCGAAGGTGATCGGGTGTTCCTGGTGGGGAAGGGAAGCAAGACCCGGGTGGTGCCGATTGCGCGGATGGATGATTCGCCGTGGGGTGGTGGTGAGAACGCAACGAATCACTGTAGCCCTTGCTTCACCCTTGGGTCTGGGTTCGTCGATTGAGATGCGCTGATCATGAAGCAACCCTCCGTGGCCCACCGCCGCTCCAAAGTCGCCCGGATGTTTCGAGAGGGACACCGCCGGGCGGCCATCGCCCAAGCCCTGGGCGTTCCATCGCCCGTGGTGAGCGCCGATCTGGCCCACCTGGGGTTGCGTCAAAAGCCCCGGCGCCCACTGGCTGACCAACACGCCCTGGTGGTGCGCCTCCTGGAGCAGGGGAACAACGGCCCTGCAATTGCCAAGCGCCTGGGCGTGACCCGGCAGGCGGTCCATGCATACCTGCAGGCCCATGGCCTGCTTCCAACCGAGAGGAGAATGCCATGACCCTTTTTCTGGTGGTCGTGCTGTCTGAGCTTGTCCTCTCCGCGGTCACTTTCGGGAACGCGTGGCTGTGCGCCTCCAAGGCACGCAGCGCACGCAGCGGCTGGGAGGCGTTCCAAGCCGGCCAAGAGGACGCCCCATCCGTGGCTGCATTGCTGTGGCGGTTGGCCCTGTTCTACGCGTGCTTGGCACTGCTGGCTTACCAGCTACAGCATGTGGTGAGCCACGTCTGGTTGGATCCTTCCAACCTATACCTGTCATCCACGCTGGCGCTTGTCGTCTATTCGATCACGTGTGGGCTGCTTCAGGGCAGCGGGCTGACCCGGAGGCGGGCATGAGGACCAGTCACGGGCGGTTCCGCCCAGACGCCGTCGACGCCCGCCCTCGCGACGATGGGCTTTTTCAGGGCGAAGGCACGGGCGAGGAAGCTCATCAAGAGCGTGATTCGTTGCTTCAAGCGCTTTACACCGAATCGCTCCATGCCCGCGGGGACGTGGACGCCATTGATCGCATGCTCGATGCCCACCGGGAGGCGTTTGGGGAGCCTGAGCAAGTCGCCTATGCCCGTCAACAAGACAAACGCCATGATCGGGCGTTGCCCTTGCCGAGCGGTGGCTTGCACTTGAAGCCGTCCATGGAGCGCTACTTGGAGGAGCATCGACCATGGAACACGCCGACCGCCAAAGAGGCCGCCATCGCACGTTCCAGATGTCCCGCGATGGTGCTCGAAGGGAAGGCATGGCGTGCTGCAGACGACGTTGCCGAGGTTACGGTGGAGGCACCCAAGGACGCCCCGCGGCAGCGGATGTAATGAGCGCGTCGCGTCTCAACTAGAGAGACAGTCCAGTGCGATCATTGTTGCCGAGGTGACATCGTTGCCGTAGCTCAGCCCTCGGCTATCCTATCGAGGGTATCCATCAGTGGTTTTACTAACAACAGGGGGCGTTATGGCAAGCGTGACAGTAAGGACGCGGGATGAGCTGGAAGCGGCCAAGAATGCAAAGGCGCAGCAGATTGTGGTTGTGGGCAAGTTGGCAGATGATCTGAAGAAGACACGCAAGTTCGCCAAGCTTGGTGCCGTCGGTGTTGCAGCAATCGTTGCTGCGGTTGGACTCGCTCCAGTAACGGCTGGGCTCAGCACGCTCAGCCTGGGAGCGGTCGCGGCGGTCACTGGAGTCGAGATCATCGGCATCATCACCGCCGCAAGCCTAGGTCTTTCTTTGATCCTCGCAATCTACAAAGGCTACGATGTGGAATACGAGGCTGGCGGAAAGGTCATTTTCAAGCGCAAGGAAGGAAAGTGATGCCCGGCTTCGTTCCAGGGGCGCCTTACCTTTTTGTTTGCAAGAAGTGCAATCATCACTTTCAGCGGAAGATCAACTTGGGCCTCTTCTGTCCGGCATGCAAGTCGCTGTCGGTGAGTCCTCGTTTGGCCTGTAAGTAGTGCCCGGTGGCCGCCATAAAGTTGGCGGCCACTTCCAATGACCGGTCGAGCCGCGCTTTACATCGCGGCCTCAGGTGCCCCGCAACCCTTTTGCTTCAAAGCACTCCAGTATCGCTGTCACGGCTTCTGCAGCCCGGCCCGGTGATGCATCTATGCGTTCCAAGGCCTCCATGGCGGCGGGCACCGGCGCGTTCGGATCGGTCGTGGCCACCACCGTCAGAGCTCGCCCTCGGATGGTGTCTTCCACCGTGGTCCACTCGTCTGCGAAAAGCTGAGGGTTGTCGGTGAGCAGAATCACCATGACGGGCCCGGGTGTCAGCAGGCGGTTGGAACGCCCACGAACGGCGGCGCCATGGTGCACATGAATTGCTCTCGCGTGGCCCACCTCGTCGAGCTTTAACAGAAAGTCATAGCAGGCTGGTGTATCCATTTCATTGCAGACGATGTGGATTTGGCCCTTCGCCCATTCTTGAAACCCTACCGCAGAGGGCTCTAGCTCTCCGCCGGCGAAGCACGCTTCTACGAACTTCCGGCCCATCAGGCTCAGTCCCTTTTCATCAATGAGGGCCCATCGCTCAAAGGTTTGCCTATTGAATCCGGGTTTCTTGTGCAGTCCTAAGAATTCCTTAGGGTTCAAATTTCCCCCGCCTCTCCCTGGAAAGATTTGGTGGCGCTCGGCGATCCAAGCGCGACGCAGAAGATCGACCTGGCCAAACGACAGGTCGCTCAGCGCCTTAATGAAGTGGCGCTTGAGATGGCCTGCCGTTTTGCCGGTAGCGATTGAGCAGGCAAGGCGGCCATAGACGGTGGCCTTCTCGGCCTCGATGTCCATCTCTAATGCCCGCAGCATGGCCAGAAAATCTTCCGAGGTCATGGCCTCCGCGTTTTCGGGGAACACCTGACCCTCAAGCGCGGCACGGGTGAACTCCCGGTAGCGCTCCTCAGTGCGCTTGGCAAGCCAGGCGGCAATGAATTTTGGGCCCTTCGAAAGAAGGGCGAACGGACCGGAGATTTCCTCCAGTGGGGCAAGGTCAGGGTAGTCCATCGGGGTCTCGTGACGGTTTGCGGGTCCAGATAGCTCATCCTCAAGCCTTCAAGCCCGTTCTTCAATCCTCCGGTTGAATTCCCCATTGGCAACGCGCGTGAGCGCGAACAGGTTGAGCGCTGGGAGCGCTGCAAGGCTAGTCTGCGCGCGAAGGTCGAGCATCCGTTCCGGGTGATCAAGCGGCAGTTCGGCTACACCAAGGTGCGCTATCTCGGCTTGATCAAGAACACCGCACAGGTGCTCACCCTGTTCGCGCTGTCCAACCTGTGGATGGTGCGCCGGAAGCTGTTGGCGGCACAGGGGTAACTCCGTCTTGAGGTGCCCGCAAGGGCACTTCGAGAGCGGAAAACATGGCAGTCCGCCGCGTCTGAAGGCCCAGGATGACTCCGGCGCTGAAAACCCACGACTCAGTGTGAATTGATCAGACCATCCCTATTTCTACTTTTGGCCGCTGCTAAAAATGGGGGGATTACCCGACGAGCTCCGCCAGGCCGCTTTTGACGAGCATTGGGACGACGAGACAAATTAAGATGAGTGGAAGGAGGACGCCCGCATCGACAGCGGCAAGACTACGAGGCCTTCCTGACGGCCGCGACCGAGTATCCGCTCCACTTCGCTGTTGCATGCGGCGATGCAGAATGGGCCGGTGACCTGCTCAAGGCTGGACGCACGCCTCAGGATCCCGATTTAGAAGGAACAACGCCCACGGATCTTCTGGGGCGGCCAGGTAGTGATCAATCCGATCAGGTCATTCGTGCCCACAACCGATCCAAGCTTTTGGACGAGCTCCTTCCCGCTGCCAACGCTTGGAAGCCACCGGAAGGCGGATTTGGGGCCGACGCCCAACGTCAAGTCGGTGCGGCCATGAAAGCCCAGGGTGAGGAGAGGAAAGCCCAGAAGCCTCGAATCCGACAACGGTTTTGACATGGAAAAAGAAAGGCGGCAAGAGCCGTCTTCTTCTATTTAATTCACTTGCGAGGTTCTGATTTTCTGCTAATGGTGGGAGGTCAAAATACTATTGTGGAGGTGTGGGTTGGATATTTCGAATCTCAAAGACGTTCTTCTGAAGCAAATCGGGTTTACCCAAATCCCCGCTGATGTGAACGCAAGGGCTGAAGATTGGCTGGATCAAACGCCACTTCATGATGCGCATCACCCGCGCGAAGTTCGGGGGCTGTTGGATGCTGGGGCTGACATTGAAGCGAGGGATGGCCTTGGAAATACGCCGCTTCATTCTGTGACAAGCGAGGGAGCCGTGATTGAACTGATCAAGGCCGGGGCAGACATCAATGCGCAGAATAACCAAGGGGAAACACCGCTTTTTAACGCGAGAGGGCAAGGGGATGCCAGGGCGTTGATTGCGGCCGGGGCAGACATTCATGCGCGCGATAACCGAGGGAAAACGCCCCTTTTCGGAGCGAGCGAAGGGGCTTTAAGGGAGCTCATGAAGGCTGGCGCTGACATCAACGCTCGCGACACCCAAGGGAACACCCCGTTGTTTGGCGCACACAACGACAGTCTCAAAGCGTTGCTGAAGGCGGGAGCGGATGTCAGCGCGAGGAATAATGAAGGGCAAACCCCTCTCTTCCGAGCAACCGGGCAGACGGAGGCCCGCGCCTTGATTGCGGCCGGGGCAGACATCCAAGCCCGGGATAACCGAGGGCGAACCCCTCTCTTCGAGGCGAACACGGGCGCGCTTAAGGAACTTCTGAAAGCAGGCCTTGATCCCGCGGCGAGCGATGACCAGGGGAATCAACCGCTGCATATAGCCAGGGACCCCGAGGCGGTGGCCTTGCTCACCCGGGCAGGCGCAGACGTCATTGCACGGCGAATGGACGGCCAAGCGCCGATCCACCGTGCGATTTTTCCAGAGACGATTGAAGCGCTTGCCAAGGCAGGGGCGGATATGAACGCCCAAGACAACAACGGGAATACCTCTCTTCATGCGGGCCGCGATGCGACTGTCTGGAGTGCGCTGATTGAGGCGGGCGCAGATCCCCACATCCAAAACCAAAAGGGCGAAGCGCCGATCAACAGCGGGAAGCCATTTTTCAACGACTTGCGGGCTCAAGAGAGGGCCAAGCTCCTGGTCAGTCTGCACCCGCCCGCCAACGCTTGGAAGCCACCGGAAGGCGGGTTTGGGGCCGATGCCAAACGCCAGGTTGGTGCGGCCATGAAGGCCCACGGGCAGGACAGCCAAACCCAGGAAGCCCCTCGCTTGCGAGCGCGCTTCTAAGGCCAAGGGAAAGGCGGCGAAAGCCGCCTTTTTCTTTTCTAGATCCCCTTGCGCAAACCAAACCTTTTGTTATGGGTAGTGCAACCCATTCATAAAAGGAGGCCTCATGCGCGTCTTGGTTCTTTCTCTGGCCCTTGTCGGCCTGCTCCCACTGACGGCCTCCGCCGCAGACACCACGTCCGCCCGTCGCTAATCCCGCGCCGGTGGAGAAAGCAAATGAAGCGAGCCAACGACATTCGGGCCCAATACCAGCTGGCCATGGACGAAGAGGGCATCCTCCTGGCCGCCTCGCACATGCTGGAGCGTCGCCTCCTCCGCCAAGGAGCCATCACCGACCCCAACAGCGCCAGCAGCTACCTCACTGCCCGCTGCGCGCACCTGGATCACGAAGTGTTTGGCACGGTGTTCCTGGACACCCGCCACCGCATCCTGGCCACCGAGCACCTCTTTCAAGGCACCATCGATGGGTGCGAAGTCCATCCCCGCATCGTCGCCAAGAAGGCGCTGGACCACAACGCCGCCGCGGTCATCTTCTTTCACAACCACCCCAGCGGAAACCCCGAGCCCAGCGCGGCCGACCGCGCCATCACCGACCGCCTCAAGCAGGCCCTTGCCCTTCTCGACATCCGAGTGCTGGATCACCTGGTGATCGCGGGCGCCTCGCACGTGTCGATGGCCTCAAGGGGGTGGGTGTGACCACCCCCGTGGGAGAAAAAGCCTGTGCCGGAGGCCGACGCCGGCCGCTGCGCGCCGGCATCTGAAAAAGCATCCGCATGGATGGCAAGCACCAACGCCTTCGGCGCGATAAGTGATGTTAGGAAAAACTGCGGCCTAGCCCCGCGGTTTTTACTTTTAGTCAAAATTTTGTCCGCTACAGACGTGGACAAATTTTCAGGGCGATCTACCTTGGATTCAGGGGTAGGCACTGCCGCCGACCAAGACAAGAGGTGTCAAATGAGCGGAACCTTCACAGTCCATGAAACCAAGATGATCGCGTTGGGATTGAATCCCGGCTTGATTGAAGATTATGCAGCGGTCTCGTTGGAGCCCGTCAGCTTTGAAGAAGAGGACAGCCTGGGCTGGGCGAGCACTTGGAGTGCGGTTCATGCCGTCGAGCTTCACAACGGAGGGAAGGTCTACGTTAACGGCCGATCCTTCCACGTCTCTCAAGCCAAGCCCGGTTACAAACACCTGCTCAAGTGCTGGCGAGAAGAGCAGGGGCGGCGCGCAGAACTGGCTAATGATGGGTGACGTGACTCCTCGGATGAACGGTTACTGGGGAGACGGGGGGCTCGGAAAGAGAGAGAGGGCATCCGTGCTCCACGGCATCCATTTCGTCAGTCCCTCGGTGGGTGGCCCGCTCTTCAATACGGTGTGGCTTCCCACACTTGCCGACTTGCGGGCTCTGCTCACCGACGCAGACCTCTGCAAAGCAGCCGAAACCGAGGTGAGCGCGTTCATTGACACGTTCGTGGACCCGTTGCCCCCTGAGCTCGACGAGGTCATTCACCAGCCATCGATAAAACAGATTTCCAGCTTGCCGGATGATCTCGGGATCGGCGTGGACGTTTTTGTGACTGACGCTTTTGCGTTCGTCCTTCAGCGCATGATTCAGGAGGCAATGGCTCAGCACCGGGCGCGTGAGCTGGATCGGGTATGGGAGCAGTCAGCCGCCGGTGGCAAACGAGCCAGGCTCTGACCGCTGGCTCAATGCCCCCCCCTTGCGCGTTTTCAGATCCGAGGTATCGGTAAGGGGATGGCCCTTGCTGGAGCTACTCATCCCCACTCAATCCCTCTCAAGGAGACGATACCCATGACACGCAAGACCTTCCTTCGCGCCCTGCTGCCCGTCGCCCTGGCTTCGCTGGCCCTGCCTGCGTTCGCCGCCGACACCACCGCAGACCTGACTATTCAGGGCACCCTGACCAACACCTGCAACTTGTCCGTTTCTCCAGTCACGGACATGGATTGGTCGGGCACTTCTGACAACTCCACCCGAACCTCTGCGTTGAGCATCGTGTGCAACCAGGGAACCACTTACTCCATTTCCCCAGGACAGGGACAGAACTTCGGAGCGTTGGCGGGTTACGAGACCTACCGCGCCGTGAGCAACGGTTCGGGTGCCTTCATTCCGTATGGGTTGTTCAAGGACATTCCCGGCACCCAGGCATGGGGCGATGATGCCGATGCGTTCGCGGGCACGGGTAACGGTGCTGTGCAAACCCACGAATTCGCGTTGAAGTTCTTCGCCCTCAAGCAGGCCGTGGGTGGCAACTACACCGATACGGTCACCGTCACCGCCACTTACAACTGATTACAACTGATCCCCATCGGTTGTCCCGAAGCCCCCGGTTCGCGCTGGGGGCTTTTTGTTGTCGAAAAGATGAGTAGGTATGGGTTGACGTAATAGCATTCTGATCTAGCTTGAAAGGAGACCCCCAAAGGAGATCCCATGACCCATTCCCAACGCTCCCTGGCCGCGGTCGCTGCGTCCTTGCTGTCCTTTTCGGTGTCCGCCGGTTCCATCTCCGTGGGCCCCACCACCCTGATGGCCGATACCTCGGCCAAGCACGTCGCCGTGACGCTGCACAACAGCGGCGACGCGTCGGTGCGTTACCAGGTGAAAGCCGTGGGGTGGGATCAGGCCACAGGGCAGAACGTGTTTTCACCCACCACGGAGATCGTGGGGGCGCCCACCTTCGTGGACGTCCCGCCCCAATCCAAACGCACCGCCCGATTGATGCGGGTGGGCGCACTGGGCGAGCGGCGCTACTACCGCGTGCTGCTGATGCAGCTCAAAGACCCCAACGCCCAGGGCGTCCAGTTGCTGGTCAACCAAGACTTGCCCGTGGCCTTTGAAGCCGCCAACGCGCCCGTCCCCCAGGTGACCGTCCAAGCGGTGGCCAAGGGCTACCGTCTGACCAACCACGGCCAAACCGCGGCCCGCGTGTCGTCCATCGGCCCGGCCGGTGGGAAGCCGTGGCGCGACGGTGCATTGGGTTGGACGCTACCAGGGGCCTCGATGATTTATGAGACCCAGCCTGGCCAGCGCGCCGAAGTGCTTTCGATCACCGTCAACGGCCAGTCCGTCACCGTCCCCGTGGGGCGGTGATCCATGCGTGGCCAAGCCTTGGCGTTGTTGTTGGCTGCATCGTCGGCCAGCGCAGCGGTGCCCGATGGCGTGGCGCCCGCGTTTCTGGTGCCGGTCATCGGCGGTAAGGCTAAGGCGGATCCGCTCACGTTCTGGCAGCAAGGCGGTCAGTGGTTCGCCGAGCCGGCCACGTGGCGCGAGGTCGGACTCCAGCTTCCACCGGGTCAAACGGAACCGATGAGCGCCCAGGCGCTGGACGTGGGCTTTGCCGTTGACGAGGCCAGCGCCACGGTCGCTCTGGACCTGCCGGCTGACCGGCTCAAGGCCCAACGCGTGGCCCGTGATCGCACCGAGCGCGGGCCCATCGCGCCGCCCGCTCCCGGGGTGCTGGTGAACTACAGCGTGGCAGGCATGGTGTCCGAGCAGCAGCAGGCGCTTTCCTTGGGGCACGAGGTCCGCAAGGCGGGGCGGTGGGGCGTTGTCAGCACCAGCGGACAGGTCAACACCGACACGGCCGGCACCGGCTACGTTCGCGGCGTGACGCGCTGGCAGAAAGATGATCCCAACCGCTTGGTGACTTACCAGGCCGGCGATGTGTTCGCTGGTCCGTCGTCCTCGCCGATCAACCTGGGTGGGGTGCGCGTGGCCAAGGACCCGCGGGCCTTGGACCCGTTGACGCCCACGTATCCGGTCCCGATGCTCGGTGGCGTGGCGCTCGATCCGGCCACGGTCGAAGTCCTGGCCAACCGCGCCCGCGTGCTGCAGGGCCAGGTGGGGAAGGGGCCGTTCACCGCCGATGGCAGCGCCTTGGGCGCCGGTGCGCAGCAAGCCCAAGTGGTGGTGCGAGACCCCTACGGCCGCGAAACGGTGGTGAGCGATCAGCGTTTCTACGTTGCCCCCACGTTGCTGCGCAAAGGGCTCACCACCTGGGAAGTCGCCGCCGGGCGAGTGCGCCAAGGGGAGAGCGATTACGGAACGTTGGGCGCGACCGGGTCGGTGGCTTGGGGCCTTAATGACCGGTGGACCCTGCGCGGCACCGCCCAAACCTCAACGGATGGGAAGGCGAACGTGGCGGTGGGGGCCACCACGGTGCTTGGCACCTACGGCACCCTGGATCTGGAAGTGGGCACGTCCACCCAAGGCGGCCAACGGCAGGCCATGGCTTACGACTACCGCGGCCCGAGGTTTGGCGTGCGCCTGGAGCACGAGCGCCAGCAGGACTATTGGCGCCTGCGCGCCCCCGATGCGTTGGACGTGGAGCAGCGCACCCGGGGCTCGGTGTTTTGGCGACCCACGCCCCAGTGGTCCCTCCGAGCAGGGTTCTCCGACGTGCGCACGCCGCGCTTTCGCACCGCTTACGCCGACGCCGGGCTGACCTGGCGTGGCAACGGGCACACCGTGGCCGTCTCGGCCTTGCGGGATCTGGAGCGCAAGGAAACCCGGGTGGAAGTGGGCTACAGCTACGATTTCGGCGGGGGCAAGGGCGTGAGCGTTCGGGCCCGGCAAGCCCCCGATGCCACCGCCTGGGCCGTCCAAGGACGCGCCCGTCCCACGGTGTTGGGAACCCCGGTCGGCTTGTCCGCTTCGGTGGACGAGGGAGCGGCTGGCGAGACGGCCAGGGCCAACGCCAACTGGACCACCCGGGCAGGGTGGGCCCAGGTCAACGCCGAGCACGGGCCCAGCAGCACCTGGGCTTCCGGTTCGATGGCCGGCGCTGTCCATCTGGACCGCCAAGGCGTGACGTTCCTGGGTCCGACCGAATCCTTCGCTGTCGTGGACGTCCCGGGCCAAGCCGGGGTGTCGGTGAGGGTGGGCGGCCGCTTGGTGGGGAAGACCAACGCCCAGGGCCGCCTGGTGGTGGGCGAGGTGACCCCAATGGTGCCCACCGAGGTCCGAGTAGACGATCGGGCGCTGCCACTGGGCACGCAGTTGGCCGAGATCGAGCGAACCGCCACCGCTGGCCGCCAAGCCGGCATGCACCTCACCTTCCCGGTCCTGACCGAGACCGCGCGCACCTTCCGCCTCACTGGCCCAGCCATCGAAGCGGGCACGGTGGCCAAGACGGCGACCGAGACCACCCAGGTGGGCTACGACGGCGTGCTCTACCTGGAGCAGCCGCGCCCCGGCCAGACGGTGGACGTGGAAGGGGTCTGCAAGGCCCAGCTGCCTGCGGACCTTGGGGCTGCGCAAACGGTGGCCGAGGTGGCTTGCCGCTGATGGGGAGAGCCTTTGGAAACAAAGGCTTGCTATGTCGCAGGTGCTGCGACAGTGGCCCTGTCTCATGCGCCTGGCCGATACTAGGTGCCTGCCTTACGAGATCGCCGGATGCCACGTTTTTGCCCACCCTTGGGACAGTCCCTCCTCCCCATTGGACTTGCCGTTGACGGCACGGTAGTCCAAACAGGTCGCGTCGCATGAATGCGGTTGAGATTGAGGAGGCCATCTCCGAGTTGGCCATCGCCGACTTTGACCCTGTTGAGTTCCCGTTCCAGTTCCTCGCAGCTTTCGGCAACAACGAAGTCACCCTCAAGCGCCTGCGGAAGGTTGGGTCCGGAGGAACCAACTTCTCCGACCTTCCCGGCGCAGTTCTTCAGCGGAACCACATCCATTTGGCCGTGTGCGAACCCGGCCGCGTGCGCGAAACCCTGGCTGCCTTGAAGGTCAGTCCCAAGAACCTGTCAAACAAGGTCAAGTTGGTCCTGGCCACCGATGGGGACACTCTGGAAGCCGAGTATCTGGACACCGAGGAGCCTTTGTCGTGCTCCGTATCGGAGCTGGCCGAACGGTTTGGCTTCTTCCTTCCGTTCGCTGGCATCACGACAATCCAGGAGATCAAAGAAAACCCGATCGACGTTCGGGCAACGGGCCGGTTGAACAAGCTCTACGTGGAACTGTTGGCCAACAACAAGGAATGGGACACGGAAGAGCGGCGTTCGGACATGAATCACTTCATGGCCCGCCTCATCTTCTGCTTCTTCGCTGAGGACACCGGCATCTTCGACGGGGATGGCCAGTTCACACGCACCGTGGACAAGATGACCGAGCCGGACGGTTCCAACACTCATGACGTATTAAAGACTCTGTTCGACGCGATGAACCTGCCGGCGTCCGATAGGGTTGCGGCCAAGCTTCCGGTCTCGGCTCAGGTCTTCCCCTACGTCAATGGCGGCCTGTTCTCGGGTAACACTGATGTGCCCAGGTTCACTCGCGCTGCACGCTCCTACCTGCTGCGTGCGGGTGAGCTCAACTGGCGTCAGATCAACCCAGACATTTTTGGGTCGATGATCCAAGCGGTGGCTGATAAGAATGAGCGCGGTTCATTGGGGATGCATTACACGAGCGTTCCCAACATCCTCAGGGTATTGAATCCGCTGTTTCTGGATGATCTGCGTGGTCAGCTGGAGGCCGCGGGGGGCAACAAAGCTAAGTTGCTTAACTTGCGCAAGCGCATGGCCCGTATTCGCGTGTTCGATCCGGCGTGTGGATCAGGGAATTTCCTGGTCATTGCCTATAAGGAAATGCGCAAGATCGAGGCGGAGATCAACCGTCTTCGAGGTGAGGAGGATCGAAAGTCCGATATTCCGATTAACAATTTCCGCGGTATTGAGCTCAACGACTTTCCGGCCGAAATCGCACGCCTGGCACTCATCATCGCCGAATTTCAATCTGACGTGCTTTACAGGGGGCGCCAGCAAGCCCTCGCAACGGTTCTTCCACTGGACAGCAAGAACTGGATTCTCTGTGGGAATGCCCTTCAGGTTGACTGGTTGTCCGTCTGTCCGCCTGACGGAGTGGGGGTAAAGCTCCAGGGTAGCGATCTGTTCAGTGGCATAGAAGAGAAGCCTGAAGTCGATTTCATGAACGAGGGTGGCGAAACTTATATTTGCGGGAACCCTCCTTATTACGGTAGCCGTAAGCAGGAGGATCAGCAGAAGCAGGACATGAAGTCAGTGTGTGGTGACTTCATCAAGAAGTGGAAGTCGCTGGACTATGTGGCCGGTTGGTTCCTTTTAGCGAAACGTTACATGGAGTCTGCCGAGGCTGCGTGCGCTTTCGTTGCGACTAGCTCAATCTGCGAAGGCTTGCAGGTGGGGGTGCTATGGCCGCATGTCCTCAAGGATGGCGTGGCAATCCGCTTCGGTGTCCGTCCGTTCAAGTGGAGCAATCTCGCGGCAAAGAATGCCGGCGTTACGGTGGTTGTGGTTGGTATCGCAAACAAGGAGGGGGCTGGCGGGCTGCTCTATACCGATGAAACGGTGCGTCAGGTGGAGGAGGTCAGTCCATATTTGACGGCTGGAAAGTCGACGTTCGTTGATGCGGCGCCTTCGCCAATTTTCGATCTTCCTCGAATGGTTACTGGCAGTATGCCGCGCGATGGTGGGGGCCTAATTTTGAGCCGGTCTGAAGCTGATGATCTGCTGCATAAGCATCCAGAAGCCGCCAAATACGTTCGGCCATACGTTGGCTCAGATGAGTTGATCAACGGTGGGGATCGTTCTTGCCTGTGGATTGACGATTCGGAGTTGAATGGGGCGCGCAAGATACCAAGCATAGAGAAGCGGTTGTTGGATGTTGAGAGGTTTCGAAATGAAAGCCCACTCGACTCAACGCGTGAGTATGCGAGCAAGCCCCATCGTTTTGTCTACCTGGCAGGTCAGTCGCGGGTTCAAACGCTAGTCATCGGGGCTGTTTCATCCGAGCGCAGAGAATATTTGCCAGTCGGCCTCTTAGGCCGCAATACAGTCGTCAGCAATCTAGCGCTCGCCATCTACGACAGCCCGCTCTGGTGCCTCTCTTTGATTGCATCGAAGCTTCATTTGGCCTGGATTGCCGCAGTTTGTGGAAAATTGGAGACGCGATACCGGTATTCGAATACGCTGGGATGGAATACGTTTCCGATACCCATTCTGACCGATCAGAATAAATTGGACCTTACTCGTTGTGCCAAAGAGATCTTGTTGGCGCGAGAGGCAAGCTATCCCAGGACAATTGCCGAGCTCTACGATCCAGATGACATGCCTGATGACCTGCGGCGGGCACATGAACGCAATGACGAGGTTGTGGAACGGATTTACATCGGGCGTAGGTTCCGTAACGACACTGAACGGTTGGAAAAGCTGTTTGATCTCTACACAAAAATGACGGCCGTGTCAGTCAAGCAGGCCAAGCCGAGGAAAGGGGCAAGAGCAAAATGACCATGGAAAACAATCCGAGCAATCGGCACACCGTGCCGTCCGTCTCCATCGCGGTCGCTCGAACTGGCGGGTCTAACAAGGTCAACGTGCTGGGCATGCGGCCCATGCAGGAGAGAGCTTTTGCCAGCCGTGGTGCGCAATTTTTGCTCATCAAGTCGCCTCCAGCCTCGGGCAAGTCGCGAGCCCTGATGTTCATTGCATTGGACAAGCTGGAGAACCAAGGGCTCAAGCAGGCCCTCATCGTGGTGCCCGAACGCTCGATCGGGGGCAGCTTTGCCGACGAAGAGCTGAGCAAGCATGGGTTCTGGAGCGATTGGGTGGTTCGGCCACAGTGGAACTTGTGCAACGCACCGGGCGAAGACAACGGGAAGGTCGCCAAGTCCAAAATCAAAGCCGTTGGCGAGTTTCTGTCCAGCGATGACCGGGTGCTGGTCTGCACCCATGCGACCTTCCGCTTCGCCGTGGACGAGTTCGGTATCGAGGCCTTCGACAACCGTTTGATCGCCATCGACGAGTTCCATCACGTCAGCAGCAACCCGGACAACAAGCTGGGCAGTCAGCTGGGTCAGCTCATCGCGCATGGACAGGTCCACGTGGTGGCGATGACCGGTTCCTACTTCCGTGGAGACACCGTGGCGGTGCTCTCGCCCTCGGACGAGGCACGCTTTGAAACGGTGACCTACACCTACTACGAGCAGCTCAACGGCTACACCTACCTCAAGTCCCTGGACATCGGCTATTTCTTCTACACCGGCCGCTACCTGGACGCGATCATGAAGGTGCTGGATCCTGGCCTGAAAACCATCGTCCACATCCCCAACGTCAATGCCCGGGAGAGCCTCAAGGACAAGCACCGTGAGGTCGAGGAAATCATGTCCCGCTTGGGCACCTGGAAGGGATTGGACCCGGCCACGGGGTTCCATCAGGTCGAGCTGGCCGACGGACGCGTGCTCAAGGTTGCCGACCTGGTGGACGACACCGACGCTGCACAGCGCACCAAGGTCCTGTCGGCGCTGAAGGATCCGGCGCACAAGGACGATCGAGACCACGTCGACATCATCATTGCCTTGGGCATGGCCAAGGAAGGGTTCGACTGGATTTGGTGCGAACACGCGCTGACCATCGGCTACCGCAGCAGTTTGACCGAAATCGTTCAGATCATCGGCCGCGCGACCCGCGATGCACCCGGCAAGGAGCGTTCCCGCTTCACCAACCTCATCGCCGAACCCGCTGCCGACGAGGCCGCGGTCGTGGACGCCGTCAACGACACCCTGAAGGCCATCGCGGCCAGCTTGCTCATGGAGCAGGTCCTGGCCCCGCGGTTCGAGTTCACGCCCAAGAACGCCGGCAAGATGGACGGCTTTGACTACGGCGAGGACGGCTACCAAGAGGGTGGTCACAACGTGGGCGTTAATCCGACCACGGGCCAAGTTCACGTGGAGATTGGGGGGCTGGCCATGCCGACCTCGCCCGAAGCGGCGCGCATCTGCCGTGAGGATCTGAACGAGGTGATCACCACCTTCATTCAAGACAAGACGGCGGTGGAACGGGGGCTGTTCGACAAGGAAAACACCCTGCCCGAAGACCTGACCCAGGTTCAGCTCGGCAAGATCGTGCGTGACCGATACCCGGACCTGACCGCGGAAGACCAGGAGGCCATCCGTCAGCACGCCATCGCCGCGCTCAACGTGACCCAACAGGCCAAGCAGCGACTGGCGGAAGACGATGCCCAGGGGGAGCAGGGCAACACCTCGCTCATCGACGGGGTGCGAAAGTTCGTCAACGTGCGGGATTTGAACATTGACCTCATCGACCGGATCAACCCATTCGATGCCGCTTACGCGGTGTTGGCCAAGGCCATGGATGAGAAAATTCTCCGTCAGGTCCAGGCCAGCATTTCAGCCAAGCGGGTGGCTATTCCTTATGACGAAGCCAAGGCGTTGGCCCTGCGTGCCCGCGCGTTCAAGGCAGAGAAGCTGCGAGCCCCCGACATCAACTCGCCGGACCCGTGGGAGCGAAAAATGGCCGAAGGCGTGGTGGCCTTGGCCAAGCACGTCCAGCAACGCAAGGCGGCAGAGGCTCGAGGCAGCGATCATGGCTGATTGGGACGAAGACGAGGCCTTGTTGGCCGAACTGGGGCAAGATCTGGCCCCGATCAAGGCCGCTGCGCGAACGCCCCAGGAAGAACGGCTGATCGCCGGTTTCGAAGAAATCCTCCGGTTCGTGGACGAGCATGGGCGTTCTCCGCAGCATGGAGAGGAGCGCGACATCTTTGAACGCCTGTTCGCCGTGCGCCTGGACCGCCTACGGTCGCTTGCCGATGCACATCCGTTGCTCATGCCCCTGGACACGCACGGATTGCTCCAAGAACCCCCCACCCTTGCTGCCACCGGGCAAGGTGAATCGGTGGACGATGACGCCCTGTTGGCCGACTTGGGTGTGAGTGAAGGAGGAGCCGAGGACGACATCACCCAGCTGCGTCACGTTCGGTCCTATGAAGATCGCAAGGCCTTGGAAGACATCGCTAGCCGCACGCCTTGCGCAGACTTTGAACGCTTTGCGCCGCTCTTTGAGCGCGTGGAGGGCGATCTCAAGTCGGGGCTCCGGAAGACCTTGCGGTTTGGCCGCGACGCCAGCGTGGAGAAGGGCAACTTCTTCATTCTCGGCGGGCAGATGGCTTACGTCGCCGAGGTGGGCGAGCTGGTGCGCACGCCCAATGGGGAATCCAACGCCAGGCTGCGGGTGATCTATTCCAACGGCACCGAGAGCGATTTGCTCGAGCGCTCCTTGCAGCGGGCTCTCTACAAGGACGACACCGGCCGACGCATCACCGACGACGATTACGGCCCCCTGTTTGGGGATGCTTTGGAAACGGACGACGTGGTGAACGGCACCATCTATGTGCTGCGGAGCCTTTCCCGCAATTCATACGTCCAGGAGAATCAGCAGCTGATCCACAAGATCGGCGTTACCGGGGGTAAGGTCGAGACCAGGATTGCTAACGCGGAGAGGGAGTCGACCTACATGTTGGCAAAGGTGGAGGTCATCGCCACCTACAAGCTCGCCAACGTTAATCCCATTCGCCTTGAGAACATCTTTCATCGCATCTTCCAGTCTGCGCGTCTTGAGCTAACCCTCCGAGATCGGATGGGAGTTCCTGTGAAGCCGCGGGAGTGGTTCTTGGTTCCGCTTCCGGTGATTGACGAGGCCGTCAAGCGCATCCAAGACGGGAGCATCACCGACTACGTCTACGACCCCGCCCAAGCGATGCTGGTTCGCCGGAGCTGACAGTGCTGACGAGCCCTCTCGATGATCAGGTGTTGGAGCGGTGCTTGGGCGCCGCTTACGTGCTGCTCCAAGAGAGCGGGCACACCGACGCGGCAGATCTTCTTCGCACCGCGACCGCAGTGATCCAGCACGATACCTCTGACAACTGGAACGGGGGAACGAACTACTGGAACGTCCTGCTGGAGGTGCCAGCGCCGGAGTTTGCGCGCTTGCGGCCCAAGCTCAAGGACGTTTGCGAACAGATCACCGAGGCATTGACGGAAGCCATTCCCCCGAATGGCCACGACTTATTCGCCGCCCGGTTGATTCCCATCGTGGGCCAAAACGAAGACTGGCGCTCCTCCTCTCCAGTTGTCATTCCCCGTGCCGTTCGCCGGAACATCTTCGATGGGCTCCGATTGGAGCAGGTGAACGTGTTCGGCGCGTTGGACGACACCGAGTTCCTGAGCCGCATCTACGAGCTGCGGCGGTTGCCATCCACCGATTCGCGCTACAAGGACGCCGCGGGGGACATCCACCAGCACCGGGTCAACAATTTTGACTGGGACGATTACTGGATCTTCGACGACGACCGATTCCCGTTGCTCGATGGTCCGGCCGATACCTTCCTACGGTTCCTGGCGGAAATGGTCCACCCGGTGGTGAGGCCTGACCGGCAGGAAGCCGCTACCATCGTTGAGCACCTCAACGACCAATTGCGGCAAGCGGGTTGGCACTTGGTCGAAGTCGAGCGGATCGCAGGAAGGGCCCGGTATGAACCCCGCCCGTTGACCTCCAACGGTCACCGATCCTTTGAGAGGGGGAGGTCTGCCGCCGATTCCTTGGACGCGGGCGCCATCGCCAAGCAGATACAGCGCATGGAATACGCGGTCGAGAAAGATCCGGAGCTGGCCATCGGCAGCGCCAAGGAGCTGGTGGAGTCGTGCTGCAAGACCATCCTGGGCAAGATGGGGGTGGAGATAGGCAAGAGCGACGACATGAACGACTTGGCAAAGAAGCTGGCCAAGAGCTTGGACCTGGTGCCCGAAGGGATCGATGACCAAGCCAAGGGGGCCGAGTGCATCAAGCGCATCCTGAGCAACCTGAACCAAATCGCCGGTAACCTGGCCAACCTTCGCCGCCTCTACGGCACCGGCCATGGCAAAGACGGCAAGCACCGTGGGCTGCAGCCCCGGCATGCGCGCTTGGCGGTGGCGTCTGCCGTGGCGTTTGTGGATTTCGTCACGGAGACCTACCGGGACCGCACGCAAGCACGGCCGGCCAAATCGGAGGTGGATGGGTGACACCTCGATCGGCAAGGAAGCCGAAGTCGGCGCAGCCTTCGGGCAAGAAGGGTCCTGTTGGGCGTTCTCCCAAGAAGCGGGTGTCAAAGAAGGGGCAGCCCAACGGACCGATTGTTCTGACCTCAGCCCAAGAGAGGTTCCTGGAAACGATCATCGTCGAGGGAATGACACGCATGCGATGGTCCCGGGCCTACGCGGAGCGCCGTGCGCGCATCTTTCTCCGCAAGGCCAATTCACCGTCGAAACTGCGCATGGTGGCTGCCAAGCTTGGCATGCTCGACGAAGCGCCGCCTGCACCGAAACCGAAGCCGCTTGAGAAGAAAGTGCCGGGGAAGACAAAGCTTCCCAAGAATCGGTTCAAGCCCCCGACCAAAATGAGTAAGGCTGAGATAGCCAAGCTGCCGTCCGTTGATACCAGGCCAGCGCCCAAGACAGCGCTGCAACGTCTAGAGCGTGCGCTGGGTCCCGACGATGGGAGGCGGCGGCGAAGTGGCAGCCCGGTGGTGCAAGGCGGCAGTCCGGGGCTGGGGAGGCGCCGATGAACGCTACTTTCAACCAAATTCTCATCGTGGATTCCCTCCCGGAAGGCCAACTCAACACCGCAGCTCGCCTGTTCGCGGATGCCCAAGACTGGGCGCGGGTGATCGGCGACGTTCCTCACATCGCCAGCGTTCGTGTTCGTTCCAGCGGTGCTTTTCTCGATCTGTTGGCCCAGCTCGCTCAGCAAGCATCCAGGGACCGCTACGTGCCTTTGCTTCACATCGAGTGCCACGGTGGAGAGGGCGGGCTGGAGTTCGCTGACGGGTCTTGGTTGACGTGGGATGACATGAAGCCGGCGTTCGTAAACCTCAACGTGGCCACGCGCTTGAACCTCATCACGGTGGTGGCCGCATGCCATGGGGGCGCCATCGCCAGTTTTGTTCGTGCTGAGCATCGGGCACCGTTCTGGGCATTCTTGGCTCCCAAACGGCAGATATCGGCAGGAGATCTGGAAACAGCGCTGTCTGCGTTCTATCAAGCTCTGCTGATGACCCGGTCCTCGGAACGGGCCATGGGTGCCCTTCGGGCAACGCAAGCTGGCGACGAGTTCTGGCAGTTGAGCGCGCAGACCATCTATCGGTTGATCGTGGAAGGCTACGCGGAACGCCATCTCACGGACGAGGCCGTAGGCCGTCAGGCCGGACGTCTCCGGGCCCGCGCTGCGGAACATGGCGCTGTTTGGACGCACGCGCAAATCGAGGCCATGATCCGTCACCCAGGAATCTTTGAACGGTTCCGCCGGGAGTTCTTCATGATCGATCTGTATCCGGAACACGAGGAGCGTTTCCCACCTATCGCCCTCTAGTCATTCGGGCATTCCGCGACCTGGTCAACCAAGTGCGGACGGCGGCGAGACGTCAAGGCGTGAGCGTGGCGGTGGCGGTTATGATCCTTGCGTTTCAAGGCAGGCAATGTCGCCGCGTCACCTGCGGACTTGGGCGTGGGACGGACGGTTCTCCTGGCAATATTTTTAGTCCAAATAGCTTGTAGCAATAAAGCTCGAAAATGGTTTAACGTGTCCAAGCCGCCTAGTTCGGCGGTCTACAGGGGACGCATATGCAAAGGAAGAGCATGTGGTTGGCTAATGCTTTGCTAGCCGTTTGTGGTCAGGCTTGGGCGGGTCAGGGGGAGGTGTGCTTGGCAGATAGCCAGAACACGCCCGCTGGCATCATGAAGCCTTTTGAGGACGCCACCGTCTTCCGCTGCAAGACGACCGGGGCGGTGACCGTCGCAGAGCTCTACGCGAAGGGTTGGCGGGTGGTCTCCGTGTTTCCGCAAAGCTCGCTCGATCCATCCAAGCCGGGTATGGCAAGCGTGGTCTGGACCATCGTGGCCGAGAAGGACGAGCGCTGAGCTCTGGACCTCCGGTTGGAATTAGTGTTGATGCATCGATACCAAGAGGTTTCCCAGGAAGATCCATGGGGCTGCGCAGCCGCCTGCGTGGCCTCTCTCATGGCCGTTCCGTATGCGCGAGCGAAAAGATGGCTGGAGAAGGAGAAGGGGCTGTCGGTGTCGGAGAAGCCCTATGGGTTCGAAATCGACGAGATAGCCAACGCTCTGTTTAAAAGGGGAACGAAGCTGATTGCCGACTGGAATCCCTCTTCGCCCGTTCCTGACGGCACCATCCTGTGTATCTACAGCAGAGTTCGCTACCGCGATTTTCATTACGTCCTCAAGGTCCCAGGGGGTTACATGGACCCCTGGTTTGACTTGAAGGAAGGCCAGATGGTCGGCAAGGTGCGTGCCTCCCTACCGAAGGGGACGAAGATCTACGTGGCACTTGTGCCGGCTCTTTGACCCGTGGTTCGCTCAAGGAGCGAGAGGCGTTGAGAGCTGGTGCTTAGGATGGAAGACTTCAGGGGGATCGGCTATAACCTTTGAATTCCCTAATGGAGCCCTCCCTTGGCCCTGACCACCCTGAAATCCCTCAACGCCGAAATCAAACAGCTCGAAGCCCAGAAGAAGCTGGTCGAGAAGCGCGACGGCGAGGTGCCCAAAGCCCTGGCGGTCCTCCAGAAGTATGCGAAGGTCCTCAGCCCGGCCCAGCGGCGGCAGGTGGCCAAGCTCATCGGGGAAACGATCGACGCCAAGCCGGCGCGTGCCGCCAAGGCTGCCCCGGGACCCCGAAAAGGCCGCAAGCTCGGCAAGGTGGCGCCGAAGTATCGCCTTCCAACCGGTGAGACCTGGGCCGGTCGGGGTTTGGCCCCCAGGGTCTTCACCGCATGGGCCAAGTCCGCCGAGGGCAAGGCGTGGGCTCAGGCCAACCCGGGCAGTAAGTTCCCGTCGGCTGATGGGACGATGAAGAAAGCTCCCGCCAAGGTGGCCAAGAAGGTGGGCAAGCCGGTGAAGAAGGCCGCCCAGAAGGCCGTCAAGAAACTTGCGAAGAAAGCCGTCGCCAAGAAGGCCAGCAAGAAGGCCTGATCATGCGCGGCTTGTTCCCCAAGAAGAAGAGCCGGCTCTCGCCACAAGGCAAGGCCATTGCGGCCGCCCATACACTCTTGGACACCATGGAGGGCCGTCTTGACGAAAAGGCGGCCGGGCGCTGGTTGCGAGAAGAAGTCGGGCTTCAGTGGTCAATGCTGACCTGCCTTCAATACCTCTCTGGAAAGGAAGCCCTGGGCGCGATAAAGGCGCTGCCAAACGACTGGTCGGAGCGCGGTCGCACCAAGCAGCACCTCCAAGCCACTTCCATCCTGGCCGCCCATGCCGTCGCAAACATGAGGCAAGACGGGAGAATGCTGTGCGCCAGCGACTTTGCTCACGAATTCAAAGGAAAGACAGTCGAGCAGTGGTTGGCTGAAGCTTCCATTGGCGCTGCGAGCGGCACGGGGCCAAGCGTCTGACAAACTGGCGTCGGAGCGTTGGCAGCGGATCCGTCAGCTCAATCTCCGTCCCTGATCGGAGGTGCCCCCAACCCTGGCGCCTCTAGGCATGCTCTGACCTCGCTGGCGCCCATGGTCACCCATTGTGGATAGAGCGCGTTTGGCTCCCGATGCTTTGTCTTGTTGGCATTCCTTGGGCCGGCAATACCGTGTTCGAGAAGCCCTCTATTTTCAGATCGTTAGCTCCTTCGATCAAGGTCGCGCTCTACCAGGGGATTGCAAGAATCGGTATCTCAAGCTGGGCCCTTGCCGGCCGCTAACCTCACGGACGACCAGGCTTGTGGTGCCAGTTGCGCAAGGGGGCGGGGGCACAAACTATGTTCTCCACTTTCTCAATCCGTGCGACGAGATTTGGTTCCACTGGCGTCCCAACCGACACAAGGAGCTTCAAGATGACATTGGATATTTCGGCCGCCCAGGCGCGTGACAACATGGCCGCGGTGCGCGAACAGTGGGTGACGGCACACTTGGAGCAGATCACTGCGGTGATTTCGGCCGCCTCCGATAGCGGCGAGATGGCAGCTTCGTATGAGCTCCAGGTGGGCGTGAGCGAGGAGGCTGGGCTTGAGCGAGTCATGGAAGCCTTGACGGTCCAAGGATTCTCTGTAGTTCGGCGTGGTAAGCGCACTGTTGTTAAGAAGTCGGCTGTGCGACGCAGCCTTGCTGACCTCGCTGCCGGCAATCCGGTGCTGGAGGGCGAGACGGGTCACAAGGAAGATGTGGTGTTGGATATCAGCTGGGCCGAGGAGGAGGAAGTGTCCGAAGACGCAAGTGGTTTCAGCCTGCCGCTGACCCCGGCGCCGTTGATCTGATCACCTCGCCAAGCGAAAGGAGCTCGTTTTGAACACGATTGTTTCGGCTGCAGACCTCCGCCGGACGGCGCAGCAGCGTTCCGACGCCTGGGCGGACAAGGTGCTGTCCACGTTGACCACCCACATCGATGCAGCGTCCCGCGGCGGGCATGGCGCGCTGCGCTTTGTGATGGATACCCCAGCGATCGCTGGCGGATTGGAGCGGGTGTTGAAATCACTCGATGCTCAGGGTTTTGTGGTCTCCAACGTCGCAGGGGAGGGTGAATCCCCGATTCTGGTGATCCGTTGGGATGAGACTGCTGCGTCCGTGGTCATGGGAACGGTGGCGTTGTCCGATCCGCCCGGTATCGGCAACCTGTATGAAATGCTGTCAACGTCGGCGGTAGCCGTCGCCTTGGAACGCACCCAGATCAACAAGTTCCACACCAAAGGTGGAACGGGCTTCGCCGCCGAAGAGGCAAACGCGTTTGCCGACATCCTTGCTGGCCGTAAGGTTGAGCAGGTTGGCGCGGACAATTCGCTCAATGGCCCGGATCGAATCGTCGATGGCGTTCGGATTCAGACCAAGTATTTCGCGACGGCGAGGGAAACGGTTGGATCGGCGTTTGGAGCGGATGGGTATCGATACGAAGGGCAGTTGCTCGAAGTGCCCTCCGATCAGTATGAGGACGCAATCGAGCTGATGCGCAAGCGCATCAGCAGCGGTCAGGTGCCGGGGATCAGCGATCCGGCGGAAGCCGAGCGCATCATCAAGAAAGGCAGCACGACTTATCGCCAGGCGAGGAACATCGCCCGGGCCGGCAACATCGATAGCCTGACCTACGACATGAAGACGCAGAGCATCGCCTCCAGCTATGCGTTTGCGATCTCCTTCTCCATCAACTTCGCTCGGCAAAAGTGGGATGGACGGACCAACATGGAGGCGCTCAATGGTGCGCTGACCATGGCACTGGAATCCGGTGCAACTTCCTTTGTTTCTGGGATTGCCACCGCCCAGATCCTGCGAACCAAGGCCGCGGCCATTGGAGTGGTGGCGGCCCGGGATGGGGTCAAGTTCGTGTCCCAGAGCGCCCTTGGCCGCAGTGCAATTCAGAAGGTCGCTCAGGTGTCCTTGGGCAAGGCTGTCTACGGGGCCGCTGCAGTCAACCACGTCGCCAAGCTGTTGCGGACCAATGCTGTCACAGGGGCTGTGACCACTGCCGTGATTTCTGGCCCGGACTTCTACCGGGCTGCGTTCAGTCGCAACATTTCTTGGGCGCAGTTCGGTAAGAATCTGGCGGTCAACGGCGCAAGCGTAGCCGGTGGTGCTGGCGGCTGGATGGCTGGCGCTGCGGGTGGGGCTGCCGTTGGTTCGGTGGTTCCGGTCATTGGCACCGCTGCTGGTGGGGTGATCGGTGGCATTCTGGGGGCGCTGGCAGGTGGCACTGCGTCGAGTGTGGCGTCCAAATACCTGCTTGATGGGCTGGTGGAGGACGATGCCAAGGAGATGCTCCGCCTGCTTCCTGGCTATGTAGAAGCCGTGGCGAATGACTACTTGCTGTCCGAATCGGAGACCAACGCGTTGGTTGAGATCATCAAGTCTCGGCTCAATGCGGCATTCTTGAGGGACATGTATGCGAGCAAGGACAAAGCTCGGTTCGTCTACCAAGCCTTTGAGCCGGATTGCGAGAAGATGGCCAAGGCCCGACCAACGATCACGCTGCCGAAGGAGACCGTCGTTCAGGCTTCCCTCGACGAGATCGAGGAAGAGGTGCTGAACCAGGTTGAGTGACGCGGCTGGCCGTGGCCCGGTGAGTTGTCGCCGGGCCACTAGGTTGGGATTGCTGAAAGTCTCATCGAGCGGCCCCTAAGAAAAGACCCAGCGCCTGATCAGGCGCTGGGTCTTTTTTTGCCCCGTTGGCATCTCTGCGGCGCGGTGTCAGTCCTGGTGCTTCTGGCCGCTGTTCTCCACCTTGGTCACTTTGACGATGGTCGCATTGTCGATGTCAAAGTCTCCGGTGATGGCGCAAATTTCGTCGATCTTGCAAGCAGCAAAGATCTTGGGTGCAACGTTCTTGTCTTCCATCTCGAAATCGAAGGTGCCTGCATCCGGCGTTTCAAAGTTGCATATCATCGTCCCGCATCCATAGTGGCCGACGATGAGCTCACCCTTCAGGATTTCCGCATGGGCAAGCGCTGGCAGGGCCAGGGCGGCGGCGAGAGCGAGGGTGGAGGTGCGATAAGAGAGCTTCATCCCGAGTCCTTGAGAAGTTGTCAGTTCGCTTGGGGTCCAAGCATTTACGAGCCAATTGTCTGGCACTTTGGTTTATCGGAGGGACATCGGGAATCTTTAGGTTCTACGTTTTTAGTTCGCCAAACGAGCTCGACAGCGGTCGCCATGTTCCTTCAGATGTGCAGGGTTAGGTCGATTCGTGGCCAGCTGGGGGAGCCGCAAGGGAACGCCCTGCAGGTGGGCGTAGTCCGTCTGCAACAGCGATGGAGCCAAAGCAACGGTTTGTTCCTCGGTAACCCAAAGCAACCCGCAATCGAACAGCGTGTGAAGGTCTGCACGCAGCAGTAAGCCGTTGTCGATTCGGTCAGTGTGGTCACCGCGGTAGGGCAGCACATGGGCTGCTTCCAACACCTCCACGGCTGAGCAGCCAGTGATGGCGCAACGGCCACCGTAGGCGTCCAGCAGTCTGGCGCGGAACAGCGGCTGGCCCCTGCGCTGGGCAACGGCCCTCATGCTCCAGACGCGTGCATCGTGTTCTGAGTCAAGGGGGGGCTGATGTTCAAAGGCTTCTTGTAGCGCCTGCGCCTCGACCATCAACTCGGGAGTCGATGCAATCTTGACCGCAACCCATGTGCCGTCACCGTTCTGCTGCAGGCTCCAATGACCATGCACGTTGGCGTTGAAGGGTTCATACGTCACCTCACGCAACCGTCCTTGGCGGAACACCAGATCCTGGGGATGGCTTGAAGTGGAGCGCCAGTCTGTTCGAGCCTTGTTGTGATGCCTGCGATTGGCATCGTTCACGGTCAGCAGCGTGAGGTTATCGCCGGCGTCAGAGTGATTTTCGGTGGGGTAGCGCTCTTTCAACCAAGCGCGGATGTCCGCGATCGAGGACGGGCCTCCAAGCGCTGTGACAGCCTCGGCCACGTGCCAGTATTTGACCGGTGCTCGGTCACTTCTGTTTCCGTCGCTATTGGGCGCCACGCCCATCCGGTCGAACGTCAACTCAAATCCGTTCGAGCTAAGTGAGGCCACCTGGCCTACCAAGCTGAAATCGGGCTCAAAATCGTTGCGCACACGGGCTGCATTGCCCGCGGTGACTTCATCGGGCCTTTCAGACGTGGCCACCACGACACGGATGGGCAGCCCCTCATCCAGGGCTTGTTGGAGATGGCGTCGGAAGAAATGCTTTCCCTGTCCCTTCCACTGAGACGTATCACCAACGTAGCGCGATCGGTCCGGCTGGAAGTTGTGCGCCCAGAGGCTTACCACCACTTGGCGTGGATCACCCCCAACGGCAGAAGAAGTGAACTGAGGGTTCTTCAGTTCCACGCCATACTGGCGGAAGGCCTCCGTGATTCGCATGCTGAGTTCCTTAGATTCGTTGCCAAGAGGATGTAGGGTCTAGGGCTGCGAGGTAGTGGCCTGCGGACAGCTTTTCGATCGAAGTCAGAAAATGCCGGCGCAGAACGGGGTCCGTCGCGAGCTGACCATGGATTGCAGAAAGGAATGCTTCGCGGTCCTCCCTCAGCCCGTCAAACGACCGCTGGATCGCGGCTTCAAAGTCTTCTTCTGGATGCTGCTGGCTGCGGGAGAACGTTGGTAGCGGGGTTTCCACCCGCGGCTGCGCGTCCTCGGGCTCGTGGCGGTTTGCTTCCAGTGCTTCGGACAGCGATTCGTAGGCTTCCTTGAAGCGAAGGTCTTTCAGTTTTTCTTCCAACGAGATTTCGGATCTCGCCAGTTCCAATGCACTTTCTATCGTGCTTCTTTCAACGAAGATCCGGTGCTTCAAGTCGGACGTCGCGCTTTGCACAGCGCTGGCGCGGGAAACGTTGCGGTTGATCTCTGCCAGCCCATTGTTGAAGGATTCGAGCACGGAGAAAAGCGTTCGCCTGGGAGACGCAGGCTGGGGAACGGAGGAGGGCCGGACGGGCTGGCTCGGAGGCACCACCGACGCGCGTTTGGGGGGCGACGGTGGAGTCGTGGGGAGGGAGCGTGCTGTGCCGCGCCGCCTCGGCTTGTAGCTGCAAACGGGGAAGTTGGAACAGGCGCTAAACTCGCCGTAAGGGCCCGTGCGCACCACCAAAACTCCTTGCTTGCAGGCCGGGCAGGGCGTTTCCTCGACGGCCTCGCCATCGGTGTTGGTGAGCACCACGGCCCCGTCTTCTTCCAGTTCGCGAAGGAACGTCGAGCATTGCCCCTGGGCGGTGAACATGGCCACGGTGCGCCGAGCCCGGGTCAGGGCCACGTAGAACAGGCGGCGCTCTTCGCCCAGCGGGAACGTGTCTCCTTCGGGCATGGCCAAGGCCAACACTGGATCATCGGTGCGGGTGTTGGGGAAACTGCGCCGACGCGGGGCGCTGATCATTTCCGGGAGGATGACGTAGTCCGCTTCGCTGCCCTTGGAGCGGTGGATCGTCAGGAAGGATACGTCCACCCAACGGTTGAACCGGCCTTGCCTCATCGGCACATACTGCCGATCAGCGTTGTAGCGCCCCAAGACGTAAACCGACACCTTGCCGTTGCGCCCCGGTGGGATCGTGCCATCGCGCACGCCTTCAGCCAGCTTCACCACGAATTGGTCGATTGCATCGGCCAGTTTGTCCTTGCTGTCCACCTGGAACGCTTGGAGCACTGGGCCGTGGGCGGGGGTGGCCGAATGCACGCGCTTGGCGATCTGCCCAGGGTTCTTGGAGACAAACGCACTGGAGACGTCGCACAGCGCCTGGGGGCAGCGGAACGTTTGCTCCAGCTTGAGCACCTGGCCGTGGCCAAACCACTGGCGAAAGCCGGTCATCACCGAGACGTCCGCGCCGGCAAAGCGGTTGATCGACTGCCAATCGTCGCCCACGGCGAAGAAGAAACGGCCCTTTTCTTGGACCAGGGCGCGGCACAACCGGGCCCGGGCGCGCGAGGCGTCCTGGAACTCGTCGGCCATCACTAGGTTGTAAGGCGATTCCACGCGTCCGCTTTCCAGGTGGCCAGCGGCGAGGTTGAGCATGTCCTCAAAGTCGATGCCATCCTCTGCTGCCAAGGCTTCGTCCCACGCCGCCATCACCGGAGCCGCAATGTCCAGGAACATCTGGTAGCGCAGCTTGAAGGTGTCGGCCGGCATCGCGGCCAGCCGCTGCTGCAGATCCGACGTGCTCAAGCCGTTGCTCTTGGCGTGGCTCATGAACGTGCGCAACAGCCCAATGAGCTCGACCGAGGCCATGGGCTGCTGGCCGTCCTTGGGAATCTCCCGGTCGGGGTTGGGATCGAGCACCAACCCACGGGCGGTCAGTTCGCGCTCTAGCCGATCAAAATCGTCGCTGTGGCGCAACCCGTGGCTGGTGGTTTCAAACAGCTCGGTGCCTTTGTCCGCGTGGAGTTGCCGCTTCCAAATCACTCCTTCCAAGTAACCTTCGAAGTGCGCTGGTGGCACGCCGTTGGCGTCGAGCGCGAAGTGCTCGTGGAACAGGTTCAAGTCGGGGTAGTAGAAATCGGGCTTGTATTGACGGTGCGTTTCGTCGGCGGTTCGGTGGGGGTAGGGGGCCTCGTAGCGGTAGTTGACCCCGTTCAAGAAGAGCAAGTTGGCGATCATCGCCTCTTCCACGCTCTTCACCCGCTCGCCGCGGTTGGTGACCAGCGCGCCCTTGCCCTGGGCGTCCCACACGTCCGACGGCTCTGGTGCACCAAACGCCGGAAGGTCCTTGCCAAAGACAAAGCGGAACAGGTCCCACTGGCGGCGGAACGCGGGCGACCGGTCTTTGAGCTGGTCCACGATGTCGGTGAGCTTTCGCACCCCTCCGGCCGCGTCGGTGGCCCAGTCAGGAATGTCGGGTTTTTCCCCGGTGGCCTTGCCGATGAGGCGCAAACCCAGCGCGTGGAAGGTAGACGCCTCCACGGTCACCTCCGCCATGCCCAAGCGCTGAAATGCCAAGGTCGCGCGCTCCTTGAGCTCTTCGGCGGCCTGCTTGTTGAACGCCAGCAGGACGATCCGTTTGGGATCCACGAACCCGCGTTGGATGGCGTAGGCCGCCTTGGCCACCATTGTGGAAGTCTTGCCCGAGCCGGCCGAGGCCACCACCTGCACGCGGTTGTCGAAGCACACCACGGCCCTGGCTTGTTCCGGGGTGAGCGGCTTGCTCTCCACCCGGTCCAGCAAGTCTTTGCAGGCCACCAGCTCGCGTTCCACGTGGGCAGCGTTGAGCGCGGCCCAAGCAGGGCGGTGGTCCGCCTCCCACGCGGCCAGCGAGCGCTCGATCGCCTGGGCAGCCGGTCCCAGCCGGATCGCCACGCCGGGCTTCTTTAGGCGAGATCGGAGGACGGCCGGGTCAACCGTGGGGCGGGCCGCCAAGACATCTTCCTGCTGCTCGTGGGTGAACCAGCGGCGCTGTTCGAAGCAGGATCGCTCTTGTTCTGCCTTGTGGTCCAGCCATGAGTCGATCGTGCCCTGCTGGTCCTTGAGGAATACCACCTCCTCGCGCAGGCGCTTCTCCGTCAGCGCCACGTTCAGCGCTTGAACCAATGCGGCGCCTTGGGCGTTGGGCAACCCGTCGGCAGTCACTTCTCGGTGCTGCCCCGGGTGGAACGTGATGTCGGTCCAAAAGGTGCCGGCGTTGACGCGGTAAGTGGCCTCGTCCTCGACGTTGACCCGATGGGTGCGCCCGTCCAGCGCCAGGGTGAGCTCCAGGCCCTCCAGGCGCAAACGCCACTCCGATGATCCTGTGAGGCGCTGGCCCACCCACGACGGGGCCCATTCCTTCGCCATCTTTTTGCTGTCCATGCCCCGCGATCATCCAACGCTAAAGTGAGAAGCCGATCACGTCATGATAAAGCGTGAATGCCTGTATGGGCGGCCACCTTGGCCAACCCCGGGTGCCAAGTCCCCTTGGCCATGCGCTGCTGGACGCGGGCGCGATATGCATCGGGTGAGGGGGCCGGAGTGGGGCGCTTGTGGCGCCGCAGGTTGCACAGGTGGCACGCGGCCACGACATTGCCCGCCACGTCCTTCCCACCGTCCTGGCGGGCCAGCAGGTGTTCTGCCGTGCATCGGAAAGGGGCGGCCGAACGGGGGCGCAGGCCCAACTCGTCGGGCGAGCACAGCCACATCGGGCCGCTGCAGTAGTAGCAACGGCCTTGTTGGGCGTGAAAAGAACGGGTGCGCAGGGTTTTGAGGGTCTTCGTGCTCAACTGTGGGCTCCGGAATCGAAAAGGATTCCCGTGCCCCCATTGGGTGGACCTCGGGCACCCGGAGCCTATTGGCTATGCGGGCACAACACCGACGCTTTAGCGACCGGCAGGGGGTTTATACGCCTTGCCACGGGCCTGAGCAAGAGGGCGCCACTCACAAGTGGCCGTAGTCTCTGTTAGAACAACCCCGCTGAATCCAGGTGGTGATGTTGGCCTGGCAGAGATCCTCGTCCTGTCCGTCCACGTTGGTCATGCCCGATGGCGGCGCGGACCACATCTTCTGCAGCACGTAACGAGGCTCAACGCCCATGCTGGTGAGGTAGCCAAATATTTGCCGGTAGGGCTGGCTGTCAAAGGGGATGGCATGACCATCGGGTGTGTAGATCTGATGGAATCCGAGCTTGGGATAGGGCGACCAGTTCTGCCGTTCAACCCCAGCCATGAAGACCAGAGGGCAGGCGGAGTAGCAGTTGTTGTAGAGGGTGGTGTCCAGCCGCTTGCGTCGAATGTAAGCACCGGCCTTCATGGCTTCATCGACGTAGCCCCCGCCGCTTCCCAGCATCACCACTTCTACCGTGGGGTTGGCCTCGATGGCTTCTTCGATCTTCTGTGCAAACCCGGCCTCAATATCACCCAACACCTTCAGGGCATGGCCCTCGTTCGTCACCACATAGAACGAGGATTGTCCCTCCTGCTTGATGTAGGCCTTGGGCAGGCCAAGCTGGCCGGCACAGTCCAGGTTCCAAGTGATCACACGTTCGTCGTAGGGCATGCCCAGGATGTGCTTGGCGACGCTGGCGAAGTTGTGGAGCGAATTGCTCATGATTCGCAGGTCGGAGGCGTTCTCCGTGGTCTGCGTGTCGTAGTCGGGTTCGTAATCGATGGCCAAGGGTCTGACCAAATCGGCTTTCCCCAGCAACTGGCCAAGCACGTAACACTTGTGCTCGGGGATGTGAATCTCGTTGAAGGCCGTTCCCGCGTGGGTGTGGCCATCGATCGCCACGCCGGCGTCGAAGACCTTGGAGCCCAAGGCGGATCGTTCGTCGATGAGCTTGCGCAGCCGGGCAACCACCGCTGGATCATCGACGTGCCCGCTCGGTTCATCGGCGGCGGGAGCAGGCTCTTCCACCGGCGCCGGCTTCGTTTCCGGTTCGGGAATCGGCTCGGGTAAGACCGGAGCGGGAGTCGGTGCCGCCACGGGCGGCGAGGGTGGTGTGGGCGCGTTGCATCCCGCGAGCATGGCCGCGAAGGCCAGGCCAATGATCCGTTGGCTCATGGTGGTGTCTTCCCCTGTCGGGAAAGGATACCGGAAAGAGATCTTCACCACTTTTCAAATGAAAACCCTTGTGCTGCAAGGGCTCTTCGGTTTTTCGGATTGGTGGGCATAAGTATTACGTCAAGCCCGCTCGGCTTCGACGTTAACTTATGAGGATTTCAATTATGAGCAAACCAACTCTAACGCTGTATCGAATGACCGCCGACCACACCGGCGAGCACCTCCACGTCCTGTTCCAGGACGACCATCCAACGCTTCCATCGCTCTTGGGGCCATTGGAACCGGTTGAGGTGGCAGCCGACCATCCCGTGAGGATGGTTGAAAGAGAACGCTGGCTGCATCGATGTAACCTGATGGACCGAGGATGGACCGTGCTGGGGTCAGAGCATACCTTCGGATGAGAAGGGGCCTTCGGGCCCCTTGTTCGTTGTGGCGCTGGTCTTCGACGGATCGAAGTCCCCGCCGATGGCTGGCAACGATCGAGGTCTAAGGGGGCGGGCCAGCTGCCTGCCCAGTGGCACTTGTCGCCAAGCTCTCCACCAAACCACGAGGGGAGGTCGTTCTGAAACCGGGCCACTTCTCCATTGGGCGCGGTTGCCGGGTGCGAAACCTTGGGTCCACGCGCCCGAGCGCAAGTGCGTTGCACTCCTCCACGGTGTTTCGGCCTCTCTGGCCTCCTGCGCTGCCGCTCCGTTGCTGCCGAGGTGCTGCACGGCCTTTCGTCTCCCCGGATCGGTTCGCGAGCAATCCGCTCGAACCCAACGGAGCAACACCATGGCCAAGAAGAATCCCCAGCCCGCCACCGACCGCCTCGACGCCTTTCTGGTAGAGGAATACGAAGTCCAAGGCGAGAAGCGCAGCAACTGGTCGAAGATCGGCGCTGCCTGGCCGCACCAGGATGGCAAAGGTTACCGCCTCGTTCTCAACGCCCTGCCAGTCAACGGGGTGGTCGTGCTCCGCCTCCCGGAGCCCAAAGACGCCTGAACCCCACGGGGCCCTTCGGGGTCCCTTTCATTTCCTAAGGGAGAACGCCCGTGACGACCATCAACGCCCAGTGGTGCACCGCCTTCAACGCCGCTCTGCAAGCGCACTTCGCCCTCACCATCCAGGACGCCGGGCTTACCGACACCGAGTTGTCCCGCTACAGCGACCTGCAGCCCAAAGAGGCTACCCTCACCTTTGGCGAAGACCACGATCTGGATCGCGTGGATCGCGGGTGGTTTGGCTAGCCGCTTTGGCTGCCATGCCATGCCCGACGGACGCCACTGGGACCAACTTGGCTCGGGCAGACTGTGAGGTGTGTCACGCAATCGGTAAACTGTGCCCGCGCCAAGGTAGGCGCTATCAGGGGCACCATGAAAAAGTTCGTTCTTCCTCTCGGCTTCTTGCTGCTGTCAGGCTGCGCCACGTTTGCGCCAGCGCCGCCGCGGCAGGTGGCTTTGACCACCACTTTCGATCCCAGCGAAGTTGCTTGGTTCTCTGAGAAAGGCACTGGCGCCATCAACGGTCAAGCCTTCTTCCAAACCCGGGGTGGTCAGCCCAGAACCTGCGCGGGGTTGGAAGTCTCCTTGCAGCCCAAGTCCGGCTATGGTCGCGAGCGCCTGATCGCGCTTTACGGCAGTGCCGAGAGCGGGTATACCACCGTGAGTTCGGCCAACGTGCAGTTCATCCCTGACAGCGCCGATTACAAGCAGGCGCGTAAGACATCGGTTTGCGACGCCCAAGGCAACTTCAGTTTTACTGGGCTGCCTGCAGGAGAATATTTCCTGACCACCGGCATCATGTGGTCCGTTCCCGGTCAAGAGTTCATGCCTCCTCAGGGTGGACTTTTGATGCAAAGCGTCAAGCTCTCGGATGGGGAATCCACGCGAGTCATCATGACCCGTTGAGGTTGGCCGCCCCAAAAACACCACGCCTTCAGCCGGCAGGTGAGTGAAGTGGACTGAGTGGGGGGCATTGCGTGCCCCCCAAGTCAGTCAGCCAAGAAAGTTGGATGCTTGGTCGCGCCCTTGCCCAAGGGCATTGAATTGTTGAGTCAGCGCCCGCAGCCCCTGCTGCAAGGCCGTGTTGTAGGTGAGCGTCTGGTGGCCGGCATGGGCGTCGGCCACTCCAGCAAGAGCCATGTTCCAAGCGACAGGCAGTAGTTGGGGGCTCGGGTGGCTGGCAATGATCGTTCGGAGCCCATACTCCAACGCCTTGAGGTATCCGCGATGGGCTTCCAGATCGACTTCGCAGGCATCCAATCGCGCTGCCAGCTCTTCTAGGGTTTGGGCCATGATCGGGCTCGACAGGGGGGAGATGAGGCCCGATAGTGGCAGAAAGCCGCCAGACTTTTGCGATGAGCATCCTCAACGTTCTGCTGAGTGCCAACCAGCTGGTTGTGACCGTGGACACATGGGCAGAAGACGCGCACAGCGGACTAGCTTCGGCCGGAGCCAAACTGCTCCTCATTCCCCAGCACCAACTGTTGCTGGCGACCCGTGGGTCAGCCCAGTTCTTCCTTCGCATCTACCAACTGTGCCTGGAGGCAAGTTTTCGGGCCGATTTCACGATGGAGCAACTGAGTGCTGAGCTCGGGCTCGTGATCGATCAGCTTTGGCCCAACTACATGAAGGCCGTTGCCGAGGCTGGGTTGCCGGCGGAACACTGCACCACGGAGTTGGTCTTGGGTGGTTGGTCGCCCAAGAACGGCCGGATGATGGCCACGGCCTATGCCAAACACAACTTGACCGTTCCAGCGGTTGTCCAGCCCATAGGAGGACAGCTGGCGTCGCCCGGCGACCCGCTCAGGGAGTGGCCGCCCAGCATGGCCACCCAGGACCTGCTGGTGGCAGCGCAGCTCCAGGCTCGATACCTCAACGCCAGCATGGGGCGGACCGTCGCCGGCGGACGGTTGCTATTGGGCTTTTTGAAGCCTGGCCAGGCGGTGGTCAAAGACTTGGGCCCGATTTAGCCCTGCCAATTTGGTCACTCGGACCGTTCAAAGCATTGCCCCAGTCGAGCGTCGGCTGACGGGCAGGTGCAGCCGCGCCTGCAGGGTGATCGGGCTTTTCTCCCATTTTTTAGCTTTAGTCAAAATAGCCCCCTTGTGGGTTTCGCGTGTCGGTGTATCCCAGACGTATGACGTTCGTGATGCGTGCGTCTGACACCGACCAACGAAATGCAAAGGGGGAGAGATGTTCATTGGATTCAGACTGACGAAGCGGCTTGTCGTCAATGCCGTGGTTGCCCTGGTGCTGGCGCGATTGCTTTTCATGGGCATGGACGGCTTGGACCGGTTTTCCGACACGTGGAACCGCACCTTTGGGGCGAGCATGCCCAACGCCAGCGGGTTGCGCGGCGCCGTCAACGGCGCACGCCAGGTGTTCCCGTCGGGGCTGGACGAGTATGCGCGCCAAGCCGAACGGGACGCGGCCCAAAGCACCTCGCTCAAGGACGTGTTTGCCAGCGTGTTCGGACGCGTGAAAAACGAGGAGGTCATGTTGCCCTCCGCCATCAATTCCGCTGGAGGGGAGGGCTCGATCTATGACCGCTACGACCATTGACTTTGAGTGGCTGTCCATTCTCTCCGGGTGGTCATTGCTCAACGACAGCGCGGCGCTGCTGCGCACCCCCGGCCAGCGCTGGGCGGTCTTGGAGGGATTGCTCATCGGCTACGGCCTCATCGCTGGACAGTGGTTCGTCCTGGCCACCATGGCCGGAGCGCTGGCATGACCACCGTGGGCGCGGTGCTGGCCGCCATGTTGGCTGCAGCGTTCCTGGCCGCTGTCCTGGGCTTGGCCGGTATCCATTGGGTCAACGCCCGGCATGCCAGCGGGGCGCTTCGTGTGCGTTACCGCTTGCGTGCCCAGATCCTTGCCGGTTTGGCGTTGGCGTGGGTGCTCACCCTGGCGAGGCTGTCCACGTGAGCCGGGCACCTTACGTGCAGATGGCCGTTCGCGTGCCACAGGAGCTGAAAGACCTACTGGAGCAGGTGGCTGACCGGGAGGGAATGCACGTCAGCGAACTCGTTCGCGTGCTGCTGTCTCAATCGTTGACGGACAACATGTGGAGAGCGCAGGCCATACGCCTTAAAGAGCCGAAACCCCCTCATTCCGGATTTCCTTGAGCTTCGACGTGACGGTCTGGGCAATAGCCTTCAGTTCGATCACAAGAGCAGTTCCGTTTGCCTGTGCCAAGTGATCGGCCAGGTGCCGTCGTTCCTCACCCACAAAGACCATGTATTCCTGGAAAGGTGGCCAGCACATGACCACGGCATCTGTGGTGATGCTGCCTTCCCTGAAAAGCGAACGCATTTCTTCATTCGAGACGATGGAATTGGCCTGATCAAAGCTCAGTCCCATGTCGACCAGCTGCTTTGCCAAACGCATGAGGCAGAGGTCTGTGAATCCAAAGCGCTTCCAAGAGGCGCGAACCGCACTCTGGTCTGGGGCAGGCGAATCCTTCGAAACCAATGGGGGCATCAGTCCACTTCTACCTAGCAGTCCTCGCTTTAGGTAGCTCCGAAGTCCCTCATATCCAATGCCTATGATTGCAGCTGCGCGGGACGTGGTGACTGCTGTCTGCATGGCCTCAGCCTTGAAATGGTCTTGACAGAACCGATCTTGAAGCTTCCCAGAATCGGTGTCAACAGGACCGATCTTTGCATTGTTGGCCATTGGCACCCAAGGAGGTCGCAGAATTCGCCGCTTCAGCACCGCCATGAGAGCTAGCTGCGGCGTGGAGACGTTTAAGTCGCGGCCTTAGTGCGATGGGATGCTCAAGCTACCCGTGCCTCCGGCCGATTGGTATAACGATCCACCACCCAAGGAAAGGACGGTTATGAGCGAAGAAGCAAACACAACACCGCTTGAGGAAATGAGCTGGGAGGAAAAGCTTGAGGAACTTTTTCGAAACGGGGTGCAGTTGTCACGGCTCAGGTTGATGCGATTGCCGGACGAAGTTCAGCGCTATGGGAATGTGTGGGTAGAGGCAACAGAGGCTGCGCTCGCCTCGGATAATTTCCTTCGGGCGTTGGCATCTGCATTGGACGGAAGGGAGGATGCTCCGGCCCTGGCTAGGGCGCTCCGCACTGAGGTTGATGCGGTTATCGCGTTGCAGCGCCATGCTCTCAGAGTCGTTGGCTCTTCTCCACCCAGCGAGCCTAACGGCAGGAAAGAATGGATTCGCCGCTGGATTGGACCAGGGAAACGAGCAGGCGACGCCACGCACTCGATTTCTGGAAGCTTCCGTGAGGCTTTGGGTGACCTGTTGCCAGATTGGGCAAAGGGCACTCTGAAGGTTGGCGAGGAGCTCTGGGAAATTTACGGGAAAAAGTAGGACAAGGTCGGCCAGCAGCCCTGATCGACTGATCGGTGCTGCGGGACTACGTCTTGGTTGCCCGTTCCGATAGCTCCAAAGATTCCGCGAAGTTTCTCACCCGCGCCAGCAATTCACGCTGGCGTTCGGGTGGGAGCCGGGAGACCACCAAGATCACTTCCGCCATCACGTCGGACGCGGCGTGGAAATAAGCCACGGGGAGGCCCAGTTCCTCGGCCAAGCGTTCCATGGTTGTTTCGTCGGGCATGCGCTCCCCTCTCTCATAGCGAGAAATGCGCGGTGCCGCAGAGTTCTGGTCCTCCAATCCCAAAGCTGCCCCAAGGTCTGCCTGGCTCAGCCCTCGGGCCAAGCGAGCCTCACGGAGGCGGCGGCCGTAGGTATTGGACACAGGAAGCGGAGCTGGCATCGGTCGGAAGCTGAACGCATGGATCGGCCCGCCAGTGTGATGCTTCCAAGCATCGCTTGCATTTGCCAAAATGGCAAATAGAAGTGCGCATCCGACAGGGGGAAGTATGAAGAAGGTGCTGTGCGTAGCTGGGGCTGTTGCAATCTTTTGGTGCACCGCTGAGCAGGCCCGTGCCGACTCCGATCTGCTTAGCCAGATCGGCCGAGCCATCCAAGGCACGCCCAAGGTGGTCAGCGATAGGGCAAGGAGCCCCTACCTCGAGCCGGCCGGAACTTACTGGGATCTGGACCAAGATGGCTTGGAAGGGGGTCCGCACCTGCGGGCCGGGGTGACGGCTGTCGGGGGCGGGGGCGTGGACACCTGCGACATGCAGTTGCTCGCCATGGCCCATTCGTCGTATCGCATCGACGCCGACAAGCGCCAGTGGTGCCTGCGGCAGTGGTGGTTGATGGACACGAAGGCCCACGGCGCCAACGGCATCTCGGGCAATGATGCGGCCGCCATCGAGCGCCGTTATGGCCCGGCTTTCGACGCGCGTCTGGAGCGCTTCAAGGCCATCCGGCGGTTTGCCATTCGTCCCACCTTCCAAGCCTTGGGCGATGTTGCCTACCGGGCCGACCGTGGGGTGCTGGAAGGATTCATCCCCATGCCTCAGGTGTCCGCGGCGGGACAAAGCGTCACGGGCAAAGGCTTTGTGCCCTGGGTCCACCGCACCTCCACGGGGGTGTCCAGTCCACCGAACGCCGGCCGCTTCCACCTGCTGGTCCGAATGGACGCCCAAGAGGCTGCCAACCTAGCGCGACAAGGTCGCAGCTACCGAGACGATGTGGTGGTGTTCTCCGTCAACCGGGTCTGGGTGGAGGGCACGGTGCCAAAAATGGACGTGACGATAGAGAGGGTTCGGCTCGGATACCGCGACGAAACGATCGACGTTGATTTGACCCACACGCAAGGAGCACCGGCATGAAAGCAACCCTCGTTTCCCTCGCCCTGATCACCGCAGGGTTGGCTGCCTGCAGCAGCAAAGCGGATTTGCCCACCATCGAACAAGTCGCCCACGCTTACGAGGCGCATGCCAACGCCAACCTTTCCAGCGAAATGGGCCAACGAATCGAGGTTCGAGGTTGGAAAGACCTCACCGCGGATTGCACCTCCAGTGGTCCTCAGCGGGCCACGTGCGTGACCGGTGGAACGTTGGACGTGGTCGGCTTCCAGGGCGGGCAGCAGTTGAAGCCCGATCCCGTTCCCGTGCCGCCGGCTTACGACTTCGTCTTTGAGAAGCAGCCCACCGGCTGGGTGCCGGTCGGAGCCCAGAAGAAGGGCTGACCTTGCCAAGGCGCGGAATCGCGCTATGCATTGAGGAAACACCACTTCAAGGAGGTCCCATGTCTTACAACGCTCACCACACCCCCGGCGGTCACCTGCAGTGGGGCTTGCTGGCACCGGCCACCGTCATCCTTGGGGGCGCGGGCCTGCTGTTTCTTGCCGGGGCCCAGGAGATCGGCCAAAACGTGGGCTACGGCTGGCAGGCCGGCCTGGCTGCCGCTGGTGGGGCAGCCGTGCTGCTCCTGCTGGCCTTGCTCTACGTGTTGAACTGGCGCGCGGCCCGTGTGCGCGCGGCAAGGGCCAGCGGGCTGCCGGTTTCGCCGCGCAAAGGTGGCTTTGGAAAGGGAGCCTTGGTGGGCTTGCTCTTCGTCGTTGCCCTGCAGCTGGCCAGCGTCGCGATCGGCTTGCTCTATCCGGGCTTGGAGGAGAGCGAGCGCAATTTCTTTACGTCCGTGCCCCCCATGGCTCTGACGGCGCTCATGCCGGTGGCCCTCATCGTCGGTGGCATCGTAGGCAAGCTTTGGCGCTCCACCAGCCTGTAAGATCAATCCATGTCCTTTGGGGCCCCCGCGAGGGGCCATTTTTGTGCAAAGAACAAAGCCCAGAGCCACCGCCGGTCGCTTCGCGCCGGCTTCTGTAAAAGCGGTGGTGGGAAAAGAGCGGATGACGCCTTCGGCGCGAGAAGTGATGTTAGGAATGATTGCGGCCTCAGTTTCGCAGTTTTTTATTTTAGTCAAGATTCTGTCCACCAAAACCGTGGACAAATTTTCGTGGTGATCTACCTTGGATACATGGGAAGGCAATAGTGCCAACCGACAAACAAGGATCTCGCCATGAACCACACGATGCTCATCACAAAAGACGCCATCACCGTCAAGGAAGCTCACGAAGCTGCGCATGCCGCTGCCAGCACTTTGTTTGACCAGTTGTCTGGGTATACCTATTCGACCGGCGCGGCGGGCTATCCCGCGTTCCAGTCTTCCGCTGAAGACGCATTGCTGGCTTTCCTGCTGAACCGCAGTTGGGCAGAGCTGGGACGCGAAGACGACGAGCTGCTGGCTGAGCAAACCGTCTCTGTCAATGTGCAGCGTCAAGAGGACGGGGAGCTCCTCTATGAAGTGGGGTTCGACATCGAAGGGTCGGATTACGGCACCAATTGCAAGGTCAAAGACCTGGCGACGCTGAACGAATGGTTCGATGAAGAATGGATCGACGTGAAGTGCGCGGAGTGAGAAGTGCTGACAAAAACTGATCGCGTAAGATCAATCCATGTCCTTTGGGGCCCCCGCGAAGGGGGCTTTTTTTGTGCAGAAAAAAGCCCAGAGTTACTGCGGGTCGCTTCGCGCCGGGTTCTGTAAAAGCGGGGGTGGAAAAAGAGCAGATGACGCCTTCGGCGCGATAAGTGATGTTAGGAAAAAGTGCGGCCTCAGCATCGCATTTTTAACTTTTAGTCAAGATTTTGTCCGCTGTAGCCGTGGACAAATCTCTAGGGCGATCTACCTTGAGTTTGTGGATGGGCAATGGCGCCCTCCGAAAACCAGCAAGGAAATCAACATGAAAATTCATCACCTGGTCAGCGACGGAAACCAAGCGGTCGCCATCACGCAATCGGCATCGAGTGGTGGTGGTTACGCGCACCCGGTGAAGCTCTCCGCCATTCGCTTCAACGTGCAAGACGCTGAAGCGGCGCTTGGCGAGCTCAACAAGTCTGGCCACCGTCACGAGAAGGCGTTCGAAGTGATCGAGCGTTGGGACGTCGATGCTCGCAACCAAGGGCCAAAGTCAAAGTTCGGCCGAACCCTTGCCGCCCTCGTGGACGAAGCGCAGGGCCACTTGAAGGGGCCGGTGATCTACGAAGCCAAAAGCATGGAGGAGGACACCGCGCGTGCGCTCAACGCCATGGCGAAGCAAGCCAAGCTTTCGCAGGTCCTTCCTGCTGCAGGTGGTCCGAGCATGATCATCGGTGGGCAGGTGTGGAACCCGCGCCAAGAGGTGCCGAACCAAGCGCCAGCTCCGGCGGACGCTCTGGAAGCTCCCCGTCAGCGCGTGCGTCTGTAACCGCCGTCCAAGGAAAGAGAAGTGCTTAAACCCGTCCCTTCCCCAGACTTGGCCACCCTTCCGTCGTCCCGGGGCTACTCCCGTGATCTGGAGCGCTTGCAGGCGGCCGCCGCGCGCGTGCAGGTCACGCGAAACGAAGCCGTGCGCCAAGTGCTCGCCATGTATGCCGCCAAACCTTACCCACTGAGCAAGCGTCGGCTGGGTGGGGAACGGGACGTTCGGCTGGCCTACCTTCCGCTGCAGCGCAGCGTCTTGGAGGCGGTGGAGCAGGGCGCGGTGAACGCGGGGATTTCCACCGCAGAAGCGGTGCGCCAGATCATCCGAGACTACGTCCAAGGACATCTCATTCGGAACCAGGTTCGGGGCAGCCGCTATGGCTGACCGCCGCCCACCACCGCCAGGAAGTCCGAGCGCTGAGCTGATTCACGCGTGCGTCGAGGGAAGCCTTTTCGGCGTTCTACAGGCCTTGCGGCAGGGCGCCAACCCCAACGCGTGGCGCCTCAATGAAGGTCCCGCGCTCCATTCCGCACTTGCCTGGCCCCGCATCGTCGAAGCCCTCCTGCAAGCCGGGGCGCACCCTCAAGAGAGGAACCATTGGTGCGAGCGCCCGCTGGAAAAGCTGTCGGCGGACTACCGGTTGAGCGACGACGCCGACGAGCGCAGCCGACTTGAACAGACGGCGTTGCTGCTGTTGCGGTTGGGCGGCAACCCTCACCGGGGCAGCCCGTTCTGGAACACGCCATCGCTGAAGACGGCGATGCCGCACGTGGTGGCATCGGTGGAAGCCGAACAACGCGCGGTCCACCTGGAACAGGCGTGGGCAGCCCACGGAAGTGTCAGCGCAAAGCGGGCGAGGCTGTAGAGCCAACGGCCCAACGCCGCCACCGGTCGCTTCGCGCCGGCTTCTGTAGAAGCGGCGGTGGAAAAGAGCAGGTGACGCCTTCGGCGCGAGAAGTGATGTTAGGAATAACTGCGGCCTTAGCTCCGCAGTTTTTACTTTTAGTCAAGATTTTGTCCACTAAGGCCGTGGACAAATTTCCACTGTGATCTACTTTGAATTCATAGGGAGGCAGCAGCGCCGACCAACAATCAAAGGGGTTTGTAAATGAGCACCAAGACCTACACCTACGCCGAAGCACTCCGGGTTGCCCGCAAAGAAGGCGTCGTCAAGCTGGAGGAAGGCGTCTATCTGCGTTCCCGGAAATCGATCCTTTCCAACACTTACCATTACTGCCCCTACAGCGGGTCATACGGAACCGATCTCTACGATTACAAGAACGAGTTTGTGGACTTCAGGCAGGCTCCGTTCTGGATCACTACCGACTACCGCCCGGGCCCTTACGTCTGTGAGGTCCAGCCCGTCTTCGAAGAAAACGACCTGTTTTACGTTTTCGAATTGCTCGCATACTGCGAGCTCGCAGAAAGCGAGTAAAGCCACAACGCTTTTCCCACCGACTTAAACTGGAACCGCCGACATGACCCTTTCTCTTCTCGCCATCACTGCCCCCATCGCCCTTCCGTTTAGCGTCTGGTTGGCCCAGCGCCTTGAACGCTACGTCGATCGTGCCCTTTGGGCGCACTGAGGGAAACGCCATGACCACGCGTGCCGCCCGCCACCGCTATTACGCATACGAGCGCCGCGATGGCTCTGTGTGTTACCTGCCAAAGCTGTTGCACGAGGGGATTCAGCGCTACCCACGAACGATTGCGCACTACCACCTGGTGCAGTGGCTGGGAGTGTCCAAGTTGCTCAGCAAAGACGAATACAAGCAAATGGCGTGGCTGGGTTCACAGCGGGGCATGCTCCGAAACACCCATGATTCAACGCAGGCTCGTCTCACCGGCTGACACCCAGGCAGGGCAAAATGGTTTCATGACGCACGCCGCCGCTCCATCCACCCTTCAAGCCCCGGCCTACGGCCTGCTGCTCGGCCACACCGAGTGCCATTTCTGCCACGCGCCGACGCCCACCGCCGCGATCTGGGTGCCCTCGTTCGAGGAGCACGACGACGAGGACCTGGTGGATCAGGGGGAGGGTGCCGTGCTGCGCTACATCGAGCGTTTGGACAAGAAAACTGCCGCTTTCGTGGCGGGCCACGCGCCCTGGCTTCGCTTCGCCACCACCCTGACGTCAGGGCAAGCCTACCTGGCCCATCACTGCACCACCTGCGGGGCCCTCCAGGGGGACCACTTCGTGTTCTCGCCGGATGGTCCCTACTGGCCCCAGAACGATGTCGAGCTTGCACGCCTGACGTTTGTCCAGGGCCTTGGCCCGCTCACCGCTCAAGCATCGGCAGGACAGAGCGCCTGGATGGACCGGGTCCCTCTGGCCTGCGCCCAGGCCTGACGGTATTCCCAAGTTCAACCCCGAATCGGTGTGCCGCTCGCGGCAAGCCATTCAAGCCCCTTGCGCTCCGCGCGGCCCCAACGCCCGGCTTCTCCGGTCAAGGGCCATTCCAGGGCCCGTGTCCTCGCTTCTCTGCGGGCCGCGCCAGCCCTTCCATTTCCTCCCCTGACCGCGCCGAGCGGTGGGGCGGTGGGTTTCCCATTCCAAGACATCCGGACCGGATGCCCTGGACCGGGCCATTACTCACCAAGCGAGGAAACAACATGTTCGAGCCTTCCGACCTCATCCATTCCTACAGCCGCGCCCAGGCGATCGAGGACGGCGTCTTGGTGGACGTGTCCGACGTGGCCAAAGAAGCCGGTTTCAAGTTGCCCGTGGCCATCACCCGCGCTGCGTGGGCACGCTACGTCGAAGTGCCCAGAGGGTTGGAACTGCGCGGCCAGTCGGTGGACGGCCGGCTCTGGGACGTGCTTTCCATGCTCCACGTTGCTATCAAACAGCAGCAGAGCGACGGTTCGGAGCTCCAGTTCCAACTCCACGTGGCTCTGCCCGATGCTGGCGACTGGTTGTCGAACGAAGCCCACCCGGAGGCCGGGTCTGGCCTGACGCGGTCGACCCATCGCCTTGTCACGTTGAAGGCCCGGTGCGGGCCCGGGGACGCCCAGGAACCGGTGGTCACCATCATGTTGCCCAACGAGGATTGAGAAAGGGAGAGGGGCGGGACACCGGCCCTCATCGTTTTCCCGTGCTGGTCCCGCCGCTACCATAGCGGGACGACAAGGGAGGGGTAGGGGATGGAAAAGTTCGATTGGTCGAAGGTGGAGTTTGCACGCACACCCTGGAGGAGCCGGGTTATCCCGGACGCGCTGCCCATCCTCATCCGGTGGGCGCAGGAGGGCGAAGCTCATTCCTACAGCGACCTGGCCCAAGAGCTGCACGACACCTTCGGACACGAGATCAAACCCCGCAAAGACCTCTACGGAACCGTCGCCGGGGGAGTGGCCCAGGCCCTGCAGTGGCTCAGCGAGCAGTGGAAGGAACCCATCCCGCCCCTCCACGCAATCGTCGTCAACAAGAACACGAAACACCCTGGCGAGGGGGCGATCACCATCTCGCCAGCTTACTTCGCGCGGAAGAAGCTGGACACCGAGGAAGAGCGCCGCGCGCACTTGCGAGAGGCGATGGAAGACGTTTTTACCTATCCCAATTGGGACCGGGTCGCCCGCGCTCTGGGAGCCACCATGCTGACCCCGTCCGCCGGGGCGGTTGAAGAGCTGGCAGCGGATGCGCCTCTTCCCCTTCCTAAAGTCCGGGAGGGTGGCAGGCCAGAAAGCGATGAGCACAAAGCGTTGAAGGCGTGGGTGGCCAGCCATCCCGAAGAGTTCGTGGACTTTGGGAGCTTCCCCACGGGGAGCAACGAGAAGTTGTTGAGCTCGGGTGACCGACTGGACGCGCATTTCGATAACGGAAGATATCGCCTGGCGTTGGAAGTTAAAACCAGCAAGTGCTCGGAGGACGAGCTCCAGCGAGGCGTCTACCAAGCGGTGAAATACCGCGCCGTTGTGCGTGCCGAGCAGAAGGCGATCCGCCACGTGCCCAACGGGGAGGCGGTGCTGGTGTGCACGCGCGCTCCGAACGCGGAAACGCGGGCGCTCATCAAGCGGCTGCAGGTGCGGTTCCAGCAGGTGCCGCTGGAGGCGGAGCAAGAATGAAGCCTGAGGAACTGGAACAACGCATTCGCCAAATCGATGGATTCGTTCGGGTGCTCACGCAGGAGTGCCACATCCTCGACGAGCGCCGGCACATTCTGTCCCCACTCATTCAAGATCCCGCGATCCAGGCAGGGCTCAAAGCCAAACTGGACATGACCTCTGGTGCCAATGCCTGGAACCACCTGGCGCCGCTTCTTGGACAAGACCTGGTGCGCGATCAGTCACGGCTTTTTCTGGATAACGATCCCAGGTCGGGTAGCCTGACCAACCTATGGAGAAAGCTGCAAGCAGATCCAGCCATCAAGGTGCACTACCGGGAGCGCTACGGTCGCGTGTTTGATCACTTCCACGACGAACCGATCAGTGACCTGCCGCCCGAAAGCTCGGCTGTTTTCCAGGAGAAGTTCAGAAAGAACGATCGGGATGAGAACTACTCGCGCTTCGATAGCGGTTGGGAAAAGGTCTCCAATGAAATGGTGATCCTTTCGGCTGATCCCGTGGCAGCGAAAATCAAGACCCTACGGGACAAGCACCATGCCCACCTGGAAATGCGCAAGCTGGACGAGGAGCCTGGCGCGTTTGACATCAACACGCTTGGGTTGACCTTCAATGAGGTCTTGGCTTTTGGCGATCGCTGTCAGGCCATCGTGGCAGAGCTGGGGCTGCTGCTGACCGGGACCAGCTGGGATCCGCAGCAATACGCATCGGTTCACGAAGCCCAGGGCAAGGCGATGTGGAAAACCTTGGCTGGGGTTTGACTTCGAGGCACAACAGCGAAGAGTCCAGCAGCCGCCGCAGGTGGCCAAGCCACCTGCCTTCTGAAAAGCACCCTGGGCGAGTAGGTGATTCGCCTTCGGCGCGTTATGGAGGAGAGCAGAGGGGTCGCTTCTCCCACCGGTAATCGTCCCAGCCCCAGAATTCTCCCATCCCTGATTCCCACCCGCTTTGCGAGCCGCTTTCGGTATACGTATCCCCCAGTAGCGCTTGGGCGGCCCACTGGGACTGTGTCAACACGCCGTTGACGCCCGCGCTGCAGTCGCCAGACCCCCGCACTCCATTGTCGCGGCGGCTGGCCGAGCAGCCGCCCCAAGACCCGGCCAACGAATAAGAGATGCTGTAGTAGGCGTCGCTGGCGTCCAGCGTGCCGCTGTTGCTTTCGGTCAAACACGCTTGGCCCACTGGGGCGCAGGTGTTTGTCTCGTCCCTCCGACCGCCAGTGTCCGCCCAGGCGGTCCATGACGTGAATGACGGGCTGGGCAGCGACCACGTGGTGGCCGGGCAGTTGTATGACCCAGTCCTCGTCCGCCGCTGTTCGGCCTGCCACGTGTGCGATCCACTCTGGCCCGCCGGGCAAGCGCCCGCCGTGGTGACCCACTGGGTTTCGGCTTGTGGGAAAGGCGCTGGGCAAGCCGTGCAGGTGGTATTGGTCTGCGTCCAGGCGCTCCACGAGCCGGTGCCCGTGCATGAGAAGGTCCGCTGCTGGCCGATCGCGCCAAACTGACCGGCAGGGCATCCCACGATGCGCGTCTCGGGAGCCGGGCACGGCATGCAGGTGCTGCTGGTCGTGGTCCAACTGCCGGCCGTCGTGAATCCCGCCCACGCTTCGTAAACGTTTGGGTCGGTTCCGCAGTGATGACGGCGGTTCTGGATCATCTGGCCCACCTGGCCCGAGGGGCAGGCGATCGTCCGGTTCTCGCTCCACTCCTGACACGGCGGCACCGTGCTTGTCGGCGGTGGTGGCGCGGTGGGCGGTGACGTGGGCGGGGCCGGAGGCGTCACGCTCACCGGGGGAGCCGGCGGCGTGACTGGTGGGGGCGTCGTGGGAGGAACGCTTGGCGGCGGGGCGGTTGGGGGTGACACCGGCGTGGAAGGCGCGACTGGTCCTACGGGCCCTACCGGGGTTCCCACGGGCGGAGAAACGGGTGGGGTGACAGAGGGCGTGGCGGGCGGCAATACCAGCGGCGCCCCGGTCCATTCGCCCCCCAACAATCCGCTGTGGTAGACGAAGACCACGCGCGATTTGTCCGCACACGTGCTACCCAGCAACCCCACGTCGAGCTGCCCGCCGGTGTTTCGAATCACCGACACGTCCGACACCTGGGCGTCCCAGACCCCGCCCGCGTTGGCCCCGACCAGGTCCACGCAAGCTTGGCGAGGAAGGCCGGCGTAGCTCACGGAGAACGAATCACCGAAGCGATCAACGGTGTAAGGCTGAACATTCACTGCGCCGCCCCACGCGTTGGTCAAGACGCTTTCCCCGGCGCCGAGCTGGGATTCAGGGGCCAATCCATCGACCACCACGGCCGTGGTGCTCACCCCGCGGAACGTCCCCACCACCCCAAAGCTGCTTTCAAGACGACGGGACAGCTCGCGCAGGTTGCGCGTCTCGCTGCCCACCTTGGCCTTTGCATCGACCTGGCCAAAGAACAGGAACATCGCGCCCGTGGCGGCGGTCACGGCCCCGAGCGCAAGCAAGGCCTCGGTGAGGGTGAAGCCCAGCGCGCTGCGCACGCCCTTGGAAAGGCGGGTGAGGGTGGGCGAACAACGGGGGCGGGTTGTGTGCGTCATGCATTCAGCATGCGATGCACCTGGGATTCCGCAAGCCCCTGTTTTTAGTCAAAAAATATGGATTTTTCATCTTGACATTGCGCGGCGGTCTGGTTGCATGGGTTTAAGGGAGTGGGGCGACCTACTCACGAAATAGCATCAAACAATCCAAGAGATCGCCACCATGATTGAAAACCCCATCCGCACGGCCCGCCCCATTGCTGGCCTTCCTTTCGCGCACATCCCTCCCACGGTTCCCCCGTTCGTGCTCGAAGGCAAGCTTCGCCGGCAAGCCCGCCTGGCGCGCGAGCAACGCCACTTCGAGCGCCAGCTGCGCAAGGAGCTGAAATGGAAATGACCACCGACCGGCGTGCTCAACGGCTTCTGGAGGCCATCGAGCACCGCAACCCACAGGCTTTGAAAAGAACCATTGCGGCCATCCGGGAGGCACGTCTGAAGGCGTGGAGGGGCTTGACGGCTTTCCCGTCCTTGGACCACCCGGTGGGGCCCAACGGAATCACCGCTTTCCACGTCGCTTGCATGGCGTGGCACGTCAACCAGGACGACCCGGCCAAGCGGCAGTGCTACGACAAGATGGCCGGAATGCTGGCTGAAGCCGGAGCGGACGTGTTCGCGGAGTTCGGTCCGGCAAAACAACGCTGGACGATCATCGAAGCACTGCATGGCGCCGCGCCACCGTCTGTCAAAGCATGGATGGCCTCTCAGCCGTTCGATCTGCATTGCTCGGCGTCAAACACCGCCCACACGCTGCGGTGGGACTGCCGTCGTCCAGGCGCCTTGTCGGAAGGGTAGAAAAGAATCCAAGGGCTGAATGGCTAAAAAGGGTTGCAAAAACATGCACTTGCGCAACGGTGGCATCGGGGTAGATTCGGGGGAAACCCCTATCTACTCACGAAAGGATGCTCTATGCGACTGTGCAACTTCTCACTCAAGGGTGGCGTCGGCCGCACGACGCTGGCCCTGAATCTTGCCGGGTGCTATGCCCGTGATCCCAGCCTGCGTGTGCTGGTCAATGACCGGGACCCCCAAGGCGGGGCCTGCGCCTTTGCCTCACTGTCGGACGAAACACCGTTCAGTGTCGGGCGCTCGCGCTCCCCTGGCTTCGACGTGGAGATCACTGACACTCCACCACGCCTGCCGGACAACGAAGTGATCCCCGAGGCTGATCTCTACCTGGTGCCCACGTTGCTCGATGGGGCCAGCTTTCTCATCTTTCTGCGAACCGTGGATGTTCTTGAAAAGAAGGGAAAGCACTACCTGCCCATCGCCAACCGGGCCAACGAGAAGCGGGCAGCCCATCGACGCCGCCTGGAGCACCCCAAGATGTCGGGCGCTATCCTGGTGCGGGATCGTGCGTTGTTTGCGGACTGCTACGAGGAGGGAAAAACCGTGTTCGACGCCAACGGCCGCTGGGCCCGGGTGGCGCAGGAGGAGATCCACGCTCTGGCTGTCCGGGTGCGCGATACCTTGGCCGCTGGTGCAGGCCGGAGGGCTGCGGCATGATGGAGCTTCCCTTGGTTTCCCTCCCAGACCTACCCATGGCCACTCGCAAAGCTCCTGCCAAGAAGGCTGCCACGAAGAAGGCCGTCAAGCGCACCTTGGATGACGTCAAGGACGTGACCCATGCCAAGCCCCGCCGGGCCAGCAAAGCGGCAAGCGTTCCGATTGCCCGCATCCCGGAGCACCTGTTGCTGGGGCCGGGCGACTACCCGGAGCGCAAGTCCTACTTTGACTACGACGACAGCCAGAAGGCGGGAAGCGTGGGAGGCAAGCGGGTTCACATGGTCATGCCCCGATCGGTCACCCTGCACGACTACCGCCGTCGGGAGGACGGGCTGCGCCACCACCGGGCCATGGTGACGATCCCGCCAAAGCTCCGCGAGAACATCGCCAAGCTGTTTGGCTTTGACGATTCGGAGGACGCCGGCAGTGAAGTCGCGTTGACCACCGCCATGGTGGCGTTGGCCGACTACGCGGCCGCGTCGCTCATCCAGGACAAGACGCTGTTGATCGTGAGCTCGCCGATGGACGAGCACGCGGAGGACCGCAAAGCCGCCAGGGTAGCGGTGCGGAACTTGGGGATGAGCAAGAACGGAAAGATCTACTGACCCTCACAATCAGGGGGACGAAGAAAGCGGCTATGGCCGCTTTTTTTTGTCTGTGGATCATCCCGTGGGCAGAGCAAAAGCAGCTGAAAAAGCGTCCCCTGGCGGGAGCAGGCATACGCCTACGGCGCGAAGAACCGTTGATTGAACTTCCGGATCCACGCGGAGGGCGTTTCTATCATGAGCAATGGTTCGATTTGTCCGATCAGCCGGAGCTTTGGGTCGGCTCATTGGGGAAGGCTGGCAACCTCCAGGTCGGACGATTCATTGCCCGCCAGTCGCCGCCGCAGGGCCTCTTTGGACATCTTGGGCGGAGCGTCCAGCGAGAGCTCCTTTCCGTCCAGCGAACGGTAGAACGGATCGTCCACCCCCGCGCTGACGTAAACGACCAGGTCCGGCCCGATGGTTAACAGGCCTGCATCGAACAACGCGTGGATGTCCTTCCGTAGCAGTAAGCCATTGCTCAAAGCATTGGTGGCTGCCCCGTTGTAGGGGACGATGTGAGCGGCGTCGATGACGCTTGCCAAGGCGGTCCCGGTGACCATGCACACGGCTCCGTAGTGAGCGACTAGGCGTTTACGAAACTCGGCTTGGCCCTCTCGGATCACCCGAAGGACTTGTTCCACCCGCTTGCCCTCGGCCACGACGGCTTCCGCCGCCGGGGGCAGTGCCTGTTCCACTGCCAACCGCCCGCTCTCTTCCAGCACTCCCAGGAGTGCTTGGATGGCGTCGTATCCAAGCAGCTCTGCCGCCGGGCGCAGCTGTGGGTCAATGCCGGATCGGTGTCGGATGTGGGCCAACAGGAGGGCGGCGTCTTCGAGGTAAGTGAGCTTCTCTCGGCGCATGCTCCAAAGCTGGTTCAGTTCGTCCAAGCCCCAGGTGTTCAGCGCCAACTGGACCTCACCGCTGCTCATCCGGCGGGCGAGGTTGCCCTTGGCTAGGTTCTGCCGGACCAAGTATTCCTTAAGCTCGGGCGGATCGGTCAGCTCATCGTCATCGATGGCAAACAGGCTTCTGTAGGTCCGCGTGGCGGCTTGGCTCTTCTCTTCGTGGCGTCGTCGTTGTTTCTCCGCCCGCCACTTGGCGATGCGTTCCTTTTCGCTTTCCATGCCGGATGGTGTTCGAAGTTGGGTGCGAAGCTAATGGTAGTGGATCACGGCCGCTGAGAGCGGCCTTGCACTTTCCGCTGGCGGGCCTCCAACCACGACGACGCTAGATCGTCCACATCGGCCTGCATGGCTGCCCGCTCCCCGGGCAACCATGCCCTCAGCGTCCCACTTGCCACGCCTGCGTCTCGCTTCGCCAAACGCCGCCTTGCTTCCAACCACTGGGCCTTCGTTTCCCCCTCACGTGTGGCTTGACGCTGGGTCCGCATGCGAACGGCGTTGGGCCTGTCGCTGTAAGCCGGGATGTGGTCTTTGGCCTGGCTAGGCCACGGTGCTTCGTGCGTGCCCTGTCGCCGCAGTCGGATCTGGCGCAGGCTTGGATACCGGGCCATCCACCGGTTCTCAAAGGAGCGGTCGGAAGGAGTGTCAGTCCCCAGAGGCAGGGGGACGACCAACGCGTGGAGGGCGATCAGTTGCCACGCCGCCGATTGAAAAACATCCTCGGTCAACCGGAAGGCGACCACCTCGGGGTGTTCCAGCCATTCGCCTTGGTGCACGTTGCGCAAGAGCGCGGCCAAGTCGTTTCGCGTCAGATGGGCACGCTGGGCCAGTGGCCACCCCAGCATCCAGCTGTCCGAATGCCGCTCGACGTGAACGACGAACCGGGGGTGTATCCAGCGCTCTTGAAGCTGGGCAAGGACGGTGGCCGGCTTCGCAAAGCGCCCCACCTCGACCAGGTGGTTGTCGGAGCGCTGCAGGACAAACAGCCGGTCGGCCAGCAGGGCATCCAGCATGGCTGGGGGCAACCGTTGGCTCAACTCGGGCCAGGCCAACAGGTCTCGGCTGCCGCGTTCAGCGATGCAGCGTTTGCAGGCCATGAGCAGATTTTCGGTGTCCGCCGGGCCGCCCTGGTTCAACGGAACGAGGGGTGAAAGCCCCCAGGCGTGGCGACGGTCCACCTTCAAAGGGGCGGTGCAGAAAGCGCACGCAGGGTTCTCGGAGCGGCGGGCCACGTCCAGCGCCCAACGTGGGGTGGCCGGCCCACGGGCGGCATGGAAGGCCATCACGCGGCGGGCAAACGCGTCCACGTCAGCGGCGGTCATGGGAGCGCTCCTGAAACGAAAGCAGACGGATCCCTGATGGGCCAATGGCGGTGAATGAAGGCCATGGCGCGCACCCTCGTTTGACTAAAACGAAACGCGGCGAGGGATCTGCGATTTCCTTCCAGGGGTTCTTTGGCTACCCACTTGTGATTCGGAAAACACGGTGGCGGTGTATCCAAGGGCACTGCACACGTTTGACTAAAACCAACGTGGCTTGGGTGTCGTGGGGTGGTGCGGCGGGTGGGCGAGGGCAACCTGTCCTGGGGATTCGAGGCAATGCGAAACAGTGGGCTGAGAAACTCCGCACGGATTCCCGGGGTGGGGCATCGGTGGGCGTGAGGGGTGGAAGAGCGGGAGCGTTGCGTGGGCATGGCGTGGGCGGTGGTCCTGTGGGGCGAGGGGGCGTAGACCACCAATAGCGCACCTGGGGCAACACGCAAGGGGCCGCCAAAAAGCAACTGCAAGAGCCCAACGTGGGTAGAAGCATTGTCGGCAATGGCAGAGAAGCAGGAGCCCGGACGGTTCCCCAGAGTCGTCATACACATGACGCACTGAAGTGGGAGTGCGTTTTTCGCCCAAGAATCGCTGTAACGCCAGCCGAAACCTCAATGCAATCAAGGCCTGACCATGTCACCACCGAATGGAGACAGTGTCAGTGCTTGTTAGCTCGTTTGGCCCATGTTTTTCAGGCTCCTGACGTGGGGCCTTGCCAACTCCGAGATTCGCGGTATCGGTGGAGTAATCCCGAAACGGAGTTACTCGACCGATGGCGTTCGTTCGTCAAAACGTAAACCTCGACCCTCGGCAACTGAAACTTGCTCAGCGGCTCGCCCGTGAATCGGGCAGCGCGTTCAGCGCCTACGTGCGAGAGGCGCTGGAGCGACACAACACCGCCACGTCAGTGGTGAGCGTGTTGGAGAACGCCAACGCTCAGCTGGAGCGCCTCATCGACGATCTGCGGGAAGAGAACGCGCTGTTCCGGAGTGCGCTCCAGGAAGATCTGCGGCGGCTGCGAGACGAAACGAAGGCGGAGCAGGACAGCGCCATCCAGCGCTACGAAGAAGCGCTTCGCAAGGTGGTGACGGCGGCCCTCTCGCAACCCTCTCCCAAAGGTTCTGGTGCGGCCAAGGTGCCCGCAGCCGGACCCATGACTGCTCCACGCACCTAACTTTCCCCCACAGCAGGAGATCCATCCCATGAAACGTTTTTCCCTTCCTCTCACTCTCTGCCTGGTGGCTTGCATGCCGCTTCAGGTTTCCGCCCAGGCCACCCCTGATGCGGTGCATGCCGCGGCGGACGATGGCAAGCCCAAGGCCGATAAGAAGCGCCTGTTCAAAGCCGGTGGCATCGGTTGCGTGGCCGGCGGAGCCATCGCCTTGCTCATGGGCAAGAAAGACAAAGCCCTGGGTGCTTGCGCCGCGGGTGCTGCAGTGGGTGCTTCGGCGTCTTACGTGACGCAGCAGCGGGAGCACGCCGAGCAGGCCGCCGACGCCGCCCGTGCGGCTGGCATGAAGGCTGAAGTGGTTACCAAGACCGAAACCGTGGAGGGCAAGCAGGAAGCCGTCCTGGATTCGTTGCGCTTGAACTACAACCCCACCGACATGAAGCGGTTGGACAGCGACACACGGGCCTTCCTCGACAAGTTCGCGGGTCTTTTGAACAAGTCCAGCAACGGTTTGACGGTGGTGTTCCAGGGAGCTGACAAGGCCGCCTGCCAAGTGCCCATCGTGGAGCTGGCCAAGCGTGGCGCGCTGTCCAAGGTCACGGTGGACGACCGCTGCGGCAGCGGTGAGCCCGTGATCGTCGTTACCCCGGTGCCTGACGTCCGCTGACGCCAATTGCCCGGGTGTCTTGCGATGCCCGGGCTTCCTTCCCCCATTCCCAGGAGCCCACATGACCCCAGAAGAAAGAATCCAGCAACGCAAGCGCGAAGAATTGCTGAAGCGTGCCAACGCAACCCCGACCGCTTCGCCCACGCAGGAAGAGCGGTTGGTTTCCGACGGCATGAAAGAAAACCTGAAAGCTGCCAGTCACTGGGCCGGGGTGATCAGCAGGCGCACTGCCGAGTTGACCCAGAAGGGCGTTGCTGCCGCTGCAGAGAAGGCGAAGGAGGTCAAGGCGACCGTAGACGCCAAGCGGGCAAGAAGCGCAGAGGAAAGAGTTCAGGCAACAGAAGCCGAGTCTGGCCCCACCGTCCAGCCGACCGAAGCCGAGGTGGCGACAAAGTCTTTGAAGGGAGAGGACGCGGGTTCTCTCGTGGTTGACGGAATGGCTCAGGACCTTGTGCTTGTTGATGGGGAGGTGGGGGAGGGCAAAGCACCCTTCGCCGAAATGGCAGCCGAGGACCTGGTCGATGCGTTGTCCGCCCGGGAGCCAGCGGCAATTGCCGTCGAAGCCGAAGCGGTTGGCGTGAGCGAAACGAATCTTGAGCCAGGAGTGACGGAACAGCGGCCTGTCGTGGAAGCCGCCAGATTTGCACCGGAGGCGGACGCCCCTTCGTATCAGCCAGCAGATGCTGTCAAAGAGCCGCAGGTGACCGATGACGTTTCGACAGGGCAGGGAAAGTTGGCCGCCACTGCCGCAGAGGAGCTTGGCCCCTCACCCGACGCCCAGGCTCCAGAGGCAGCGCAAGCGTCACTGCATTCCACGCCCCGCTCTCGTTGGCCCTGGGTCTTGGCCGGCGTAGTGGCGGTGGCATTGGTCGTGGGGGCGATCTACTTCTTACTTGGGAAGAGCGATCAGGTGCCGCCGAGCACACCGCAGCCCGTGGCACCGGTTGCCACTCCAGCCGCTCCCGAGCAGTTGCCCGAGGTAGTGGAAGCCCCCGTGGTTGTGCCTGCTCCAGCAGTGCTTCCAGAGCGGGCCGAGCCAGAACCTGCGATAGAGAAGCCAGATCCGGTCGCCACTCCCGATGCGAAAGCGTCAGCTCCGATTGCGACCCAGCCCAAGCCTTCGCCGAAACGTGCAACCGCCCCGTTGCCGAGGAAGGCACCCGCACCCGCCGCCGAACCGCGGAACGACTGGCAGCAAAAAGCCAATGCAGACCTAGACGCTTGGGCGAAGAAGTCGGCGATCGACTGATCCCCCTTGCGCATCCGCGGATTCGATCTAGAAAGAAGTGACCTACTCACGAATAAGGGGGAAGCATGTTCAAGTGGCTGTTCACGCAATACCGGGAGCCCGGAAAACTTCATTTCGGCTCAAAGTGGCTGAACCTGCACGGGCAATCGTTCCTCGGCAGCCCTGAATCGTTTGGCATGGGCCACCTGAGCGAAGGCGTCCGCCGCACTTTCTACTACTTGCGCGCCGATCGCAGGCCTCCGGTCAGAGACGACGCCGCGTATGACGCATGGACCAAGGATCGGCTCTACGCGAGCAAAGTTGAGCAGGTCGCAGAGCGCTGGGTGGCCAAGGCGGGCTTTCTGGCGTGCGCGCCGCTTTGCTTGGTGCTTGCCGTCTTGGCGCATTGGCTTCGTTGATTTGACAGGGGAGGGAGACAGAGATGACTGCAATCAGTTTGTTCAACGTTCTGGACTGGACGAGCGGCTTGGGCCGCAAGTTCCGACGGAAGAGCGGCGAGCCTTCGGGCGTGAAAGAAGAAATCATCGTCAAATCCAACGAGGAGTATGAAAACCTAGTGGGGCGCTTTGACGTGACCGATCGCGTTCGCAGCCGAGAGCTCGATGTGCCGGAGGCTGACCGGGATTTCGCACAGGAATGCGGCGCCGTCTGGGACGAGAACGCCCAAGTGTTCAAGGTTCCCGACGGACGCAGCGAGGACGAGTTCCAGGAGTGGTGGCCAAAGGTTCCGGAGGATTTGCGCGACACCCAATCGCGGATCATCACGACGAAGCTTGCGCGGCGTGCCGAGGGCTTCCTGCAGGGCAACGACATGGGGCAGGGCGGCGACAGCCTGGCCACTCCCTTGATGTATCTCGCCTTTCCCGTGATCGGCGTTCTGGCGACCTTCCTAGTGAGCCTCATCGGCTGGGCAGGCTGGGCAGCTCTGTTGCTGACCATTCCTTACTTCATTGCCCTCAAGCAAGGCGAGGGCATGAAGGAGGCACTGAAGGCCCTGGTGCTTTTGCAGTGGGTTCCAATGGCGCTTCAGTTCATAGTTGGAGACAGCAAGGGCGGCACCGAGGTGGCAATGCAAGCCGGCGGCATGGCTGTGTATGCCCAGATGGCCAAGACCTATCTTTGGTGGGCCCTTGGCTTGGCCTTTGGCTTTGTGGGCATCCTGTTTGTGGTTTGCTTTGTGTCCGCGGCCTCGCACCCCCACCGGGGCGTCATCGGCGGGACGGCCGCGCGCTTCATTCAAGCGATGAAGTGGGTGGGGCTCATCTTTGCCACCTTGGTTGTCGCCAAGGTCCTGCCGTTTGGCTTGGGCGAGGCGGCACCTTACGTGCTGGCGTGCATGTATGCGATGCAATACGCCGAAGGCAACTTTGTCCAGAACGCCGCCCGGCTCTACCTGCAGAACAACGACAACAACCTGGCCACCCAGGGGGCGTTGATCAACTCACACGTCAAGGCCCGTGAACAGCAAGCCGAGGCGGCCCTGCGGGACAAGACCCCGCTGATCACCATCGGGCGCGCCACGGGGCACCTGTCGGATAAAGGTTATGGCTACTCGCCCGACCTGGGCACCGTGATGATGTTCTCATGGCGCGATTGCCAGCAGGGCCTGCTCGTGTTCGGGGCCATCGGTTCGGGCAAATCCTATGCCGCGCTGCGACCCATCGCTCGTCGGTTCCGTAGAGCCGCGTTGGCGATGGCATGTGTGGCGCCAGGCCACGCGGATGCAAGGGAGCGCTTGAAGCAGCAGAAGCTTGCCGGCGGTGGCGCGCTCATCGCCGACGGCAAAGACGGGGCGATCATCTCGGACTTGGAAGGATTGTTCGATATCGTCGTCAAACCCGGGATGCGGGTGGCGCCATACGAAGGGTTGGCGCCAGATCAAATCGTCCGGGCATTGCGCGGCGCATCGGGTGGGCGCGTGGACGAGAAATCCAAGCTTTGGACGGATGGTGGCGATGCGTTCCTTTACCACACCGGCATCATTCTTCGTGCGCTTGTGGATCACGAAATGGCTTACAGGTCTTGGTGTTCGGCCAAGCTGGAAGGGCTGGAGCGTGCACAGTTGGACGCGGAGCTTGAGCTGGTCAAACAGCGCAAGCTGGACGAGGACGTGGCCGAGACTGAGGCTTTGCTCGAGCGGATCGCCGAGCAGATCGCCATCCATCGAATCCCTGTGAGTGATGATAGGCAATGGCAATACACGCCATTCCACCACGCCAAGTTGTTGTCCATTGTGGAACGCGTGATTCCCGCCAGCCCCGCGCCTCGTGCCAATGCAAAGCTGATGGAGGTGGTGAAATACTTGGGCCTGGAAGAGGCGGACACGAGCCATGACGAAGAAGGGCGGCTGGCCTACGCGGCCTACCTGCAACAGCACCGCCTTCGTCAAGAGAGCGCCCCGCAGACCATCCACCCGGATCTCTTCCGTCCCATGTCTCAGCTGCAGAGCTCGCTGGAATGGGCGTTCCTGGAGATTCCCGCGATGCATCCGGAACAGAGGCAATCGTTCACGCTCAACTCACGAGGGCTGCTGGAGAAGCTCTTGCGAGGCGAAAAGCTGCGTGACAGCAAGACGGACATGCCTTGGCATTCGATTGAGACGGGCGAGGTGGATGTGTCCGACGCGCTCTATGGAGCCATGGTAGGCCTCTTCTTGCCCCCGACCCAATTCGGTGAAGCGGGTGAAATGATGATGCGCCTGCTCAAACAGCGGGTCATGAACGGAATCAAAGCGCGTGGTGCATTCGGCGACAAGTGGCGCGAAGCGTTGCCTGGGCAAACTGAAGTGATGTTGATGATGGACGAGGCCCACCTGCTGTTGACGGCCGATGACATCAACCTGTTCTCCGTTTCGCGCTCGCTGGGGTTGATGCCCGTGCTTGCAACGCAAGGGTTTGAAAGCTTGGTCAACGCCTTTGGTTCGGTCAACGAGGCGGATCTCATGGCCAATACGATGCAGTCGGTGATCGCGCTGAAGTGCTCGCACAACACCCACGAATACCTGGAAAAGCGGTTCGGACAGGCAACGTTGACCACGTTCAAACAGCGCACCCGGGGCATCGACTACCAAGGCGGCATGAACAATTGGCGCCACTCCGTGCTCAACGACCCGGATCATGCCTACGCGTCCGCCTACGACAAGATGCGAATGGAAGGGGCCGGGCGGTTGACGGCCTCGCGCATCGACGCCGTGACGGGCCGCCGCTGGCGGATTGGGTCGGAGGACACGCTGGGCCAAGACGAGATCGCGCGCGACATTGACATGCCCACCGGGGGCAAGCGCGAGGTGCAGCCGCTCTTCCTGCAGGAAGAATACTCCGCCCTTCTTGAGCCCCGTGGTCACGCCATCGTGGCGCTGAACCGTGCCGGCATCAAGCGAATCGACTTGGCGGAGCTGCTGCCCGATGCGGATTGATGCGGATAGGCAAGGGGGTTCGCCCCCTTGCCAAACCTGCGGATTGATCAACGATGAACCTATTCACCCCAGCGGAGGAAACAAACATGAGCGACCCCCTTTCCCAACCCATCGAAGAAGTGACCGAGTTGCGAGCACTCCAGGCGCAGCGCAATGAGCGGCTTCTGGGCGATCGCCCACCGCCCAAGAAGGACAGTGCAGCGCGGGCCGACTTCGAGCAGAACGTGGCCCAAGAACAAGACGCCATCGAGCAACGCCGACAGCGCGTTCTGGATTGGGCAGAGAAGGCCTCGCCCGATCAGATCGCCGCGCTCCAGGCAAAGATCCAGGAGGCCGACAAAGCCGTTCGTGATGCAAAGCCGGACGACAAGCACGAGCAGGTGATTCATGCGACCGTTGCGCAGTGGCGGCAGCAACGCAGCGTCCAGCGGGAGGAGAACCCTCCCATGTTGACCCGTGAGCAGCGGGCGGAGAACGGGCCCGGGCGCCTGGGATACGCCGATTACGCCCGCAGTTCGTTGAAGGAGGCGGCTTTCATGAAGGACTACGCTGCCAATTACGATTGGGAGAAGCACCAGAAGCAGGCCCAACCGAACGTCTTCCGACAGTAATTTTTCATCGATGTTCAAATCTGCCCGGTTCTGCGCAGAATCGGGCATTTTTGCGTCTTGACGTCCAGTTTGATGGTGCTTTACTGGTTTTGTAAAGAGTAGGTAGACCTACTCATAAAGCCAAAAGGAGAGCCACCATGTCCACGTTGTTCAATGCCCTCAAAGACTTCGCTTTCGAAAACGCGGTTCCACTGCTGACCAGCTTGTTCCTGCTGACCGCGGCCTTCGCAGCGGCTGTTCTCGTCTACCCCCCGGCCGTTCCGGTTCTGCTCAAAGTGGTGGCCATGGCGGTGGCGGGCTTTGTGACCATCGGGGTGGTGGTCCAGAGTTCCTTCCGGTGAGCAGCCGGCGCTGGCTCAAGCTGCGTGCAAGGTGCAGGAAGCGTTGGCGCCGGTTTGACTGGGAGGGGTTTGATTTCTGGTTCTATCCCGCGCTGATTTTCTACATGTTGGGTTGGATCGTCTTTGGCCCACCCGACAGCGTTTAGCGATCGGGTCAGTAGTCCGGTAACGAAGCCGGGGCAGTCTGTAAAACTGCTGGTTCACTCCCCTGCGGGTTCAAGTCCTGCCTGACCCACCATTTCTGCGTGTTGGCTTGACGGCCAGCGATTCAACGCTACAACCATGGGGATGGACACTCAAGAATCCCTGTTGCGCCTTTTGCGTCCCCTGGACCTCCAACGAGCGGAGGCCTTGGCGGCCGCGCTCGCGCGCGAAGCCGGCGCATCCAAAGGGCTTCACGATTCGCAAGTGTTGGTGCGTGCCCACGCACTGAGCGTTGCCCCTGTTGAGGGTCGGTTGGGCGATCTGGTTTGGCAGGTGCGCCAGCGGGAGCACGATGATGTGCCCCAAGTGGACCTGCGCTGGGGCTTGCATCGCCTGGGGTTCGACGCGCCCACGCGGGCCTCCACCCAGAACCTGGTGCGTGCTTACGAGAGGCGCTTGGCAGACCGTGACGAGCCGATGGTTTACAGCACCTTGGCAGAGAGGGTGGCTGGGTTGTCCATGGCAGAGCACGTCTCGCTCTTCCAAGGCATGGCGATGGCGGTGGAGGAAGCGCGGGCACGGCAGTCCGATGCAAACCGGTTGCGGGAGAACGCACCGTGGCAGGGCTGGCTCGTGGGGGCGTCCCGGGCGGGCCACGAAGCAGCACTGCTGGCCTGCATCGGCATGGGCGCAGACGCCCGGCTGCCCGATGCCAGCGGCAACACACCACTGCATCATGCGGCCCGGTTTGGTCACTTCTCGCTGGTCACGCCTCTGGTCGAAGCCGGCGCCGACGTGGCGGCCCTCAACGCCCACGGGTGGGCGCCGCTCCACCTTGCCGCCCTCCACAAGCACGCCCGGGCCTGCCTCCACCTGATGGCCCACGGCGCCAATCCTGAGCAGCCAGGGTGGCGAGGGCGGACCCCAACGCGCATGCACCGACATGAGCAAACCCAAGCCCTTTGACGCGCTGGGCGACGTGCCCGGCAGCGTTGCGCCTTCCCAGCCGGTCCGATACTGGCACCGCGCCGTTCTTGCCGGTGCATTCGTTTTTGGCTTGGCCTACGTGGGGAGCATGGGCGTTGCCTGGCTCTTGCCGAATCCCGATGGCTCGCTCATCCGTTTTGCCGATGCCTTAAAAGGCGGACTGGTGACCGCCTACCACTTCCTGACCGTCGGCATCTCGGCTCGGGCTCCGGCACGGGAGTTCATCGAACTGGTGTCCTACCACCACCCAGTGGCGACGTGGTCCCGGATCGGGGTGTCGCTTCTGCTGGCGGTGGGCCTTGGCCTTCGCATGTTCCTCAAGGCAGCTGAGCCGATGAGCAACACCTGGCACCTGTCCGGACCGAGGTTGCTGGAAGGAAAAGAGGCCGTGGACGAAGCCCGGCACCGCTCGATGACACCCAAGGAAGCCGAGGTGGACCCCTTTGCTCTGTCCCTCCACCCCGATCTGTTGCTGTCTAAAAAGCATTGGGCGCGCCACGTCCTGATCACCGGCTCGGTGGGTTCGGGCAAGAGCGTCATCCTCAAGCACATCCTGGAACAACTGACGCGAAAGAGGGGCGCAAAGCTGTTCCTTTACGACATCAAGGGTGATTTCACGTCGATTTTCAAAAGGCCCATCATCGTGTCGCCCTTCGATGCGCGGTCCTACGTGTGGGACGTCGCCGCCGACGTGCGGACCCCGACCCAGGCGGCGGCGTTCGCCGCCTCTCTCATCCCAGAGGGCGACGGGAACGCCAAATTTTGGAGCATGGCCGCCCAGGACTTGTTGATCGGGTGCGTGCGCGAACTCCAGAACAACCGGCCTAGCCAGTGGGGATGGCCCGATCTGGCGGCCTTGGTGCGTCGCCCGGCCGCGGAGATGGCCGCCGGCATGCGCCCGCATTACCCCCGCGGCGCGGCACTGGTGCGTGATCCGGAGAGCCAAACCACGTCCAGCGTGCTGTCTTCCCTGGGGGGCTTCACCCGCCTCATCGACGATCTGGCCACCGCATGGCCCAAGGTTGGCAAGCGCCGTTTCTCGATGACCGAGTGGATACGGGACGACTACAACGGGCGCACGCAGGTCATTGTTCAATCCGGACCGGACACAACCCTGACGAAGGCCTACATCGCCGCCATGATCAACGTGGCTGTGCCGGATCTCATTGGGCCGGGCTTGCCGGACAACGAGGGCGGGCGTGGGCTCTACTTCGTGTTCGACGAGCTGACCAGCGCTGGACGGCTGAACATCGACCCATTGTTGGCGTTGGGGCGCAGCAAAGGCGTGGTGGCCATCATGGCGGTCCAGGATCACTCCCAGATTGAGTTGGTCTACGGGGACAAGACTGCGCAGGCCTTCTCAGCGCTGGTCGGAACCCACGTGGTGTGCCAAGTGCAGATGGGGGCCACCCGGGACAAGCTGGCCGGCCAGCTCGGCAAGCGAAAAATCGCCTGGCGTGGGCACGACGACAAAGCTCAGATTCACGAGGAAAGCCGCGCCTTGGTTTCCAGCGGTGAGCTCACCGACCGACTGGGTTTCCGAAAGGGCAAGCGCTACGGTCCCGAGGGGTGGGGCATCGAGGCGATCGTGCAGATGGGCGGGGACGTGCTGTTGCTGACATGGCCCGGCAAGAGCCATCCAACGGTTCGCGAGGGGCAAGTGGCCGCTGCGTGGACCACCAAGCCAGCCGGACCGGTGGCCGAGGGTGAAGGGCCATCTCCAGCCGCGTCCCCTGCAAGCGCTGGCGTGTCGCCCTTTCCAACCACCGCCGAGGGCATCGATGCGGTGCAGCGGGTGCTGACCATGACACCCGAGGAAATCGACGCGCTTTTCAAGCGGTGATCGGCCTTGCCAACTCTCCGTTTTCTGGGACCTTGGAACAGTCAACGTTCTTTAGGGGAGCCCCATGATCAATCGCACGCCCATCAATGCCAAGGGCCAGAACTCGCACAGCGCAAACATGTTCGATTACATGTTGGCAACCGAGTGCCTGACCATCGACAGCGCTGTGGCCTATTACGCCGGCAGCGGACCCGATCCGCGGCAGACGCTCAACTGGGGCGGCAAGCTCGCCGCCGAACTCGGCCTGGAAGGGCAGCCGGTCACCCGCGAGGTGATGGAAAAGCTTGGCAAGGGCTTTTCTCCCACCGGAAGGCCATTGTGCAAAAACGCGGGCAAGGAGCCCCAATTGGTCATCAAAACGGATCGCTGGGGAAACGTGCGGTTGGATGACGACGGCAAGCCGATGGAGAAGTGGGAGGGTGGCCATCGGGTGGGATTCGATCTGACCATTTCCGCCCCCGGGGACGTGAGCGTGGCGTTCGCGCTCGCGGATGATCGCGAGAAGCTGGCCATCCTGGAGGCCCACCGCCAGGCCTGCGCCGTGGCGATGCGCTACATCGAGAGCAAGGTAGAGACCCGGCGCGGAGAAGCGGGCGTAGACGTTATAGGCACGGCGGGATTGGTTTGGACAGCCGCCGATCACGTCAGCAACCGGAACGTGGAACCCGACCTACACACCCATCACCTGGTCTACGGGATCTCGAGGGGCGAGGACGGTCGGTGGGGCACCTACGACGCAATTGAGATCTATCGTCATACCCGCGCCGCTGACCACCTCTACAAGGCAGAGCTCTACGCCGCGATGAAAGCGCTGGGCTATGGGATTCAGCGTGAGCGTGAGGTGGACGTGATGGGGCACGAGACGGGCCAGATCCTCACCAGGGTTGCCGGCATCGACCGGGAGCTGGTGCTTAAGACGAAGACCCGCCGCCAGGAAATCCTGGACTACGTCAAGGAGCACCCTAACGCCAGCCACGACGAGGCCTGCAAGGCCACCCGCAAAAAGAAGGAAGAACCGCCCTTCGAGCAGGTGGTCAAGGACTGGCAGCAAACCTTGTCCAACATCGCTAAAGAGCACCCGGATCTGGTTCCCACCACCCAGTCGCTCAAGAAGACGAAAGGCCAGCACCTGGACCCGCATACGTTTGACGAGGTTTTGCAGCGCATGCACGAGAACGAGGCGATGTTCTGCGAGCATGACCTGGTCCGTGAGTTGGGGATGGAGTTCGCCGGACAAAAGAACTCGGAAGAAATTCTCCAGATGGCGAAGGAATTCACCGAACAGGACGATCTGGTGCGCGTGAAAGCCGAATACCTTCACAAAGACGACCGTGGCGATACGCTGGCACGAAGGCACAGTGAAGACCGTTTTTCCGCCACCTGGATGGTCGAATTGGAGGCCGAGATCATCCGCCGCTCAAAGGAGCGGGAGAATGAGACGGATCTCAAGCTGTTCCGCTCCACCGTGGATCGGGAGATCGCCGCTTACGAAAAGCGCAAGGGCTTTGCCCTCACCAGTGAGCAGAGGGCTGCCATCGGCTACCTTACCTTTGACACGGCCGGCGTGGGGGTCATGTCGGGGTTGGCTGGCACCGGCAAGACCACCGTGGCCGAGGTCTACAAGCAGTGCTTTGAAGCCGAAGGCAGGCGGTTGATGGGACTGGCGGTGGGGGGGCGGGCCGCTGAGAAGTTGGAATATGAGTCGGGCATGCCCAGCATGTCCGTCGCCAGGTTCTTCTCCCAAGTGCGTCAGGGCAAGATTGCTCTGACGAATAAGGACGTGGTGGTGCTCGATGAAGCCGGCATGGTGGCCACCGATGACACCCTAAAGCTGATGACCTACTGCCAGGGAGTGGGCGCCAAGCTGATTCTGCAAGGGGACAGTGACCAGCTCCAGCCCATCGCTGCGGGCAACGGCTTTGAGCTTGCGAAGATGGCCTTGGGGGACAAGAAACTGACCGAAATACGCCGGCAGAAGAACGCTGATGACCTGATCACCGCCAACAGTTTCTACGAGCGGGACAAGGAGGGGAGGGTCAAGAACATGCGCCGCGGGCACCGCAGCCGCCAAGGCACCTTTGATATGGGCACAGAAATTCTGAACAACCTCAAGCAACGCAACTGCATCGACGACTTCGGCACGGACAAACAGGCCATCAAAGCGTTGGTGGACGATTACTTGAAAGACAAGACGCCCATGGACGAGAAACTGGTCTTGGCCCACACGCGCTCTGAAGTCAAGGCGCTCACCACAGGCATCCGAAAGGGACTCCAGGAGCAAGGCGTGCTGGACAAGGAGGAGTTCACCTTCCGATCGATCGTGAAAGGGCAATGGGAAGACCTGACGCTCTCCCGCCGCGACCGTGTGATGTTCACGGCGACCAACAACGACTTGGGCGTCATCAACGGCACCGAGGGCACGGTGGAGAGCATTCGGAAGGACAAATCCGGTGGCTACGACCTGGTGGTGCGCATCGACTCCTCGAACCCGAAAGAGGACGGGCGCATTTTGGAATTCAACACCAGCGAGCACAACGCCTTGGCCCACCGGTATGCCATGACCGTCCACAAGGCGCAAGGACAAGGGAAATCCGAGGTTTACCACTTGGCCACGAACATGGGCATGCTCGACCAGCAGTCGGCCTTGGTGGCGTTCACCCGCCTCACCAAGGGCAGCTACCGCATGTATACGACGGACGACGTGATGGAGCGCATGGCCGAACGCTTGGGCACCGAGCGACACAAAGAAATGGCGCTGAGCGTCGGCTTGTCCGAGACCCAGGCTGCTCCGGTGCGCAACCTGGTCCAGGACGTGGAAGAGCTGCTGGCAGGATTGAAACCGCAACCCCGGGTGCCAATCACAAACGCGGAATTGCGCGAGATGAGGCTTACCCGGTGACGCATCGGGCCAGCGCCAACACGCTGATCACCACCACTACCCATGGCCACCACCCCACGCGTTCGGAGGGGGCTTTCACCGGTGTTCCCAGCTGCCACCGCCGTTGGTGGGCCAACCCGCGCACGTGGGCCGTGGCCCGCCGGTGGGGGTTGACCACGATCCCCGGTGGCTTGGCGTAGATGCGCCATCCCTCCCGGGAGGCCTTCACCCGCCACGCCTGCTCATACGCCTCGGTTTCCGCCCGGGTGGCTGTCACCACCTCCAGCGCATGGAACCGGAAGGGACGGTGCCAGCCGCCTTTGGGGGAGCGGTGCTGCTTCTCCCGCTGCTGCGGGTTTGAGCTTTGGCCGATGTAACAGCCCCCGTCGTCGAACAGCAGGGCGTAAAGGGTGCGGGGCAGGGCGTGATACTTCTCGCTGCGTCCCAGGTTGTGGCGGTGGGTCATGGTCTCTCCGTGAGTAAAACGACCCACTCACGAATAGATCAGAATCTGGAGTTGGCAAGCCTGCTGCGAAGGACTTGAGAGGCCGCGCGTTACTTGCGTGTAATCTCTTCGCAGTTCATGGCGAGCATGGGGCTGGCGAGTGACCTTTAAGTTCCCGGTTGGACCTTCCAAAGGGCGTTGCAACATATGCGGGCAGGAAACCGACCTGACCGAAAATCACGTGCCACCCAAGGCGTGGGCTCAAGGCATCGCTCTGAGGGTGTCCAGCGTCGCCGATGCAATCAGTGGAGAGAAGAAGCCGCGGTCCCACAAGATGCCCAATGGCGTTTGCTTCAGGAGCATCTGCCGGACCTGCAACGGCTCGGTCCTTTCCCGATACGACAAGGCGCTTGTATCGATGAGCCGACAGGTGACGGAGATCTTGCGTGATCGAACCAAAGTTACCTACTACCAGAGCATCCGTATCCAGCCGCAGCTTGTGGCAAGGGGCGTCCTGGGCCACATGTCATCGGTGGGCTTGAATCGCTACGACGAACGCCACAGCCAGCACCTGTTCGATGAGCGGTCAGATCTTCTACGCCAGGTTCGGCTTCACTACTGGGTGTATCCCTACAGCGGTCGAACGGTTCTTCGCGACTTCGGGCTGGGCATCTTGGGCGGGAAAGGAAGTTCGGCGGTGTATGTCCTGAAGGCCTATCCGCTGGCCTTTGCAATGGTCTGGAACAGGGACTTTCAGTTCGAGGACCGGCAGCCGCAGAGCTTTGACCCGTTCGCTGGGTTCGAGCCAGACCAAGAGGCGAACCTCCCGCTGGAGTTCGTGGGCCTGCCAGGACAGGTTTGGCCAGAGCACGTCCAAGGGAACACGTTCGCGCTCCTTCATTCCGATGGTGCGTTCGTGGCAACGGAGAAAAGACGGGGCTAGGTTTGGGCGGTTTCGGCTCTGCCGGATCGGAGGCGCCGCGGATAGCTGCAGCGTTCCAAAGAAAAAGCCCGGGCTGGACCCGGGCTTTTCATATCGGTCAATGGGGAGCATGGCTCACCGCGCGTTGACCTGTGTAATGTAAGGAGCGCGCTTGCTCCTACAGCAATTGTCGTGTCGTAAAGCACCTTCAAGCCCACGCCAAGGGCTCTGCAAAGCGGGTGTTTCTTGATGCGTGTTGCAAGCGTGTTGCTGTTACTTGTTTCTTTATTCATTGAGGTATCCCTGTAATTCTTAGTGCTGCATGTGTCATCTTCCTTTGCGTCGTGGTTGGTCAACCATTCCCTAACGGCTTCTAGGGCAATGGCAAGCATTGGCGTGAGTAGTGCTACGGCAACGGTCATTATTGCAGGTGGGATTGTCAGTCCGGCTCCTACACTGATTAACGGTGGAGATGTTACCAGCTTCCAATGCCTTGGTCAATCGTAAGTTATTGTATATAAATACAATTTCAATAAATTGACGCCACGAACAAGGGCCCCGAAGGGCCCTTGCCGAGATACGATCACCTCCTTTCGCCGCTGACATTCTTTGATTCGTTACCAGCCGATGGCCCAGGCTGCGCCCACGGCCGTGTCCTGTCCGCTGCGGGAAACCCCGATCGAGAAAGCCGATGGGGATCCGCGTGGGGTGGTCACGTCACGGGTGTAGCCAATGGAAATGGCGGCTTGGCCGCTGCAGCCACCGACGCCCACGGCCAAGCGGTTTCGGTTCTCTCCGTGGATAGCCGACGTCGAGGTGGCCATCTGGGCGTTGGCTTGGGCCATGGCGCACACACCGCTCACCCGTTTGTCGAGCTGGCGGAAACGGCGGTCCGTCAGGTTCCAGCGGTCGTCTTGCTCCCGCTGGTAATCCCACAGCTGACCACCGTTGATCGCGTCCGTGGACCCTGGAGCGATCGCTCCTGCAGCCACCCCGGTTACCCGCTGGTTGGCGGCGTTGATCCCGGATCTGGTGACCGATGGGCCGCCCTGGACAGTGAAGCCGTCGCTGTTGTGGATGGCCTTGGCCACCTGGACCGAGCCCTGCTCGGACAGTTCAACGTTGTCTCTCAAGCCAACGGTTTGGGTGCCGTCCCCGTTGTCCGTGACCTCGATGTTGGCCCCGGCCACTGCGGTGGTGTTTCCCCCATCCTTACCGTCCTGGCCTGCTGGGCCTTGCGGACCGGTGGGACCCTGTGGACCGGGGGCGCCACCACCGCCGCCAGGGTTTTGTTCCAGCTGGTGAACGCGCCCATCGAGATCGTAGATGGCACCGGCCACGGTGGTGTAGTTGTTACCGCTGCTCAGCTGGTAGTTCGGCGCCACGATCACGCCGTTCACCATGGAGGCGCCAGCGCCCAAGGTTTCCACCACGGTCCGCAGTTGGCTGACCGCCACGGCGTCGTCGTCCGCTTTGCCCAAGGCAACTTGGGTCAGGCGGCGGTTGCCAAAGGCTGCAGTGTCTTCTTCATCGCACGTGGTGTTGGCGCCCACGGCCACGCATCCCCATGCGTTGGCCACGGCACGGGGCCCCAATGCCACACTTTCTGTGGCGTTGGCCGTGGCAGACGCGCCGAAGGCGGCAGAGTAGGGCGCAAACGCCTGTGCCCATGGACCCACGGCGGTGCCGGCCTCGCCGGCAACGCCAGCGCTGTAACCGTAGGCGCCGGCAAAGTCGGCGGTTGCGTTGGCACCGGGTCCCACGGCGGATGCACCTTCGCCCTCGGTCTGGGATGCGGCGCCCAACGCGAGGTTGCGATCGCCTTGAGCATTCGCCCCGGCCCCGAAAGCCGCCGCGCCGTTTCCATCGGCTCTTGCGGTTGAGCCTACAGCGGTCCCGCCATCCCCGAGCGCGCGGGCACTAGAGCCGATGGCCACACCGGTGATCCCGCTGGCCAGGCTGTGCCCGCCAATGGCCACCGTGGAATCGCCGGTGGCTTGGGCTTGGGGTCCGACGGCGACGGCGTAAACCGCAAATGCCTGTGCGCGAGAGCCAATGGCGAGCGCATTTGAGCCCTGCGCTTCGCTCGAGAACCCCAGAGCGGTTGTATGGCATCCGCGAGCGGTGGCGCGATTGCCCACCGCAGTGGCCCCCAGGCACTCACCCGGAACGCCATTTTCATCCACCATTATCCCGCCGTCGGCGAGGGCGTCCGCCCCGATGGCCGTGGCCCCAACGGTCAACGATTGGGCGCGGTCGCCCACCGCGGTGGCATCGGGTTTGGTGGCAACGGCGCCGTTGCCCACTTGAACCTGGGCTTGCGCCGTGCCTGCAAAGAGGCCCGCCAGCAAAGCGCAGTGGATGAGGGAGCGATTCATGGGGTGGCCTCCTGGGTTGTTAAATGAGTGAGCGTGTGCACTCACGAATAGATCAGATCCTGGAATGCGCAAGCCCCCCCCAACGAAACTTCCCGGCGAAACGGCAGGAGGGGCCGTTGCGCCAGGAAGCGGTGGGGCCGACTTTTCCCACCCCTGTTCTTCTACGACAGGGAAAAAATTCCGCAAGCCCCCTTGCGCGTTTTCGATTCTCCGCTTGCATGGGTGTATCGCTCATGTGAGTAAGGAGGCCTACTCATGTTTCAACGCTTGTTGCTCGCGCTCGCATTGGCCAGCGCCCCCATCTTGGTCCACGCTCACGTGCCAGCCACCGATTCCGTTGAGGTCCACGGTAAGAAGCCTGGGTTTTTCAAACGCCTGTTCCACCGCCACAAAGACGCCCCGCAGTGGGACGGTGTCCAGCCCGAGCTTCGCTCAACGCTGGAACGGATCGCTTTGCAGATGAAGGGCGAGGGCTACGACCTGCGCCTGATGGAGGGCTACCGCTCTGAACAGCGTCAGGCCGCGTTGCTCGCCAGCCAGAAGGGCGTGACCCAGGTGGGGCCAGGCAGCAGCTGCCACAACCACGGCTGGGCGGCGGATATGGTCATCTACAAGCGTGGGCGCCCTTCTTGGGACCTGAGGGACGAGCAGGTGCGGCAGGGCTACCAGCGCTTCGGTGAGCTGGCCCAGCAGGCGGGTTTGAGGTGGGGTGGCGCTTGGAGGAGATTCCAGGACATGCCCCACGTCGAGATGCGCAGCGAGTGCCTGGTGGCGATCCGGTCCTACCGCGCCGGCCAGCCCATGTTGGTGGCCGAGGTGGTGCCCGAACCGGTGGTCCCCTTGGCGCCGATGTGGCCCGGGTTGGTGCCGCTGGCGATCACGCCGGCCACGCCCTGCGAGGGCTGGATATGCGCCCGGCGGTGGGACTGGAACCTGTCCGTGGCAAGCGTCCCGATGGGGGCATTGTGGATGCGCACCCTGCAACAGGATGCCCCGTTGCAATGTCCCGTCAGCTCACCGTTCTGGGGTGCCTAAGCCACGTTGTGTTGCGATGGTGTTGCGATGCGTTCGCCAGATGATTGCAGGAATGTCGGAATTTCCTTGAAATCAGCTGAAAATCGATATCGATAGAAACACACGCCCATGGTGCTTCATCAGCGGGGTGTGTTCGGCGGACTTGTCTTTTGACATGGGACTCGTGGATCAGGGCGTCCGGCCACGCCGGGCGGCAGCGGCAGCGGAGCGGGTACAGGGCCGTCCATGGTAACTGCTGGGGCCGGTGGGCGCCGCTGCGGTTGGTGGGCATTGCCCGTGCGGAGCACACAGTCAGGCCGGAACCAGGGTGATCTGCCGGTGGCTTGCGAAGATCTCCATTACGATCTCGAAGTAGGTCTGGCCCTGGCCTCGTTGCAGGGCGTCCAGCTGGAGCGCAATGGTCCGCCTATTGAAGGTGCCCGGGGCTTCCAGCTTGGACTGCAGCCACTGACATGTGGTAGTTCGTCCCAGTGCGGCGCGGCTGTGCTCGATATCACCCCAGATCACCGTGGCCCGGTCGTGGCCGGCCAACACCCCATAGCCGCCATGCAGCAGGTCATCCAGGGCGTCCAGGCTTGGCCCGAGCTGCCAGTTCTCGCCGGCCATGAACACGCGGTTGATCTCCGCGTACAGGCTGGGGATGTCATTGATAGCGGCGCCTTCAATCTGTAGGACGATGGTCATGCGGCGACTGTAGCGTCAGCAGGCGAAAGCTGGCGTGCTGTAGGACCAGGGTTCGCACCATGGCCCGAACGCGCAGCGTCCCGGGCGTTTGCGGTGTGTTGCCCCGCAGTCGACTGAATTTGCAATCTTTCCTATAGAAGTTTCTGAGGCGGCCGATACCCTTTGCGCCTTTCTGCGCTTCGCGTAGCGGCGTGCTGTCGCCTGTGCGTCGGCAGACCCGAATCAAGCCGGCACGTCGATGCCTTGTCCTTTTCCGGACAGAGCGCCTGACGGCCTGCATCAATATCAGGAAAACACTGTGCGGTCAGGGAAGAAGCAGGCACGACAGGCGTGCCGTGGTGGTGGGTGGGTGGTGTTGCTTGGCATGACCTTCGGTGTTGCCGCCCAGCAGGCCGGTGATCCAGCCGCGCAGGAACTGCTGAGGCAACAGGAACGCGAACGCGTGCTGCGCGAGCAGCAGGAACAACGCCCCGACGTCCGCCTGGAGCGGAACGCGCAGAAGGAGAGCGACCGCCTGCCGGCGCAGGAGCACCCCTGCGTGCGCATTGATCGCATCGTGCTGGAAGGCGAGGACAGCCAGCACTTCGGCTGGGCACTGGCGGCTGCCGACCCGGTCGGCGATCCGGCCACAGGCCGTTGCCTGGGGACCGAAGGCATCAACGTGGTGATGAAGCGCGTGCAGAACGCGATCATCGCCCGCGGCTATGTCACCACGCGGGTGCTGTCGGCACCGCAGGACCTCAACCAGGGCACGCTGACGTTGTCGGTGGTGCCAGGCCGGTTCCGCGAGGCCGTGTTCTCCGACCCGCAGGGACGGCATCCGGCCCTTGCCAATGCACTGCCGATCCGCAGCGGCAGCCTGCTCAACCTGCGCGACATCGAGCAGGGGCTGGAGAACCTGCAGCGCGTGCCCACCGTGAGCGCCGACATCAAGATCGCGCCGGCCGACGGCGAGGGCGCGGCGCCAGGCCAGAGCGACCTGCAGATCGACTGGACGCAGCGCTCACCGGTGCGCGCCAGCGTCACCCTGGACGATGCCGGCAGCCGCGGCACCGGCAAGCTGCAGGCCAATGCCACGCTGTCATTGGACAATCCGCTGGGCCTGAACGAGCTGTTCTACATCAGCGCCGGCCGTGGCGTGTTCAACGGCCGAGGCAAGGACACCAACAGCTGGACCGTGCACTACGACGTGCCCTACGGGTATTGGCTGTTCGGTGCCACCGCCAGCGCTTACGACTACAGCCAGAACGTGGTGGGTGCCTTTGAAAGCTATGACTACAGCGGCCGCAGCCAAAACGCCGAAGCGCGGGTGGACCGGCTGTTGCTGCGCAATGCCAAGGTCAAGTTCAGCGCCTACGCGCGTGGCTGGCAGCGAGAGTCGAAGAACTACATCGACGATACCGAGATCGAAGTACAGCGCCGCCGCACCGCGGGCTGGGAACTGGGCCTGACCCACAAGCAGTTCATCGGCAACGCCACGCTCGATGCCAGCGTGGCCTACCGGCGTGGCACGGGGGCCTTCCACGCCCTGCGCTCGCCAGAAGAGATGGCGCAGCAGTGGGATCCGACGCTGCCTCTGGAAGGGACCTCGCGGATGAAGCTGATTACCGCCGACGCGCAGTTCAGCGTGCCGTTCCAGCTGGGCAGGCAGCGCCTGCGCTACACCGCCGCATGGCGGGCGCAGTGGAACCGCACGCCGCTCTCGCCACAGGACCGCTTCGCCATCGGCGGCCGCTATACCGTGCGCGGTTTCGATGGTGAAAGCTCGCTCAGCGGTGAGCGCGGCTGGTCGCTGCGCAACGATCTTTCGCTGGGCATCGGCGGTGGCCAGGAGTTCTACGTCGCCGCCGACTACGGCCGCATCGGCGGCCCATCCGCGCAGTGGCAGTCCGGCCGTGACCTGGCGGGCATGGCGCTGGGCCTGCGCGGCGGCTGGCAGCAGCTTTCCTGGGATGGCTTCGTCGGTTCGGCACTGCACAAGCCCGCCCATTTCCCCACCGACTACACCACATTCGGCTTCAGCCTGGCCTGGCGCTACTGATCTGCCACAAGGACACGTGACATGAACACTATCTATCGTCTGGTTTTCAACCGCGCGCTGCGCGTCTGGCAGGTGGCGTCGGAGCTGGTGAAGGGTGGCGGTGGCCTGGTCGGCCATGTGCCGGGCCGGCAGAGCGCCGCGCTGTCGCCGCTGGGCTTCGCACTGATGTGCTCACTGGGCTGGGTCAGCCTGGCAACTCCTGCACTGGCGCAGTCCGATGCGCGCATCATTTCCGACCCCAATGCGCCGGGCCGTGAACGGCCGACGATGGTGACGGCCCCCAATGGTGTGCCGATGGTGAACATCACCACGCCGTCGGCGGCGGGTGTGTCGCGCAACCGCTATTCGCAGTTCGATGTCGGACGCGAGGGCGTCATCCTCAACAACGCCCGCGGCCAGGTGCAGACGCAGCTGGGTGGCTGGGTGCAGGGCAATCCGTGGCTTGCCACCGGCAGTGCGCGGGTCATCCTCAATGAAGTGAACGGTCCGGCCAGCCGCCTCAACGGCTACGTGGAAGTGGCCGGGCAGCGCGCCGAGGTGATCATCGCCAACCCGGCCGGCATCCAGGTCAACGGCGGCGGCTTCCTCAACGCCAGCCGCGTGACCCTGACCACCGGCACGCCGATGTTCACGGGTGCTGGGGCACTGGAGGGCTACCGCGTCACCGGTGGTGCGATCCAGATCGATGGAGAGGGTCTGGACACCAGCCGCGCTGACTACACCGACCTGATCACCCGGTCACTGAAGGTCAACGCCGGCATCTGGGCCAACCAGTTGCAGGCCACGCTGGGCAACAACGTGGTCAATGCCGACCACAGCCAGGCCAGCCTGATCCCGGCCAACGGCGAGGCACCGACCTTCGCGCTGGACGTGGGCGCTCTCGGCGGCATGTTCGCCAACAAGATCTGGCTGGTCGGCAACGAGCACGGTGTGGGCGTGCGCAATGCCGGCAGCATCGGCGCGCAGGCCGGTGAGCTGGTGGTGACGGTGGACGGCCGCCTGGAAAACACCGGCGCACTGCAGTCGCTGCAGAACGTGCGCTTGCAGGCGCGCGGTGATCTTGCAAATGCCGGCACCATCGCCGCCACGCGCGAGGTTGCGATCACCACCGGCGGCACGCTGGACAACAGCGGCGGCAAGCTCAACGCACAGCGCCTGCAGGTCGAGGCGCAGGGCCTGCGCAACCATGGCGGCACCATTGAACAGACTGGTGTGCAGGCGCTGGCGCTCAAGGCCGAAGCGGCCCGCAACCGCAGCAACGGTCTGCTGGGTGCGCTGGATGCCGTCGCGTCCGGTGGCAACGGCGGTGGCCCAGGGGGCGGCACGTCGCCGGGCAGCGGCGGAGGAACGCCGGGAACCGGTGCCCCGGGTACGGGGACGCCGGGTACCGGCGGCGGCTCGACCGGCACGCCGACCTCGCCAGTGGTACCGATGGCCGAGGGCCTGATCGCCATCGCCGGCATGCTGGACAATGACGGCGGCAGCATCGCCAATGGTGGTGCGGTATCGCTCGCCGCACGTGCCGGACTCGACAACAGCGGCGGTCGCCTGGGAGTGAGCGCGCTGCAGGCTGGGGGCGAGCTGCGCAATGATGGCGGCACGCTGCAGGTGCATGGCGATGCCGCGTTGCATGTCGGCCTGTTGTCGAACCAGAAGGGTGCGCTGAGCGTGGCCGGCGGCCTGCGGCTGGATGCGCAGTCGCTCGACAACCGCGGGGGTGAATTGCGGCACGCCGGCAAGGCGGCATCGTCGTGGACGGTGCAGGGTCTGTTCAACAATGACGGCGGCCTGCTGGCCACCAACGCCGCGCAGTTGGCGCTGCAAGCAGGCCAGGTCGGCAATGCCGATGGCCGCATTGAACATGCCGGTGAGGGTGGCCTCACGCTGGACACGGGTGACTGGGCTGGTCCCGGTGGACGGCTGAGCACGGTGGGGCGTCTGCACTGGACGACTGGCAGCGCCGACCTGCGCAACGGTGCGCTCAGTGCGGCGGGATTCGACATCGTGGCTGGCATGCTGGACAACCGCGGCGGCAGCCTGCTGTCGCTCGGAACCGGTGCCAGTTCGGTGAAGGCGTCGAACCTGGACAACGGCGCAGGTGGCACGTTGGCCGGCAACGGCGACCTGATAGTGGCCGCGACCACGCTCGACAACAGCAAGGGCCTGGTGCAGCAGGCTGGCACCGGGAGCTTGAGCGTGCAGGCCGATACGCTGCATGGCAGCGAGGGGCGCCTGCTCAGCAACGGTGCACTGGTGCTGTCCGGCGGCGAGCTGGATGTGAGCGGCGGTACGACGTCGGCGCAGAGTGTGCAGATCCACGCCAGGGCACTGCGCAACCGCCAGGGCCAGATCGTCTCGCAGGGTGTCTCGGAGCTGGCACTGGACGTACGCGATGCGCTAGACAACCAGGGCGGCAAGATCGTCGGCAACGGCGGCCTGCGCATCGACGCCGGTCGCATCGACAACCAGAAGGGCACGCTGCAGTCGGCCGGTACGCAGGGCGTGGCGCTGACGGTGCGCGACACGCTGGATAACAGCGGCGGCGGCATCTCCGGCAATGGCCAAGTGCAGCTGCAGGTTGGCAGCCTGGTCAACCAGGGCGGCAAGGTGCTGGCGGCAGGCAGCGGCGCGCTGCAGGTGCAGGCCCGAGAGCGCTTGGACAACAGCAACGGCGGCCGCCTGGCCGGTACCGGTGATCTGCGGCTGCAGGCGGCAAGCCTGGACAACCGCAGCGGTGCAATCGAACACGCCGGCGGCGGTACGTTGCAGATCCGCGCCGACAGCCTGCAGGGTGCGGGCGGCCGCATCCTCAGCCAGTCGGCGCTGGAACTTGAGGGCGGCGACCTGCTGCTGGGGGCCAGCAGCACTACCCAGGCAGAGCGCATTGCCATCGATGCGCAGCGCTTGGACAACACCGGTGGCAACCTCAGCGCGACCGGCAGCGACACGCTGCGGCTGCACGTGGCGCAGGGCGTGGACAACAGTGGCGGCACGATCGCCGGCAACGGGGCACTGGATGTGCAGGCCGGTGAACTGATCAACCGCACGGGCACGCTCAGCGGCGCCGGAACGGCTGACAGCACCCTGCAGATCGTCGGTGCGCTGGACAATCACGAAGGCACGATCGCCAGCAACGCCAACCGCCTGACGATCGCCGCCGCACGGCTGGACAACAGTGGCGGCAGCATCCGCCAGGCCGGCAACCAGGGCCTGGACATCACCACCGGCCGCCTGGACGGCAGCAAGGGCACGCTGGTCTCCTCGGCCACACTGACCTTGCGCGCCGACGACGTGGATCATCGTGACGCGACGCTGGGCGCCGATCGCCTCGACCTTGAGGCCACCACGCTCGACAACGCCGGTGGCCGCATCATTGCCAGCGGCGAAGGCGCCAGTCGCATCAAGGCGACGGCGCTGGGCAATGCCGGTGGCACGCTGGCCAGCAATGGCGACCTGACCCTGCTGGCCCGGACGCTGGACAACAGTGCAGGCAGGATCCAGCACGCCGGCAGTGGCCAGCTGCAGGTCTCGGCGCAGGCCCTGCTGGGCAAGGGCGGCAGCGTGCTCAGCAACGGCAGCTTCGTGCTGGATGGCGCCTCGCTCGATCTTAGTGGAGCGACCACCTCGGCGCGTCGCGTCGCCATCAGCGCCGGCACCCTGACCACCGCCGGTGGCACGCTCACCGCAACCGGTGAAGATGCGCTGCGCCTGCGCGTACAGGGTATGCTGGACAATCGCGGCGGTTCACTCGCCAGCAATGGCGCGCTGGATGTCATCGCGCAGCAGCTGAACAATGCGCAGGGCACGCTGCAGGGCGCAGGCACCGGGCACTCCACGCTGGCGATCGGCCAGGCGCTGGACAACCAGAAGGGCCGGATCCTGCTCGGCGGTGCCGGCACAGTCACCGCGGCCAGCCTTGGTAACCAGGGTGGCACAGTGCACGCGGGCGGCAGCACGCTGGTGCTGGGCGTTGACGGTCGTCTCGACAATGGCGAACAGGGCCTGCTGTCCAGCACCGGCACGGTGACCCTGGACGCCGGCAGTCTCGACAACCGCCACGGCGCCCTGGTCGCTGGCAAGGACCTGACGGTGACCACGGCGGCAGGCGTGGACAACAGCGACGGCGCGATGCAGGCCGCCGAACGGCTGCAGCTGCAGGGTAACGGCCTGGACAACCAGCGGGGCACGCTGCTGGGTGGCCAGCTGGACATCGATACCCGCGGCCAGCGGCTGGACAACCGCGCCGGCACGCTGGGTACACAGAAGGGCGCGCTGAGTGTGCGCAGTGGCGTTCTGGACAACCAGGGCGGTCGCGTGCAGTCTGCGGCCGACCTGACCATCAACACGGCTGGGCAGGACATCGACAACCGTTTCACGGCCGGCAGCGGTGGGCTGCTGGCGGCCGGGAAGCTGCAGCTGGAAGGCGGTGTGCTGGACAACCGTGGCGGCGCAGTCAATGCACAAGGCGATGCGCGTTTGCTGCTGGCCCGCGTCGACAACAGTGCCGGTGGAACACTTGCCAGCGCTGCGGATCTTTCGCTGCAGGCGGCGAGCCTGGCCAATGCCGGTGGTCGCGTGCAGGCCGGACGCAACCTCGACCTGACCCTGGACGGGCACCTGGACAACGCCGCCGGCGCGATCGCGGCCGGCCAGCGGTTGACCCTCACGGCCGCCAGCGTGGACAACCGCAACACCCGTGGCGGCGACGGCACGCGTGGGCTGCAGGCGGGCCAGCTGCAGTTCGGTGCACAGTGGCTGGACAACAGCCAGGGCCAGGTCGTCACCGATGGCAGTGCGCGGCTGCAGATCAACGGCCAGCTGCAGAACACCGGCGGCATGATCAGCACCGGCGGCAACCTGGACAGCCAGGCGGACAACGTCGCCAACAGCGGTGGCCTGCTGCGCGCTGATGGCAGCCAGACCCTGGTGGCACGAGTGCTCAGCGAAGACGGCCAAGTGCATGCGCAGCGTGACCTCGGCCTTACCCTGCAGCAGGGCATGCGCCATCGTGGCGAATGGATCGCCAACGGCACGCTGTCGCTGAACCTGTCCGGCGACCTCGACAACCAGGGTGTCGTGCGCGGTGGCAACCTCGACCTCAACGCCCAGAACATCACCAACGCAGCCTCGGGTGAGATCTCCAGCCAGGGTACGACCCACCTCAATGCCCGTGGCCAGCTGACCAACCGCGGCCTGATCGATGGCGCGCTGACGCACCTGGAGGCCGGCGAGATCGACAATCTCGGCACCGGGCGCATCTACGGTGACCACGTGGCGATCTCCACCGGCGTGCTGAAGAACCGCGCCGAAGAGGCCGGTGGTGCCACCCGCGTCGGCACCGTGGCCGCACGCGAGCGGCTGGACCTGGGCGTGCGCGAACTGCAGAACACCGGCAAGGGCCTGATCTACAGCGGCGGTGATGCGGCCATCGGTGGCGCGCTCGGCGCCGACCGGATCGCCAGCGGCATTGCCGGGCGGATCGACAACATCAGCTCGGTCATCGATGTGGGCGGCAATCTGTCCATCGATGCGCAGGTGGTCAACAACATCCGCGAGAACGTGGCGATCGCCCCGACCCAGGTCAAGACCATCGACACTACCGTCAACATGATGGTGGCGGCATGGCAGAAGAACTCGAAGAACACCGCAGGCACGGTCAGCGATACCAGCAATTACAAGGCCTGGGAGTTCTACTACATCGCGCCGGAAGACGTGCTGCAGGACGAGCCCTACATTGCGCCGGACGGCACCCGCCTGGGCAAGGCGGTGGTTCGCCTGACCGCGAGCACCTCGCGCTTCTTCTTCGGCTCTGGTGGATTGGGCTATGACGTGCGCGGTGAGCGCTGGCGCATGGATCCGGTCAACGGCACCGTCACGATCTACTACGTGAGCAAGGGCACTGCCGCCAATCCGGACCAGGTGCCGGGCGGCGATCCGTTCGACGTGCTCAAGTCGAAGGAGAAGTTCACCTACCAGAACGACCGCCTGACGTTCTCCAGCGCCTACGGCACCTGCAGCACTACCTGCATCCAGTTCATCACCCCGGCGTCGTTGAGCAATCCCGATGCGACCATCGTCGGTCGCCGCCAGCACACGCAGGAACACGGCCTCAATGAAGAAAAGCGCGTTGCTCACCACGTGGCCCATGAGGACCAGCTGCAGCCCGGTGCCGGTGCCGATGCGGTGATCCGTTCCGGCGGCAACATGCGCCTGTCGGTGGACGAGCTGAACAACCGCTACGCGCAGATTGCTGCGGGCGGCAATCTGCAGATCGTCGGTCACGGCGCCGACAGCCGTGTCAGTAACGTCGGTCTCGAATTGTTCCGCACGCATACCTTCAACAACACCTCCATCGCCTACGACGGCACCCGAACGCAATGGACCGCCGAGCCCATCTCCGAAAAGATCGGCCAGCTGGGGGGCCAGATTACCGCCAACGGCACGTTGAGCATCGATGTCGGTGACCTGAGCAACCTCAACCAGGGGCGCAAGGCACCGAACGTGCAGAACGGTTCGGCCATGGCCAACCTCAACGTGCAGGGGCCCAAGGCGCTGCCGGATGGGCCGGGCCATGGCGGTGCGCAGGGGCCCGGCCAGTCCACCGGCACCGGTGCCGAACGCGCGCTGGCGCAGGCGGCCGATGCCGCCGGCACCCAGCAGGGCGGCAGCGTCGGCGGTGTGACCGGCAACAGCGGCACGTCCGGGCCGCGCGTGGTTGCGGCCAGCGGCGGATCGCCGGACCGCATCGCGATGGGCGCACCGGACACGCGCGCGCCGAGCGCCAGCCTGTTCAACGTCAATCCCAACGGTGGCCACTACCTGGTCGAGACCGATCCGCGCTTCACCGACCACAAGACCTGGCTGAGCTCGGACCACCTGCTGGGCCAGATGGGCTACTCGCCCGATACCGTGCAGAAGCGGCTGGGTGATGGGTACTACGAGCAGAAGCTGGTGCGTGAGCAGATCGGCCAGTTGACCGGTCGCCGCTTCCTCGACGGCTACGCCAGTGACGAGGCGCAATACCGCGCGCTGCTGGAGGCTGGTGCCACGGTGGCCAGCGAATGGGGCCTGCGCCCCGGCGTGGCGCTGACCGAAGCTCAGATGGCACAGCTGACCAGTGACATCGTCTGGCTGGTCGAACAGACTGTCACCCTGGCCGATGGCAGCACCACCACCGCGCTGGTGCCGCAGGTCTACCTGCGCCTGCGCCCGGGCGATCTGGACGGGCAGGGTGCACTGCTGGCCGGCGCCAATGTCGATATCAAACTGGGCAATGGCCTGGTCAACACCGGCAACATCGCCGGCCGCAAGCTGGTAACCATCGATGCAGGCAACATCGAGCATCTGGGTGGCAGCATTTCCGGCCAGTACGTCGGGCTGTCGTCGGACAAGGACATCCGCGTTGCCGGTGCCACCGTGACGGCCACCGATGCGCTGTCGGTCAAGGCCGCGGGCAATGTCACGGTGGCCTCCACGGTGGAGACACAGCGGGGCGGTGGCACCTACCAGTACGAGACCAACCGCATTGATCGGGTTGCTGGTCTGTATGTGACCAACCCCAGTGGCGACGGCATGCTGTCGGTGGTGGCTGGCGGTGACATCAGCCTGCAGGCCGCACAGATCCGCAACGCCGGCGCCGACGGCCTTACCCAGCTGGCCGCAGGCGGCACTCTGGATGTTGGCGCGATTGCGCTGGAGGAACGCCGCGACGCCACCTTCGATGAGCGCAACCACCAGCGCAGCAGCAGGACAACACATGCTGCCAGCTCGGTGCAGGGCGCTGGCGATGTGGTGCTGGCCGCTGGCAAGGACATCAACCTGGCCGCCGCGCAGATCAAAGCGGCGGGAGGTCTGGCATTGCAGGCCGGTGGGGACATCAACAGCCAGGCGCTGGTGGACAGCGAAAGCCGCGATTTCTCCAGTGCGGGCAAGCGCAGCTCGCTGCAGGTCAGCCAGCGTGATGAGATGGTGCGCGGCAGTCAGTTGTCTGCTGACGGCGGAATCGCACTCAGTGCAGGGCGCGATGTGAACCTGGTAGCCGCAGAGGTACGAAGCGAACAGGACGCGATCAGCATTGGTGCCGGCCGTGATGTGAATCTGAAATCCACGCAGGAAGAGCACACCTGGGAGCAGGATACGCAGCGCAAGAAGCGAGGACTCACTTCCACTACGCGTACCGCAACGCACGATGCAACCCAGGACGTACTAGCCGTTGGCACGGTTCTGTCGGGTGAGCGGGTCAGCATCGGCGCAGGTCGTGACATCACAGCTGAGGGCGCCAAGATTGCGGCCACCGGCGACGTAGTGATGGCTGCCAAGGGCAATCTCAGTATTGTTGCTGCGGAGTCCACTCATTCCGAACAGCACAGCAGCGATCGCAAGAAGTCCGGGCTGCTTGGAGGGATGAATGGCAGCTTCGGGGTTACGTTCGGTAGCCGAAGCAGCGGCAACAGCAGTTCCCTCACCGAAACGATCGCAGAAGGAAGCATCGTCGGCAGCGCGCTGGGCAGCGTGACGCTGACTGCGGGCGAAACGCTGCACATCGGGGGCTCCGATGTGCTCTCCAGGAACGGAATGACGTTGCTTGGCAAGGATGTGCGTATCGATTCGGCAGAACAGTACTCGGAGTACAACGACAGGAATTACTTCAGGCAGTCCGGTCTGAATGTTGCCGTGGGCGGCGCGACCGTTGATACGATTCAAAGTGCACGCGCTGTGTATGCCTATGCCAAGCGTGCAGGCGAGGTCGAAGATGATCGCCTCAAGGCGCTATATGCGTACAAGGCGGCCCAGGGTGCAGTTGCGGTAGCCCAGGCTGCGGGGCAGCAGTCGGGCGACGGCGGTGGCGGCGCCGGATTGAACGTCCGGGTGACGGCAGGAACCCAGCGATCCCAGTCGGAAACGACGATGGAGCAGACAACCCATCGTGGCAGCACATTGCACAGTGATGGCGATGTGGTCATCGCAGCCACAGGCGGTGATCTGACGGTGGTGGGCAGCAACGTGTCCGGTCGCAATGTGGACCTCGTGGCTGCCAGGGATCTGGTTGTCAGAAGCAGCGAGGATCGCTACGCCCAGGACAGCAGAAACCAGTCCCAGGGTGGAGAGATCGGTGTTGCGATCAGTGGAAGCAGCGGCGGCGGTGCTGCGATCGGTGTCTATGTTGGTGCCAATGCCGCGCGTGGCAAGGCCGACGGGAACGGCACCATCCATAACGAAAGCACCATCAAGGCCGGGGATCGCCTTACGTTTGCGAGTGGTGGAGACACGACTCTGCAGGGTGCACAGCTGGTTGCCAACCAGGTTATCGGTCAGGTGGCGGGCAATCTGACGTTGCGCACAGAACAGGACACGGATAGATACAAGAGCCAGCAGCTTGCGGCGAAAGGTGAAGCCACGATTGGCTATGGCTTCGAGGGTAGTGCTAGCGGCAGTGCCGCCATGATCGACAGTGACTACCGTAGCGTCCGAGAGCAGACGGGAATCGCCGCCGGCGACGGGGGCTTCCAGTTGCAGGTGGGGGGCAACACGCATCTGGTCGGGGCCGTCATCGCAAGCACCGCGGATCCCTCGAAGAATCTGCTGTCGACGGGCAGCTTGACGGTTGAGGATCTCAAGAACCGGGCGGAGTTCCTTTCCGCCTCGATCAGTGGCGGTACCAGTGGCGGCGGGAGCCCTTCAGACGGGTTCAATTTCAACCCCTCGGTGATGCCGGGCCTGCCAACGGGTGACAGCAAGAGCTCCACCACGCGAAGCGGCGTGGCCGACGGCTCGATCGACATCCGAAATGGAGACAACAGCACGCTGGCAGACCTGCAGCGCGGCGTAACCGGTTTGGACAACGCCAATGGATTTGCGCCCATCTTCGACGAGAAGATGGTTCAGGAGCGGCAGGAGCTCACGCAGATCCTGGGGGAGATCGGCTTCAAGGCCGTCGGCAATCTGGCTTCCAGGAAGAGTGCGCAGGCCAAGGTGGACCTGGAAGTTGCGCGCGCCAATGGCGATGCCGAGGCCGAGGCCGATGCCCTGCGGCGGATCAGTGAGTGGGGTGAAAGCGGGCGCAACAAGGTCCTGCTGCACGGCCTGACAGGCGCTGCCGTTGCAGCATTGAGTGGCGGCGATATTGGCGGCGCCGCTGCGGGTGCCACCGGTGCCGCGCTGGCCAAGGAGGCGATGACACGCTTCCTTACCGGTCAGGGCATGGATCCGCGAAGTGGTGAGTTCAACAGCTTGATCGAACTGGCCAGTGCTGCGTTGGGCGGGGTCGTGGGTGGTACCGATGGTGCGGGCACGGCGTTGCTGGGTGATCAGTTCAATCGACAGTTGCACCCTGATGAAATCAATTTCCTGGCCGCAAAGGCAAAGGACTTCGCCAATCTGCTGTTCGGATGCGGGGAAAGCTGTAGTGCCGATCAGGTCAAGGTGGCGCGGGGGCGTCTCTTGCGCGAAGCCTACGCACGCGTAGATGACATATATGGCTCCTACAAGTCAGACGCTGCTGCGTCAAGCTTCATCGGCTCAAACCCAATGGCGTTCGTTGGTCCCGATGGTCAGCAGCACGAAGGATTCATTGAACTGGACAATGGCCGCCGCAATGACCACAGCCTGTACAAGGATATGCTTGGCACCCGACGAGCGGAATTCAGTCTGCTGACGGAAGCACTGCTGGACGGTGGGAAAACCGAAGCGGCGTTGAGGCTGGACTACAATCGGCAGCTCGCTGAGCTCGCCACGAGTGCTCGTGGCCGCGATGGAGTGATGATCCTCGAAACTTTCAGTGGAGAAATCGGGGGGTGGGGCTCAGTAGTAAAAAATGTACTGAAGGGGGATGGCGAGTCTGCAAGCCTTGCAGCTGCGCCTCTTCTTATTTTCACCAAGGTGCCGGGGGCCAAGGTTGCAGCGGAAATTGCGGAGACTCTCGCTGCGCAGGCTGTGAAGGCTTCTGCTACGCAATCCGACGCCGTGATAGCCCGAGCTGGTCGTCCACTTTGGAGCTCGACGAATTCAAAAACACCTGTTCAAAACGCTTACAGTCATTGGGTCAAGCACAAGAATGAATTCCCAGAATTCAACAGTGCGATCGACTACTACGTTGGGGCGAGAAAGTTCTTTGACTCTCCACCGCCTGGAACGCTGCAGAAAATTCGTCAAAATGGTGACACGATTCTTTATAATCCGACGACTGGTGTATTTGGTGTGAGGGCTGCCGACGGTACGCCAAAGACAATGTTCAAGCCGGACCCTGCAACCCACAACTACCCATCAAATCTGGACTACTTCAATGCACAATGAGTTAAGTTGTCGAATCTGTGGTTACATTTCCGATGCGCCCCATTGGGGTGAGGACGGGAAGACCCCCGATTTTGAGCTGTGCGCTTGCTGTGGGGTCGAGCATGGCTATCAAGATTGCAACAGAGTGTCGTGCCTAAAATACAGGGAAAAGTGGATCGCCGAAGGGGCCCGGTGGGAGGAGCCGAAGATGCGCCCAGATCAATGGAACTGGGAGGAGCAGCTTAAGAATGTTTCGGATGAATATTTGTAAGTATTCGTAATTCGAAGTTCGAAGTGAAAATAGGATTCGCTGTCAGACCTGCGGTGCGGCATCGACAGGTTGGCAATAGTGGCCTTGTTTGGAGGTCTAAAAGCATTCATCGTAATGGCGGGGCTATTTTGCATGGTCAAGGGAATAATTTCTGCGTGTACAGTGTGAAGATGTATGGTCTGCCCGCGTTGTGAGCAGGGTGATGTGTTTGAGGCTCGTGTCAAGGAGAGTGGGGTTCAGATTTTTGTCTGCGACGAATGTGATGCTGTATGGTTTTCTTTGAGTGACATCGGCGTTTCCCCGTTCCGGGATCTTGAGACCTATCTTGAGGAGAATTCAATTGCTCCATCTTGGGGGTCAATTTCCGTGGATGGGCGCCTGTGATGCCTTGATGCACGCGACGGTTTTTATCTGGTGAAACAGCAGGAGCATGGGTCGGCACTGATACAGGGTGGGCCATTTGACAGTGACTGGATGCAGCAAGCCGCAAGCCGCGTATGAGCAAGAAGTAGGTACGACCTCAGATGGAGTGCTGTGTGCTTCATCAAGTGCTACGCCGTGACGTGCGGATTCCGCTTTGTGCTCTCCTTCCAGTTCGAGAGTGCCTATGCAGCAAGGCTCGGGAAGAATCTGGTCTTCCCGGGGTCTGCTGCCCGTAACGCCCGACAACCCGGTCGCAGCTCCTAGCCTGATTTCACCTCGCTTCACGTGGCGATATACCTTATGAATATAAGGCGCAGCCTCCGGCCTGCGCGCGGCCACCACTTCGACCGTGGTGACTGCCGGCAGCCAGCGCACCAACAGCGAACAGAGCCATTCGACCAGTGATGCCCGCGTCAGCCAGTTGGCTGCAGGCGGCGATCTCACGTTGATTGCCAACGGCGGCTCGATCCTCAGCCAGGGCACGCAGATGTCGGCCGAGGGCAACGCTGTGCTGCTGGCCACCAAGGACATCGTGTTCGACGTGGCCCACAACACCGAGCGCAGCGACAGCAGCAGCCGCGGCAAGGGCTGGGGCTTTGCCAACAACCAGCGGCCTGCCGTTCGGTACCAACAACTCGCAGAGCCAGGGCAGCGGTAGCAGTGACACCATCACTGGCACGCAGCTGTCGGTCGGCGGCGGCGTGCGCATGGCCACCACCGAGGGCAACATCAGCCTGACCGCAGCCAACATCGCCGCCGAGAAGGACGTGAACATCCGTGCGGCCGGTGATCTGCGGGTCCGCAGCGGGCAGGATACGGTCAGCAACGCCAATACGTCGGACAGCAAGGCGATCGGCACGGTACAGATATCGGATACCGAGAAGTTCTCCGGCTGGCACCGCGAGCAGCACCAGGACGACAGCGCGCAGGTGTCACAGGTGGCCAGCAGCATCGGCAGCCTGGGCGGCAGCGTAAACCTGACGGCTGGCGGCAAGTACACGCAGACCGTCAGCAACGTGGTGGCGACCAAGGACGTGAACATCACCGCCGCCGAGATCGAGCTTTTGACCGCCGACGAAAGCGGCCACTACTCGCAGAGCGACAAGGACCTGAAGATCGGCGTGTTCGCGCGGGTGAAGTCGCCGTTGATCGACCTGATCAACAACGTGGACGCGGCCCGTCAGTCCGATGATCGCCTGCAGAAGATGCAGGGCATGGCAGCGGGCGCCAACGCGTATCAGGCAGCCAGTGCGATCTCGGCACTGTCCGGCCGTGGCGGCAGTGGCGAACTGTTCCGTGCTGAAGCAGGCATCGGCTTCAAGACCGCCAACAGCAGTGCAGATGGCAGCAGCATGGTTTCGCGTGGCTCCACCATCCAGGGCGGCGGCAACGTCAACCTCACCAGCACCCAGGGCGACATCCATGTGGTGCAGGGCAACCTGAGTGCAGGCAACACGCTCAGTCTGGATTCGGCCGGCGACATTCTGCTGGAAGCAGGCAAGGCGCACGTGGCAGACCGCAGCAAGAGCAGCAATGCCGGCGCCGAAGTGGGCGTTGGCGTTGTGGTGGGGGCGCAGACGGGCGTGTATGTGTATGCCGAAGCCAGCGTGGGCAGCAGCAAGGCGAACTCGGACAGCAATACCTGGCAGAACACCACGCTGACCGGCCAGAACATCTCGCTGAAGGCCGAGGGTGACGCCACGTTGCGCGGCGCGACCGCCACGGCTGACCGCATCGACGTCAAGACCGGCGGCACGCTGACCATCGAATCGCTGCAGGACATTGCCGAGAGCATGTCCAGGAACAGCCAGGTGGGCGGCCGCGTGCAGGTGGCCTTCGGCAACGCGTGGAACGCCGATGGCTACGCCAGCGCAGGCAAGGCCGAGGGCAACTACCAGGGCGTCGGCCAGCAGAGCGGCTTGTTTGCAGGAAACGGTGGCTATCACGTGGATGCCGGTCACGTGAATCTGGTGGGCGGGGCGATTGCCAGCACCCATGCGGGCAACAGTGAACTGACTGCGGGCTCGCTGACATTCACCGACCTGCAGAACCACATGGACTATACGGCCAGCTCCGGCAGCATCAGTGGTGGTGCGGGCGGGCAGATGGATGGCTGGGCGCCCAAGCCGGGAACTGCCCGATTTGTCTCTCAAACAACCTGAATCCGTTCTTCAGGCGTACTCGCAAAAGCGAATTGATGACCTCGCACACCAATACAATAGCAAGTCATTGGATCCTAAGGATTTTCAGCTTAATCTTGGTTCAAAGGTCTTGAAGGCCGATGCTCAAGTCAGTACGGGTGCTCCGGTTTATATTGGTGCAAGCACATCCGATGTCATGCTGTATTTCAGACAGCTGACTGGAACTGATCGCATGCCTGTCGCGAAGGTCGTACCTGGAAAGGGTCTTCTTTATACGGCAACCACGAGCTCTGGTGCAAAGATAACTCTTAGAGATTTTTCAACGAGCGCGCAGAAGACTGGTGCTAGTTGGACAATTGATGTGCAGGATAAATCCATAAATAATGGAAAGCGAGTAGAGGTGAAGTTCAAATGAAAGACGGGATTCATTGTGCAGTGGTGACTTCTTCGTTTGGGTTATCAATGGGTGCCGTCTGGCAGCACATGACGATGGAAATGGGAGGTGTTGGGATCTCCGAAAGAAAAGACGCGTTCTTCGAGTTGATGGGTCGTTTGTTGAGGGAAGGGAAAGTGAGGCTTGCAACGGACGGGGTGTTCTTGCAAGGCGACTGGAGGGAGCAGCTGACGCTAATCTCAAACGCTTGGCCCGAAAATCCTGGTGAAGATGATATCGATGGATTCGGCCTCTGGTTCTTGACCGATGCTCCGGCGGGTCTGGTTTGGATCGGCGCAGATGGCCGTGAACAGTGGACGTAGTAGTCCGATTCATGTCGGTGGCGCCCGATGATCCTGACGAATGGGTCAGGGCTTGTAACGACACCGAGCTTTGATGAAGCTTGCTTGAGTCGAAGCCGGTGCCGATCTGGGTTTCGTGCTGCGCGCTCTGGACTCGATCCAGGCCGTACTCCGACGGTGCCGACGGCCTGCGTGGATATCTTCCAGCATCCAACACCGGCTTCGGATTCAGCATCGTCGACCCGCCGGAAGCTGTCGTTGCGGAAGGGATTGAAGCCAAGTGGCAGGTCGGCCTGCTCGGCTCGTTTCATTTCCGCGCGAGCGGGTTTGAAAGTGCCTGGGAGGAAATCTGCCGCTTCATCAATCGTTACGCTGCGGCGTGCGAGTTCCGGTTTGTGCTCTCCTTCCAGTTCGAGAGCATCTATGCGGCAAGGCTCGGGAAGGATCTGGTCTTCCCGGGGCCTGCTGCTCCGTAATGCTGGATGCCGGGGCGGCAGGCCCGGGCCTGATCCCATTCTCGGTACACATGGCGATATGCCTTATGGATATAACGCGTTCGTGGGTTTTCTGATTTCACACCTGTCTGCACAGTTCCAGAGTTTTAGATCGATATAATAATATCGACCCATAAAGTTTCCCCTGCCTGCGCCGCCATCGATCATACGGCCATGATCAAGGGAATTGAGATGCTCGCCTTACGCAACCTTCGAGTGGGATCCCGGCTGGGTGCCGGGTTCGGTTTGCTGCTGCTGTTCATCGTGGCCATCGTTGGCCTCGTGCTGTACGGAAACCACCTGAAGTCCGCCCAGTTCGAGAAAGTGGTGGACGTCAACATGGTGAAGATGCGGCTGTTGAACGACATGCTGGATACCAACAACGCGGTGCTGATGCATCGCCGGCTGATGGTGATCAAGCGCGGTGAGGATTTCGACAAGGATTATCAGAAGGCGCAGGAGCTGTCGCAGACCTACGACGGTATCTGGGCCAAGTACATCAAGATTCCACGCGACGCCACTGGTGATGCCCTGGTGGCGAAAATCGACGCGGCACGCAAGGCCACCGACGCCTCCACCCAGCATCTGCACGAGCGCATGAAGGCCGGTGATTTCAACGGCGCGGCCAAGGAACTGCTCGCCGAGCACGGCTTGGCCACCGCATGGAATGAGGCGATCTCGACCCTGCTGCGGCATCAGGAGACACTGACCGAGCGCAGTCGCGAGGAATACCGTTCAACCGAATCCTGGACAGGCACGTTGTCGATCGTGTTCGGCGCGTTGAGCCTGCTACTGGGCTCGCTGGCCGCGTGGGCCATCACCCGCAGCCTGACCCGCCCGCTGGAAGGTGCGGTGAAGCTGGCCGACGGCATCGCCAACGGGCGGCTGGACAACAGCATCGACGCGTCCGGCAACGATGAGGTGACGCAGCTGCTCAGGTCGATGCAGCGCATGCAGGCGCAGTTGCAGTCGGTGATGGCGGCGCAGGGCGAGCTGGCCCGCCAGCACGACGCGGGCAGCCTCAGCTATCGCATGGACGAGAGTGCTTTTCCTGGCGACTACGGGCGCATGGTGCACGAGACCAATGCGCTGGTCGGCTCGCATGTGCAGGTGCAGAACCGGCTGATCGAAGTAATGAAGCATTACGCCCGCGGTGATCTGTCAGTGGACATGGATCCGTTGCCGGGCGAGAAGGCCGCAATCACCCAGGCCATGGACGAAACCAAGACCAGCCTGTCGGCGATCAACGGTGAGATCCGCCGCCTGGCGACGGCCGCAGCCGCCGGCGACTTCAGCCTGCGCGGCGATGAAGATCGCTTCGCCTATGATTTCCGCGACATGGTGGCCGGGCTCAATCGCCTGATGCAGACCACCGACGAGAACCTGGTGCAGGTGTCGACCCTGCTGCAGGCGATCTCGCGCGGTGACCTCACTGTACGCATGCAGGGCGACTTCCACGGCGTGTTCGCCCGCATGCGTGATGACTGCAACGCCACCGTCGATCAGCTCAAGCAGATTGTCGGCCGTATCCAGTCCAGCGCGTCCAGCATCAACCTGGCGGCAGGCGAGATCGCTTCGGGCAACAACGATCTGTCGCGGCGCACCGAGCAGCAGGCGGCGAACCTGGAAGAGACGGCTGCGTCGATGGAGGAACTGACCTCCACCGTGAAACAGAACGCCGAGCACGCACGCCAGGCCAACCAGCTTGCCATCGGTGCGCATGGCGTCGCCTCACAGGGCGGCGAGGTGGTCGGCCAGGTGGTCACCACCATGTCGGCCATCGAAGCCTCGTCGAAGAAGATCGCCGAGATCATCAGCGTCATCGACGGCATCGCGTTCCAGACCAACATCCTGGCCTTGAACGCGGCGGTGGAAGCTGCTCGTGCCGGCGAGCAGGGCAGGGGCTTTGCGGTGGTGGCCAGTGAGGTGCGCACGCTGGCGCAGCGCTCGGCCGGTGCGGCCAAGGAGATCAAGGGCCTGATCGAGGATTCGGTCGGCAAGGTCGCCGATGGATCGGCGCTGGTTCGTCAGGCCGGCACCACGATGGGCGAGATCGTGGCCTCGGTGCAGCGCGTGACCGACATCATGGCCGATATCTCTGCCGCCTCGCAGGAGCAGAGCTCGGGTATCGAACAGGTGAACCAGGCGGTGGTGCAGATGGACGAGACCACGCAGCAGAATGCGGCGCTGGTGGAAGAAGCCAGCGCGGCGGCACGCTCCATGGAGGAGCAGGCCAACCTGCTGGCCGAGGCAGTTTCGGTGTTCCGCACGGGGGCGGTGACCGCCGCCGCAGCGGTCCGCCCGGCGCTGGCAGCCGTGGCGGCATCGGTTGCACCGGTACGCCGGCCGGCGGTGCTGCCGCCGCGGATGGAACCGACGCTGGCCGCCAATGCGGGCGGTTGGGAAGAGTTCTAGCAGAGGGCAATGCCGGTAGGAAGACAGCGCCCATCACGATGGCTGATCGTGATGGGCGCGGATTTCTTCCTGAACGCGCGATGGCCGATGAGGCGGTGGACACGCGCATTTCACTTCCGGTTGCCAACCGCAGGAGGACACTTGCGCCATACCGGAACTCAGGAGATGGCCATGAAGACCTCGACCCGATTGCTTGTGCTGGGCACGCTGCTGGCGGCTTCGCCGGTGGCCGGTGCGCAGACGTATGGGCCGCGCGATGAGGGACGCAAGTTCAATGACGGCAGCCGCGTGGTCTGCAAGAACGTGGAAGTGCAGCGCAACTCGCGCGATCCGAACCGCATCACGGGTACCGCTACCGGCGCAGTGATCGGCGGCCTGCTGGGCAACCAGGTGGGCGGCGGTAACGGCAAGAAGCTTGCAACCGTGGCCGGCGCCGTGGCCGGTGGCGCGGCCGGCCGCCAGATCCAAGGCAACCAGCAGCAGAAGAACGGTGACCGCGTGGTTGAACGTCGCTGCGAACGCGTCTACCGCTGATCGGTCACAGCCAGACCTCGTTTCCCCTTCCACACCGCAGTACCCGAACGCCGGCCCCACGCCGGCGTTCTTCGTTGCAGGAAAAAGGGGACGGAGGGAATTAAGTCGCAATCCCCCAAACCGGCCGTTTACGACTTAATCCCCTCCGTCCCCTTTTTTGCAAGGAGGCGCCAGGTGGCGAGGCTGCCGTAGAGCAGCAGCAGGACGGTGAGGGTGATCAGTTCGTGGCTGACGTCGGCCAGGCTGGCGTCCATCTGGTTCAGCCGCACCATCAGGTTGATGCCGGAGGTGGTAGGCAGCAGCTGCGCCAGCCAGACCAGCGGTTGCGGCGTCATCACTGCCGGCCACGACAGGTTGGCCAGGAAGAACAGCGGGATCGAGGTGGCGATGATGTACTGGAAGGCGCGTTCGCGGGTGCGGAAGAAGCTGCCGACGAACAGGCCGAAAACCACTGTAGCGGCGATGAACAGGGTGCCGCCCAGCAGCTGGCCCAGTGGGTTCCCGCCGCGCGGATAGTCCTGCACCCAGGCGGTGAACCCGGCGTACCAGAACAGGCCGAACAGGCCGATCAGGCCGAAGCCCATCGCCATGCCGGCCAGGGTCGGCAGGTCGAAGCGCAGGCGCCGGCCGAGTGCCAGACGACGACCACCGAGCAGCACGCCGATGCCCATCAGCAGGGTCTGGTGCACGATCAGCTCGGCCACGCCGGGCACGATGGCGCTGCCATAGCCTTCCTGGGTGTTGTACAGCGGGCGCTGCACCAGGGTGACCGGCGGCGCCTGTGGCGCGCCCATGAAGGCGGCCTGGCCGACCACGGCGTCACGCCCGAACGCGCCCAGTGCGTCGGCCACGCTGCCCAGCACCCAGCTGGCACGGCCCAGGTAGGCGCCGTTGCCGAGCAGCACCAGCTTGGCCGGGTGGCCGCGCAGGATGTCGCGCTCCAGGTTGGCCGGGATCAGCACGATGCCTTCGGCGTGGCCGGCTTCCAGTTGCTGGCGCGCACTGTCGATGTCCGCCGGTTGCCCGACCACGCGTGCAACGCGGAGTGCATCGAGCTTGCGCAGCAGCTCGCGGCTGGTCGCGCTGTGGTCCTGGTCCACTACCAGCACCGGCAGGTTGCCGGCCACCTGGTGACGGTACGCGGCCGGGTAGAAGAAGGAATACAGGATCACCGCGCCGACCATCACCACGATCGCGTAGCGGTCGCAGAGCACCGCCATCAGGGTCTGCCGCAGGCTGCGCCAGAGTGCGCTCATGCGTCGGCTCCCGCAGGCTGCGCGGCTTCCGGCCTGCGCGCGAAGGCGATCAGGCGCAGGCCGCCAATGCCTCCTGCCACCACCGCCATCAGCAGCAATGTGGCCAACGGCCACACCGAAACCTGCAGCGGCGAACCGATGATCTGCTGCTGGGTCTGCAGCTTGATGTAGGCGCTGAGTGGCAGCAGCTGATGCCAGATGCGGGTGAACAGGGGGCCATCCAGGACCGGGAAGGTAGCGCTGGAGAACGCCAGTGCGGTGCCGATGCTGAGGCCGACCGCGGACAGCGCGGTACCCATGTCGCGGGTGACGCCGACGAAGAACAACGCGTAGGCGGCCGTGGCCAGGTAGAACAGTGGCTGTGCGAGCAGCAGCAGGAGCACGCTGCCGGCCACACCATCGCCGCGCAGCCAGGCCAGGTGACCGATGCCGAGCGCGCCATACAGCGAAAACAGCAGGATGTACGGCGCGACCTTGCCGGCAATCGCCGACCACGGCGTTCGACCCAGCCAAGCGGGCAGGGTGCCGTCGCGGATCTCGCGGCCGAGGCTGCCGGCGACCGCAAGTGCCAGTACCAGCGACAGCACGGCAGGGAAGATCAGCGGCAGCAGGAACAACTCGTAGCTGCGCGCAGGGTTGTACAGGATGTCCGACTGCACCGCGATCGGTGCCGCACGCAGCTTGCCGGGGCCGACCTGCAGGCCGATGCGTTCGCGCAGCAGGCGTGCGTTCCAGGCCGAGACTGCGTCGCCGATATCGCGCGACGCAGATTGGCCGGTGGTCATGTAGGTGGCGTTGTAATAGGCGAACACCGTGCCCTGGCGTCCACGCAGCGCCTGCCGGGTGACATCGCGCGGCACCAGTACGATGGCAAACACGTCCAGCCTGCGCAGCTGCGAACGCGCGTCCTCCAGGTCCGCCGGCTGGCTGGCGATGCGTACGCCGGGGCTGGCATCGAGCATGCGCAGCAGCAGGCGGCTGTCACTGCTGTGGTCGAGGTCGACCACGGCAATGGGGATGTCGCGCATCACCGACGGCGAGAACATCCACGCCATCACCGCCAGCATCAGCAGGGGCAGCACGGTGACCAGCAGCAGGTCGGCACGGTTGCCGCGCAGCGACTGCAGCTCGCGCCGCCAGGAAGCAGCGAAGCCGTTGCGGTCCGGGCTCAGTGCTGGGGCCATGCGAACAGCACGCTCATGCCGGGGCGGAAGCCCTCGATGCGGCGTACCGGGCGCACCCGCACCTCGAAACTGCGGACGTCGTAGCCGGACGACTGGCGGGTGGTACGCCAGGTCGCATAGTCGCCGGCAGGGTTGATGAAGTAGACCTCGAACTCGCCGTCCAGGCCGAGTGCCGGCACGTTGCCCTGCAGCTTGCTGCCGACCTTCAGGCCCTGCATCTGTGATTCGCGCAGGTTCATCGCCACCCACATGCGATCAATGTCGACCAGGGTGAATACCGGGTAGCCGGCCGGCACCAGCTCGCCCGGGTCGGCCATGCGCTTGTTGATCTCGCCCGCCACCGGCGCGCGTCCTTCGACTTCGGCACGGGCGGCGTTGACTTCGGCCACCGCGCCCTGCGCCTGCTGCACCTGGCCCTGCGCGGCACGCTTGTCCTGCTCGCGTGCGCCGGCCAACGCCATGTCGTACTGCGCGCGCGCGGCACGGGCCAGTTCGCGCGAACTGGTGGCCTGGGCATGCGCTTCATCGCGCTTCTGCCGGGTCATCACCCCTTCGTTGAACAGGTTCTGCACGCGCTGGTACGTGGCTTCGGCCAGCGTCGCACCGGCTTCGGCGCGCTTCCAGTTCGCTTCGGCGGCGCGGATGTCTTCGCTGCGCGCGCCTTCGTCGGCCTTGTCGGCCACCGCCTGTGCGGCGGCCAATGCGCCGTGCGCCTGCTGTTCCTTGGCGGCCACTTCGGGGCTGTCGAGCAGGAACAGCACCTGCCCGGGCTGCACGCGGTCGCCCTCGCGCACCTTCAACTCCGCCACGCGCGCGGTGATCTTGGCGGCCACGTTGATGGTGTCCGCGTCGGCCATGCCCTGGATCTGGTCGGCCGGGCTGCGCCAGGCCAGCCACAGGCCGAGCACCACCGCGACCAGCAGCACCACTACCAGGATCGGGCCCAGGCGGCGCTTGGCCGGGGGTGTTGTCGCATCGTCGTGCAGCACATCACTCATGGTCGATCACCTCGTCCGCACGGCGCCGGAATTCTTCAAAACGGTCCATCTGTCCACTGACCTCCAGCAACTGTGCCAGCGCAATATCGTATTGGTAGGCGGCCTGTGCGCGCTCTACACGGGCACCGCCCAGGCCGAGCCGCGCGTCGATCACATCCAGCGAGGTGGCCTGGCCCTCGCGGAACGCCAGCTCCTGCAGGCGCAGGTTTTCCTGTGCCTGGGCAATGCTGCTGTCGAGCAGCACGTACTGCTGGCGCGCGGTTTCCAGTTCGTTCCAGGCCTTGCGCACGCCCAGCGCGACCTGGTTCTCGGCCTCGCGCAGGCCCGCTTCGGCCTGGTCCTGCTGCGCGCGCGCGGCGCTGATCTGCGCCGGCCGCGAGTTCGGCGACAGGAAGGTGTACTTCAGGCCGATGCCAAACGCCCAGTCCGGATCGGTCAGCATTTCGTCGCGGCGGCGGAAGTCGTACTGGCCGAAGGCAAAGATCTGCGGTTTCAGCTTGGCCTGCTGCACGCGCACGCCCTGTTCGGCCTGCGCCACCATGGCCCGCAGGCGTGCGATCTGCGGCTGGCGCGCCTGCGCAGTACGCTCGAAGCTGGCCACCGGTTCCAGCGGCACGCGCTGCACGAACAGCGGCGAAACCGGCTGCACCTCGCCACCACTGCGCAGCAGCGTGGCCAGTGCGGCCTTCAGCGTGGCCAGGTCGTTCACTGTCTTCTGGTATTCGCGCTCGGCCTTGTCGCGGGCCACGGTGGCCTGCAGGCGCTGGGCGCGGGTGGCGAAACCCTCGCGTTCCAGCTTCTCTGCATCGGACAGGTGGCGGTTGAGGCCATCGCGCACGTCACGGCGCACGTCCACCGCCTGCTCGGCCAGGCGCTGCCCGAAGTAGGCCTGGGCCAGCTGCACGGTCAGCGATTGACGTTGTGCTTCGCGCTCGGCGCTGGCCTGTTCGTGGGCGGCACTGGCCGCACGCTGCGCGGCCGGAATCACGCCGCCGGTGTACAGCGGCAGCACCGCAGTGACCACTGGACGGGTGCGCCAGTCGCGCTCGGTGAACGACAGCGGCGAATCGATGCCGAAGGCTTCAGCCACCGGCGCCAGTGAGCCCAGCGGCAGAGTGAGCGTCTTCTGGAACTGCAGGCGGCGCACTTCGCCGGTGATCTCCGGCAGGCGCAGCAGCCGGGTGGCGTCCTGCAGGTCCTGCTTGTTGCGAACGGCTGCATCGGCAGCGGCCAGCGCATCGGAGACCTGCTCCAGGCGTTGCCGCGCCTGTTCCCAGTCCAGTGCGGGTGCATCGGCACTGCTCTGCGCTGCCGCCGCAAGCGGCAGGCAGGCTGCCAGGGTCAACGCGACTTTCGCGCGGTGCATCCTTGTACGTCGGCCGATCACGCCCATGCCGTCCCAGTGGTAAAGAAGTGCGCAAACGGTAGTGCGCATGGTGTGAAGCCCGGGTCTGCGGTCATCGGTCTTTCCTCAACGAAGGGTGCCGCTGGCCGCAGTACGCAGCGCCTGGGTGATGTGCTGCAGCGTGCTTGAGCGCACGGCGGCATGCTGCCAGTACAACGGCACATCGAGCCAGCGGCGGGGTTCCAGTACCACCACGCGGCCGGCGCGCACAGCGGGCGCGGCCAGGGTTTCCGGGGCCAGGCCCCAGCCGAGTCCGCACGCGGCGGCTTCGACGAAACCGGTGGAGGAGGGCAGGTAGTGTAGCGGCGGCTGCAGCCGCGCGCGGGTCAGACGACGCACGAAGCGCCACTGCAGTTCATCTTTGCGGTTGAACACCAGCATCGGCGCGCGTGCCAGTGCTGTGGCGTCCATGCCATCGCTGAAGTACTGGCGGGCGAAGCCGGGCGAAGCAATCGCTTGGTAGCGCATGGCGCCGAGCGGGTGCACGTTGCAGCCCTTCACCGGCTGGCTTTCGGCGGTGACCGCACCCAGCACGCTGCCGTCGCGCAGCAACCGCAGGGTGTGGTCCTGGTCGTCCATGCGCAGGTCGAACAGGTAGCCATGGCGCTGGTGCAGGTCGGCGATGGCCGGCACGAACCACGTATCGAGCGAATCATCATTGACCGCCAGCGGGATCGGGGTGCGCGCAGCGTCGCTGCTGCCACGCTCGGGTAGCAGCTCGGCCAATGCCTCGGCCTCCAGCGCCTGCATCGGTCGCACCCGGCGCAGCAGCGCCTCACCGGCGGCGGTGGGGCGGCACGGCGCCTGGCGCACCACCAGCACCTGCCCGAGCCGGTCTTCCAGAGCCTTGATCCGCTGCGACAGTGCTGATGGGCTGATCGACAGGCGGCGTGCCGCAGCCTCGAAGCTGCCTTCCTCCAGCACCGCGGCAAACGCGGCCAGTTGCGGGTGTACCAGGTCCATGCCGGTGCCTCTTCAGTTTTCCTGCGCAGGATAAAGAAAAATCAGTTTGTCTAAACAAGGCTGTTGGCCGCACCCTGCGCGTCCCCTCGCTGCCTGGCCTGTCCCGATGTGGATTGCCGCTACCGTCGCCGGCCTCTTCGCGGGCGCCGGCCTGATCATCGCCATCGGCGCACAGAATGCCTTCGTGCTGCGCCAGGGCCTGCAACAACGTCATGTGGGCAGGGTGGTGCTGGCCTGCGCCGGCGCGGATATCGCGTTGATCCTGGCCGGCGTGGGCGGCATGGGCGCGCTGGTGCTGCAGTGGCCGTTGCTGCTGCAGGTGCTGCGCTTCGGTGGTGCGGCCTTCCTGCTCTGGTATGGCCTGCAGGCGGGCCTGCGCGCGTGGCGAGGTGGCAGCGCGCTGGCCGCCGCCGAGGCGCAGGGCGGCAGTGGGCGCCAGGTACTGCTGACCTGCCTGGCCTTCACCTTGCTCAACCCGCATGTCTACCTGGACACGGTGGTGTTGCTCGGCAGCCTGTCGACGCGCTATCCGGGCGATCTGCGCTGGGCCTTTGCCGCCGGTGCGTGCGTGGCCAGTGTGGCCTGGTTCTGTGCACTGGGCTATGGCGCGCGGCTGCTGCAGCCGGTGTTCCGCAGGCCGTCTGCGTGGCGGGTGCTGGATGCAGGCGTGGCGATGTTCATGCTCTGCCTTGCCATGCTGTTGCTGTTGCGCCCGCTCTAGGCGGCATCCACCGCGCACAACGGTGTTTCGCCCGGGCGCAGGGTCAGCACGCGCACGCCGCTGCCGGTGACCGCGACGGTATGCTCGAACTGCGCCGACAGCTTGCCGTCGCGGGTGTAGACCGGCCATTCGTCCGGCTGCTGGCGGATGGCCGGCTTGCCCTGGTTGAGCATCGGCTCGATGGTGAACACCATCCCTTCTTCCAGCACCACGCCGGTGTTGGGATGCCCGTAGTGCAGGATCTGCGGTTCCTCATGCATCTCCTGGCCGATGCCGTGGCCGCAGTACTCCTTCACCACGCTGTAGCCGTGGCTGCGTGCGTGGCGGGCGATGGCGTGGCCGATATCGCCCAGGCGTGCGCCGGGGCGCACCGCGGCGATGCCTTTCCACATCGCCTGGTAGGCGGTCTGCACCAGCCGGCGCGCGGCGTAGTCGACCTCACCGACCAGGTAGGTGGTGCTGGAGTCGGCGATGTAGCCGTTCTTTTCCAGGGTGATGTCGAGGTTGACGATCTGGCCGTTGCGCAGCACGTCGGTGGTGCTGGGCACGCCGTGGCAGATGACGTTGTCGATCGAGGTATTGAGCACGTACGGGAAACCGTACTGGCCCTTGCTGGCCGGCCGCGCCTGCAGCTCATCGACGATCATGCGCTCGACGAATTCGTTGATCTCCATCGTGCTGCGGCCCTGCAGCGGCAGCTGGTCGAGTGCGGCGAACACCTGCGCCAGCAGGCGACCCGATTCGGCCATCAGCGCGATCTCGTCGGGGCGCTTGATGATGCCCATCGGCTCAGACCTGGCCCGGAGGCAACAACGGCGGCTGCACGCCGGCCGCGCGCAGCTCGCTGGCGACGATGTCCTGGAAACTCAGCGTCGGGTTCATCTCGCACAGCATGCCGACCCGGATCCAGAAGTTGGCCTGGGCGTTGATCGAACGGCTGGAGACGGTGCAGGCACGGCGCAGCTGGTCGTGCAGGGTGTCATCGATGTTGACGATGCCCATGGGTGGCCCTCGAGTATGAATATACGAATCGTATATGTTCCGTATATCCATCTCAAGCCGACGTCATTCAGTCCGTGTGGGTGGCGAAGCGCAGCCGGTTGCCATCCGGGTCGCGCAGCAGCATTTCGCGGCTGCCCCATTCGGTGTCATGCGGGGGCTGCTCGATTGGGACGTTGGCGGCACCGAAGGCGCGGTGCAGGCTGTCGACGTCGTCAACGATGAAGTACACCGCGCCGCCGACCTCGCAGTCGCCGCTGTGTTCGGTAAGGAAGATCGTCTGGCCGTCGCGGGTGAGCTGGGCAAACAGTGGGAAGCCGGGTTCGAAGCGATGTTCCCAGTCGACCACGAAGCCCAGCCCCTGCACGTAGAACGGCAGGGTGGTGTCGGCGTGGCGCATGCGCAGTTGCGGGATGACGGTCTGGGGCATGGCGAGGGCTCCTGGGGTAGGCGCCCAGTGTAGTGCCGGCCGCTGGCCGGCATTGGTCTGGTAGATGCCAACCTCGGTTGGCATTGCCGGCCAGCGGCCGGCACTACCGAAGCCACGCCGGCCCGCGGCCGGCATTACCGGCGCGGTCAGCAGGCCGTCGGTACGGCGGCGATTGCCGCCAGCAGTTCGCGGTTCACCTGCTGGTGACGCGCCTGCCAGGCGGGAAGATCATCGGCGCTGATGTCCGGCTGGCCATCCAGCGACGACAGCCAGCGCTTGAAGCGGCTCTGGTAGGTGGCCAGCGACACCTCGCCGGTGATGTCACTGCCGACCAGGCCGCCGGCACGCAGCGCTTCGATCACCACCAGCGCGTCTTCCAGCTGGAATCGGCCCTGGTCCCAGTTGCTGCGCGCGACGTCCTCGGCGAACACGTCCTTGTCGATCGACAGGTAGGCCGGCTGCGGCGACTTGGCCTGTTCGGCAGCGAACGCGGCCACCAGCGCTTCGGGGTGCTCGAAGCGGCGGAACGCGTGGCCCATGCCGAGGCGATGGCCCCAGCTGACATCCACGTCCATGCACCAGTACGTCAAGCGACCGCCCAGCAGCGGGCGCCAGTGGTTCTCCCAGGCATGGCCGAGGCCGATGTCGCTGGAGGTAATGCCGAGCACATGGATGTGCGAGATCTGCGGCAGCTTGCTGGCGGCATTCACCCATGAGCCACAATGCATGCCGAACGGAAAACGCATGTTGTCCGGATGGTTGTCCAGCACTACCAACTGAAACGGCGCCTGTGTGCGCATGCGGCGCAACAGCGGCAGGCTGAGGTGGTGGAAGTCGCCACTGCCGAGCATGACCGTGCCGAGCTGCGCGGGCAGCGGCGCCAGCACTTCAGTGGCGAAACGGTCCAGGGTGGCATTGCTGCAGGCAAAGCGCAGTGGATCGTGCCACTGCGGCAGGGCCAGGGTCTGCGCCTGGGGCAGCGGCAGCACGCCACCGTCCAGGTCGAGGATCAACGGAGAACGCAACGTCATCGTTCAACCGCCTCCATCAGCTTCGCCCTGCAGGTACGGGGCCAGCCGGCGCAGGGCGGCGCGCAGCAGCGGGGAACGGGCGTGGATCGCGTGCCGGGTGGAGGTGAAGCGGGCGCCCAGTTCGGCCTTGATCCGCGAGTCGGTCCAGCCGGCCACGTAGTGGCTCAGGCCGTGCTGCAGGGCATACTCGAGGTTGTGCATCCAGCTGACCGCGTACAGGTTGTGCTCGCGTGACTGCGGGTAGGCCAGACCGATGTACTTGTCCACCAGCTTTCCGGCGTGGATGTAGCACAGGTTCCAGCCGATCAGCTGCCCTTGGTGGCGGTACAGGAACATCCGTCCCTGGCCCTGGCTGTCGGCCAGCAGGTACTGGAAATAGGTCAGGTCGAGCTGGTCGAAATGCACCGCGCTCTGCGCATACACGCCCAGGTACAGCGCATACAACTCGGCCTGCAGCCGTGGGTCGGCCAAGGCGGGATCACCGGTGGCGATGCAGTCGACCTGCAGGTCATCACGCGAACGGAGCTTGCGCCGGATGTTCTTGCGGCGCGAGGACGACAGGCGGCCGAGGTAGCCATCGAGCGAATCGAAATCGATCGCCACCCAGGCAAGCGGCATGCCTTCCAGTTCAACGAAGCCGCGCGTCAGCAAGGCCTGCAGGAACGCCGCGCTGTGCGCATTGGCCGCGTCGTCCAGCAGCGGTGAATCGATGGCCAGGTCCTTGACCACCAGCAGCCGGGTATCGCCGATCGCGTGACGCGTCACGTCCTCGGCCAGCGCCTCCGGCGCCACGTGCGCCGGCAGTGGGGTGTACTCGGTGCTGGTGGCACCGACGAAGCGGGTCTTCCAGGTGATCCAAGGCCGCCACAGGCGCGACAGCGGCAGGCCGAGCAGCTTGCTGCGCAGCGCGTCGTCCATCGTGGTGGTCAGGTCCAGCGGCGCACGGAAAGTCGGCAGGCCGCTGGGAAGGCGGCCTGCCTCGAATCCGAGCGGCGGATGGGCCAGGAAGCCCTCCAGCAGCGCGGCCGGTTCCAGCGCGGTGCTGGATGCGCGTGACGTCATCTCCATCGGCACGGGAACCGGCAGCCCATCCAGCCTCAGCCCTTGGCCTTGGTCAGCGCCTGGTCGAGCAGGGTGATCGCCAGGTCGATCTCTTCGTAGCTGATGTCCAGCGACGGCGCGAAGGTGATCACGTTCTTGTACCAGCCACCTACGTCGAGCACGAGGCCCATGCGCTTGCCGTCGTGCAGGAGGTCACCGGCCAGGCCGATGTCGACCATGCGGTCCAGCAGTTCCTTGTTCGGGGTGTAGCCGTCGGCCTGGCAGATTTCGGCGCGCAGGGCCAGGCCCAGGCCGTCGACGTCGCCGATTTCCGGGTGGCGCTTCTGCAGGCCACGCAGGCCGTCGAGGAAGTACGCGCCCTTTTCCGGCACGGTGCGCTCGTAGTCCATTTCCTTTCCCAGCTTCAACACTTCCAGGCCCAGGCGGGTGCCCAGCGGGTTGGAGTTGAAGGTGGAGTGGGTGGAACCCGGCGGGAACACGGTCGGGTTGATCAGCTCTTCGCGTGCCCACAGGCCGGACAGCGGGTTCAGGCCGTTGGTCAGCGCCTTGCCGAACACCAGCACGTCCGGGGTCACGCCGAAGTGCTCGATCGACCACAGCTTGCCGGTACGCCAGAAGCCCATCTGGATCTCATCGACCACCATCAGGATGCCGTACTTGTCCAGCACGCGCTTGAGGCCGGTGAAGAAGTTGCGCGGCGGAATGACGTAGCCGCCGGTGCCCTGGATCGGCTCGACGTAGAACGCGGCGTACTCGGCCTGGCCGACCTTGGGGTCCCACACGCCGTTGTACTCGCTTTCGAACAGGCGCTCGAACTGCCACACGCAGTGGTCGGAATACTCGTCCGGGGTCATGCCCTTCGGGCGACGGAAGGGGTACGGGAACGGGATGAACATCGCGCGCTCGCCGAAGTGGCCGTAGCGGCGGCGGTAGCGGTAGCTGGAGGTGATCGACGAGGCACCCAGGGTGCGGCCGTGGTAGCCGCCTTCGAAGGCGAACATCAGGCTCTTGCCGCCGCGCGCGTTGCGCACGATCTTCAGCGAGTCTTCAATGGCCTGCGCGCCGCCGACATTGAAATGCACGCGACCGTCGAGGCCGAATTTCTCGTGCATGTCCACGGCAATGGTCTTGGCCAGCTGCACGCGGGTCGGATGCAGGTACTGGCTGGCGACCTGCGGCAGGGTGTCGATCTGGTCCTTCAGCGCGTCATTCAGGCGCTTGTTGCTGTAGCCGAAGTTGCAGGCCGAGTACCACATCTGCAGATCGAGGTAGGGCACGCCCGCACCGTCGAACATGTAGCTGCCTTCGCCGCGCTGGAAGATCTTCGGCGGGTCGACGTAGTGGACGGTATCGCCGAAGGAGCTGTAGCGGGCTTCGTCGGCCAGCAGCTGCGCGTCGGAGGCAGCGGCGTCGGCGTTCTTGTCAAAAATGTTCATGCAGTTCGGTTCCGTGAAGGACGTTCGAAAGGGGCGACGGGGGAGCGTGCTTGGAGGGAGTGCTCAGGCGGTGGCCAGCAGCGGGGGCAGTGCGGCGGGCTGCGGGCGGGCGTCGATGCGACGTGGCTGCAGCAGGCTGCCATCGAGCAGGCGCGGCAACAGTGCGACTGCATCGTGGAAGGTGTCGATGGCGGCATGCTCGATGCCGGCATTCGTGCAATGGGTAATCAGGCGGCGCTTGGCGAACACGAAGTCGGCGTCTTCGGACACACAGAAATCCGAGCTGCCGTCACCGATCATCAGCACGCGCGGTGCTTCGTTGGCGCGCGCCTGCGCGGCGCAGGTGCACTTGCAGGTGCCACTGCGGCAGCCTTCGGCCTGGTAGGGCGACTCCAGTTCCCAATGGTCTTCGCACCAGCGCAGGTGGTTGGCCACCACCGGCAGCTGCGACAGGCCGTGGTTGGCCAGGATGCGGTGGATCGCATAGTCCAGGCCGTCACTGACGATGCGCAGCGGCAGGCCCAGCTGTTCGGCACGGCTGACAAAGGCGGCGAAGCCCGGATCGATCTGTACCTGGTCCAGATGGGCGTCGAGCGTGGCCGGGTCCAGTTTCAGCAGCCGCACCTGGCCCTGCATGCATTCACGCGAGCCGATCTTTCCCGCTTTCCACTGGTCTTCCAGTTCCTGCCAGCCCGGCTGGCCGTACTTTTCCAGCAGCGAGTCGATGACATCTTCGAGGCTGATGGTGCCGTCGAAGTCACACAGGATGCTCCAGTGCATGGGCAGGTCCGTCGATGAAAGAAACGCCCGGCCCGATGCCGGGGCAGGCTCAATGTAGGCAGGCCGCCTTTCTCGTTCCTTTCCTGTTGAAAGGCTCTTCTGACAGGCTGGGAAAACGTTCAGGAAGGTGCACGGATGAATGCGCGGAGGGCAGGCCACGCGTGCACGTTCGGGTCAGGCGCGGGCCAGGACCTGCAGTATTTCGGCAGTCTCTTCGCGGGTCTGCCAGGCGCTGTTGCCAAGGGTCAGCATGCGTGCGGCGAAGTCGCGTGCATTGGGCATGTCGTCCTGCGGCACGATGCCGCGCAGGTACGCGTAGCCGGGCAGGGCATGGATGAACATGCGGCTGGCGCCGAGACCACGTGGCCACAGGTCCTTCAGTACGGCATCGCGGGCGCGCTGGCTGGGCAGCAGCAGCATCAGCAGTGGCCAGGTGCCACCGCTGCCGGCGAGGCCGTCGACCACCTCAACGGCTGGCAGCTGTGCCAGCTGCACGCGCAGCTGCAACGCACGCAGGCGACCGGCCTGCAGGAACGCCGGCAAGCGCCGCGCGGCATGCGCGCCGATGTTCTGCCGCCAGTGGCTGACCCGGTGCTGCGGTATATCAAGCGGGAAAATGTCACCGACCGCTTCTTCCAGATCGTCGCGTTGAAGCGCACTGCGCAATGGATTGCCATACACCAGCGACAGCAGCGAAGGGCGATAGCAGGCAGCAAGGCCGATCAACTGCACGCTGCGCAGCAGCTCCCAGCGCAGGCTGGAGCGAACGTGCTGGACGGCATGTTCGGCCAGCGCGGCACGCAGTTCGTCATCGCGGCTGACCAGCAGGCCGCCTTCGTGCAGGCTCAGGCCCTTGCCGGCGGCCAGGCTGAAGAATCCGATATCGCCGCGCAGGCCGACACTGGTGTTGCCAACGCGTGCGCCGAGCGCCTGCGCGGCATCCTCGATCACCCAGGCGCCGGCGCCGCGCGCAACCTCGCAGGCCAGCTCGACATCGGCGATGCGCCCGCCCAGGTGGGTCGGCAGGATCGCCAGCGTGCGCGCATCGGCCAGACGCCTGAGCTGGCCGGGATCAAAGTCGAAGTGGCCACGACGGGTATCGCACAGTTGCACGCGCAGGCCCAGGCTGTGCACCGCGATCGGCACCAGCGGGCAGGTATAGGCCGGCATGATCACGGTGTCGCGCCTTGGCGCGCGCTTGCGCAGCGTACGCAGCGCGATCAGCAGTGCGTGCGTGCCGGAACAGGTCAGCTGCAGTGGCGGTGTGCCGAGCTGGCTGGCCAGGACTTCGCGCAGGTCGCCGCCACCGGGCAGGAAATCGCTGGCCTGAATCGGCAGGCCAGCGGTAGGTGGCAGTTCGCGCGCGAACAGGCTCATCGCAGCCCGCTCACGACGCGCTTTCGGCGGGACTGTGCGGGTCGTCCGCTTCAGCGCGGCCGAGGCAGACGATGCCGGCCACGATCAGTACCGCACCTAACAGATGGTGCAGGGTCAGCGGCTCGTTCAACAGCCACGCCGACAGCAGCAGAACGCTGATCACTTCCAGGTGCGATGCGGCAAATGCAGGGCCGATTGGCGCATGGCGCAGCAGGCTCATCCAGGTGAAGAACGCACCCACGTAGCCGAGGATGGCGCCATACACCCACGGCTGCGACAGCACGCGCAGCAGCCAGGCGGTGTTGGCCTCGACCGGCAGCGCGGCGTCACCGGCGTACTTGAAGCACAGCTGGGCCAGCGTGTCGAAGGCCATCAGCAGCGGGAAACCGATCACATACAGGCGCCTCATGAGCCGGCCCCCACCACCGCCACGCCCGCGGTGACCAGCAGCATGCCGGCCACCCGCAGCGGCGTGAGCTTCTCGCGGAACAGGAAACGACCGGCGATCATCAACGCAACGATGTTGATCGAGCCCAGCAGCACGCCCTTGGACAGCGGCACCAGCGACAGGAACGCAATCCAGGCCACGAACTCGAGCACGTAGCAGGCGATGCCGATCCACAGCCAGGGGCGGCTGAGCATGTGTTTCCAGCGTTGCAGTCCTTCGCCTTCCTGCGGATCGCTGGCGGCGGCCTTGAAGGCGAGCTGGCCACCGGTATCGAGTACCACATTGGCCAGCCACAGCAGGGTGGCGAGTGCCCCCATCTCAGGCCACCGCCTTGAGCACGCCCGTGCGTTCACCGATCTCGGTGAAAAAGCGCGCGCTGCGACGGATCACATCGCGGCGTTCGCGATCGATGGTGATCATGTGGTAGCTGTCTTCCAGCACCACCAGTTCCTTCGGGCCGCTGACCCGCGACATCACCAGCTCAGCGTTGCCCATGCTGGCCACATCGTCTTCGCGGGCGTGCATCACCAGGCACGGTGCGGTGACCTGGTGCAGGTGGCGGCGGGTCCAGTTGCTCAGCGCACGCATCTCGGCCAGCGCATGCCAGGGATTGCCCGGCAGGCCGGCGGCGGCGCTGTCGCCGGACAGCATGGCGGCGCTGACCTGCGCGCGCAGGCGCTCGTCGCGCAGGCCGTACGGCGGTTCTTCCATGAACATGCGGTCGCGGCCGATGTTGAAGCGCTTGAACCACGGCAGGAGGAACGAGAAGCGGGCCACGGCGGGAATGTTCCAGCCGTCGTAACGGAAAGTGGCGCCGTACACGCCCACGCCGGACACCCACTCCGGGCGACGTGCCGCCAACGCCAGCGAAAGTACCGCGCCCATCGACAGTCCACCCACGAACAGCTGGTCGACCTTGCCGCGCAGGGCGGCCGCCGCATCTTCCACGCCCTGGTACCACTGTTCCCAGGTGGTCGCCAGCAGGTCATCCACGGTGCCGCAATGGCCGGGCAGCTGCACGCCGTGGACGGTGAAGCCGGCATTGTTCAGCCCCTTGCCCAGCATGCGCATTTCCGCCGGGGTGCCGGTCAGGCCATGGACCAGCAGCACGCCCTGGGGGCCACCGGGGAGGAAGAAGTCGTGCGATTCGGTCACCTGGCGGCTCCGGGACGGCAGTGGGGATGGCAGGATCGCAAGCGCGATTTTCACCAGCCTTTCAGCGCGCCGGGCCGGGTCAGGGGGCCTTCAGCAGCGGCAGCATGATGGCGACCTTGAGGCCCCCGCCCGGGCGGTTCAGAAAGCTCAGGCGGCCGCCGAAGTGCTCTACCGCCTCGTGCGCGATGGCCAGGCCGAGGCCGGTGCCGCTGGCAGCAGTGCCCGGCGCCCGGAAGAAGCGCTCGCCCAGCCGTGGCATCACGTCGTCGGGCACGCCGGGGCCGTTGTCTTCCACATAGAGTTCGACATCATTGTCGTCCAGCGCGTGCATGCCCACCGTGACGGTGGCATTGCGGCCGGCATAACGCAGGGCGTTGTCGATCAGGTTGTCCAGCGCCTCCTGCAGCATGGCGCCGTTGCCGAGCACACGCAGCGGATGGGGGCTGCCGCGGTAGCCGAGGTCGATGCCATCGCGGATCGCCTCCGGCACGCGCATGCCAACCCACTGCGGCACCAGCTCGCACAGGTCCAGTGCTTCCACGGTATCGGGCACGGTCTGCGCCCGGCTCAGCGCCAGCAGCTGGGTGCTGACCCGGGCAGTGCGCTGGTTGAGCCGGCGGATGTGCTGCAGCGCCTCGCGCACCGTATCGGGGTCACCGTGTGCCAGCGCCTGGTCCACGTGCAGGGCCATGCCCGCCAGCGGCGAACGCAGCTGGTGCGCGGCATCGGCGATGAAGCGGTTCTGCAGGGTGATCATTTCCGCCTGGCGGGCAAACAGATCGTCGATGGTGCTGATCAGTGGCTGGATCTCCTCCGGTACGTCGGCGTCGGAGATCGGTGCCAGTTCGCCACGGCGCTGCGCCAGGCGGGTCCTCAGCGGCGTGAGGATGCGCAGGCCGTAGGTCACGCCGAACCAGACCAGCGCTGCGGTGCCCAGCGCCAGCATGGTCATCAGCGGGATGATGATCATCAGGATCTCGCGCGCCCGCTGTCGGCGGTCGGCCATGCTCTCGGCCACGGTCACCGCCAGCTGGTCCTGCGGATCGTTCATCGCCTGCGTGCAGACCGTGGCCATGCGCACCTGCTGGCCATTGAGGTTGCCGTCGTACAGCGCCGGATGCACGCCGGTGCAGTCCTGAGAAGGGGCATACGGGCTGAAGTCGGCATTGCCGCTGAGCGTACCCATGCGGCTGCTGTCGACGTTGAAGTAGCGATGGCCGTCGGGGTCGTACTCGATCAGGAAGCGCGCCTGCGGCGACAGGTCGCTGGTCACCGGCATGGTGCTCAGCATCTGCGCGAACGAATGCGTGTCGTCGATCAGGTTGCGGTCGTGGATGCGGTTGGAATAGTCCAGCGCAACGTAGTAGGCCAGGATCGTGTTGAAGGTGAGCAGACCCAGCATCGGCAGCGCCAGGAAGGCGAGCAGGCGCCGGCGCAGGCTGGGCGGTCCACTGATCACGGGGTGCTGTCGTCCTGCACGTCTTCCAGCATGTAGCCCAGCCCGCGCACGGTGCGGATGCCCATGCCGCCGGGCTGCAGCTTGCGGCGCAGGCGGTGCAGGGCGATGTCCAGACCGTTGTCGGTCAGGTCCTGGCCCCAGTCGCACAGCGCTTCCACCAACTGCGCGCGTGACACGATGCGCTCGGCGCGCACTGCCAGTGCCGACAGCAGGCCGAACTCGCGTGCGGTCAGTTCCAGCGACTGGTCGTCGATCCACACCCGATGCCCGGCCAGGTCGATGCGAAGGCGGCCGATGCGCAGGTCCGGGTTGCCATTGCTGGTGACCCGGCGCAGCTGGGCGCGCACGCGCGCTTCGAACTCGTCCAGCGCGAACGGCTTGACCAGGTAGTCATCGGCACCCAGGTCGAGCACACGCACGCGCTCGGCCAGGCCGTCACGGGCGGTCACCACCAGCACTGCGAGGCCATCACCGCGCTGGCGCAGGCGCTGCAGCACGTCGCGGCCATCCAGCTGCGGCAGCCCCAGGTCCAGTACCAGCAGCGCGTACTGCGTCGAGCCCAGTGCAGCATCGGCGTGCGCACCGTTGTCGACGTGGTCGACCACGTGCCCCTGCCGGCGCAGCGAGGCGCACAGGCCGGAGGCGATATCCGGGTCGTCTTCAGCAATCAGAACGCGCATGCGCGGGGCTCCTGTAACGGTCAGGCCCACCGGATGGACGGGGTGGGCCTCTCGGCTGCCGAGGGTAGCCGCAAACCGGCTGCAGGTGGAGCGCGCCGGCACCTCCCGGCACCGTCGCGCTGTCCCTCCATTCAGTCCTGCAGGCCCGGCTCACCCAGCGCCAGCGGCACCCGCGAACCATCCAGCAGGCCACGGCTGAGCTTGCCACCCTCGATGAACAGCAGTTCGCCGTTCTCGCCGTTCTTGATGCTGCTGTCGATGGCGATCACGCGGTCGCCGTGGAAGCTGCTGACGTGCGGCATCGAGGTATGGCCAACCACGATGCGCTTGAGCTGCAGGCGGTCGAGCACAGCCTGCACACCCGCGGTGTCGAGGCGGCCATCGAAATAGCCGCGGTACCAGATCGGGCTGGTCTTGCCGTCATACAGCGGTGCGGTGGCCGGGTCGGCCTTCACTTCGGCCTTGGGCAGGCCCAGCGAGGCCTGATAGGCCGCGTTGGTGCGTGCCGGGTCCAGCGCCAGCTGCACCGCCTCGGGCGAGATGCCGCCGTGCAGGAACAGGGTATCGCCGATCTTCAGCAGCACCGGGCGGGTGCGCAGCCACTGGCCGATCACCGAGTCGGCGCCATACAGTTGCGGGTAGCTGCGGCCGAGCAGCTGGGCGCTGCGCAGGTATTTCGGGTTGACGTAGCGCAGGTCGTCGTACAGCACCATGGTCTCGTGGTTGCCGAGCACGAAGTGCACCGCGCCGCCGGCGGCGGCCGCCTGCTGCTGCAGGCCATACAGCAGCCAGAAGGCTTCGGTTACCTGCGGGCCGCGGTCGAACACATCGCCGGCGATGACCAGGGTGTCCTTGCCCAGCGCCCAGCGGTCCTGTGCGTCGATGACCTGGTGGGCACGCAGCAGGCGCACCAGCAGCCCGTACTGGCCGTGGATGTCGGACAGCGCCACGATGCGCGGCACGGCCGGCAGCACGGAGACCGACGGAGCATTCGGGGCGGCCACGTGCACGCTGTGTTCGTAGCCGCAACGCGGGGTGATGTCGGTGCCTGCGGCCTGCGTGGCAAGTGTGTGCGACTCGACCTTGTCGTCGCAGATCCATCTGGCCTGCAGCTGGTTGCCCTGGCGGAACACATAGGGTCCATCGGCCTGTACGTGGTCGGCGGGCGCGGCAACCTCGCGGGCCTGCGTGGTTGCTGTGGCGCAGGCCAGCAGCGGCAACAGCAGGGCGGTCAGCAGGGAAGGGCGACAGCGCGACATCGGCGGCATCCAGCGGCGGAAAGATCCGATGCTAACCGGCGCGGGCGTCCGTCGGTGTGCGCGAATGGGCGGATCAGGTGTCGCGCCCGTCGTCCTTGAGCTTGCGCACGCGGGTGGCAGTGGGCTGAAGCGGCTGGTCATCGCGCCCGCGCGGCTGCATGTAGGGCAGCGGCCGCCGCGTCGCCAATTCGATCAGCTGCGAATGGCCTTCGCCTGCACCGAAGCGATGGCGCTCTCCCCACTGGCGCAGTGCGACCAGCAGCGGGAACAGTTCCAGGCCTGCGGCGGTGAGCACGTACTCCTGGTAGGCCGATCCATCGGAGGCTGACTGCAGCTGCAGGATGCCGGCCTCGACCAGCCGGCGCAGGCGGTCGCTGAGGATGTTGCGCGCCGCGCCGAGGCTGCGCTGGAAATCACCGAAGCGGGTGATGCCGTCGAACGCGTCGCGGATCACCAGCAATGCCCAGCGGTCACCGAGCAGGTCGGCACTGCGGGCTACAGGGCAGGGGCTGTCGGCGTGCATGCTGGGTATCTCCGAATGTGGTTGCAGTTTAAAACCAATGGCGATAGCCTGCATCTGGTTTCAAATTGCAACCATATGATGAGTGCGACATCGCTTCCCCGCCCGCTGCTGGTCCTGCTTGCGGCTGCCGCCGGCGCCAGCGTCGCCAACGTCTACTACGCGCAGCCGCTGCTGGATCAGCTTGCACGCGCCTTTGCGCTGGACCGGGCGGTGGCCGGCGCAGTGCTGGCTGCCACCCAGGCCGGCAGCGTGCTGGCATTGCTTGGCCTGCTGCCGCTGGCAGACCGCGGCGACCGGCGACGCCTGCTGCGGCTGCAGTTGATCGCGCTGGTGCTGGCCCTGTTGTGGCTGGCGGCGTCACGCACGGCGAGCTGGCTGTTGTCGGGCATGCTGCTGGCAGGCCTGCTGGGCACCGCGCTGACCCAGGGCCTGATTGCCTATACCGCCATGCTGGCACCGCCCGAGCAGCGCGGTCGCGTGGTTGGTGTGGTGCAGGGCGGCGTGTTCATCGGCCTGCTGCTGGCGCGCGTGGTGTCCGGTACGGTGGCGGCGGCCTTTGGCTGGCAGAGGGTCTACCTGCTGTCAGCGGTGGTGATGGCAGCGTTGGCGGCGCTGCTGTGGCGGCGCCTGCCCGCAGTACCGGTGCCGTCGGTCCCTCCACGCTGGCGCGAGCTGCTGGGCTCGATGCTGGGCATGCTGCGCCGCGATCGAACGCTGCGCGAGCGCGGGCCGCTGGCATTGCTGCTGTTTGCCGGCCTCAATGTGTTCTGGGCGGCGGCACCCTTGCCGCTGTCGGCACCGCCGCTGCACTGGTCGACCGCAACCATCGGCGCGCTCGGCCTGGCCGGCGTGGTCGGTGCGCTGATGGCGGCGCGGGTCGGACACTGGATGGACCGTGGTTTCGCGCATCGGGTCAGCCTCGGCGCGCTGTTGTTGATGCTGGTCGCGTGGTGGCCGCTGCTGGGCCTGCCGCATTCGCTGTCCTTGCTGTTGCTGGGTGTGGTCGTGCTCGACCTGGGCGGCCAGGCACTGCATGTCTCGAACCAGGCATCGTTGCTGCGTGCACCGGCAGAACAGCATGGGCGCCTGGTGGCGTTGTACATGCTGTTCTATGCGGTGGGCAGCGGTGCGGGAGCGGCGGCGGGGCCTTGGATGCAGGTGCGGCATGGCTGGCCCGCTGTGTGCCTGCTGGGGGCAGGCATCGCGTTGCTGGCGCTGCTGTGGTGGGCAGCATGGCGGGTGGGGGCGGTGAAAGCAGCGGCTGGCGCGCGAACCGGTAGAGTCGACTTTTAGTCGACTGCTCTTCGTTCCGACGGCGAAAAATCCCGCGCTGCGCGCGATAGTCGACCAGCGGTCGACTCTACCTGTCCTGCCGTCATCGCTGCAGTGCACGCCGCCCCGGGGCTTCCTGCAGGTCCGCGCTGGCGACCACCACGCGGTTGCGGCCGCTGCGCTTGGCCTCGTACATCGCGGCGTCGGCACGTGCCATCAACCGCTCGTAGTCCGGATGACCATCGTGACCGGCCACGCCGATGCTGGCGGTCAGCTCCAGCACCTGGCCATTGGCCAGCGCAACGGGCGATTGCGCGATCTGCCGGCGCAGGCTCTCGGCGATCACGGTCGCCTGTGATTCGCTGGCCGCCACCAGCACCACCACGAATTCTTCGCCGCCATAGCGGAACAGGTAGTCGCTGCCACGCGTGAGCTGGCCGAGCAGGCCGGCCACGTGCTGCAACGCACGGTCGCCGGCATCGTGGCCATGGCCGTCGTTGATTGCCTTGAAATGATCCAGGTCGAGCAGCAGCAGCGAGAACGGTGTGCGGTTGCGCGTGGCCAGCTCGATTTCCCGGCGCAGCACGGTGGGCAGGAAGCGACGGTTGAGCAGGTTGGTCAGCGCGTCGCTGCCGGCATCCAGTTCGCCGATGCGCTCGAACAGCAGCGTCATCAGGGTGCGGATGGCGGCCAGGTCCTCGCGGATGGCCGGCAGCACCGCCAGTCGCTGCGCCGGAGCATCGCCACTCGCGCGCTGCAGGTGGCCGTCAATGCGGGCCATCAACTGGCCCACCTGCTGCGTTTCGCTGCTTTCGCCGAAGCTGGGGATGCCCTTGTGGGTGAACCACAGGCCGAACTCCGAGGTGGCCAGGCTGGCGTTGTCGCTGGCCTGCACGTGGCCGGCGAGGGCGTAGAGCAGGGCGTTCTCCCAGTCCAGCAGCAATGCGCGCTGGCGCTCGCGTTCGGTACCGACGTTCTGTACCAGCGAGAACAGCCGGTAGGCGGCGTCGGCACGGGTGGAGCGCTCGCGCGCATGGGTGTAGGCCAGGGTCATGCCTTCCATGGCGATGTCCATGATCGCGCTGAAGCAGGCGATGGCGGCGAACGCGGTCGCGCTGTCGGGCGCGTCGTCCCGCAGGCGCACGAACAGCTCGTGCTTGAGCACGCGCGCACCGCGGGTGACCAGGTCGACCGGGATGCCGACCCGTGCGTGTACGTCGCCGATCACCCGCTGCGAGGCGACCGTGGTGGCGATGCCAGCGGCGTCGGTGGTCAGCAGCTGTACCAGCCAGCGCTGCATGGCCGGCTGCAGGCGCTGCTTGACCTGGTCGTGGGACAGGAAGCGGCGTGCGCGCCCGTCGTGCAGCAGCACTTCGTAAAAGCGCTGGGCCAGCGCGGGTGGGGCATCGGTGGCAGCGGCCTTGAGCAGCGCGGTGGCGGCAGGGCCGGCCTGTAGCAGGCATTGCTGCCAGGCCTCGGCCAGCGGCTGGCTGGCATCGTCCAGTTGGGGTGGTTCCACGTCGATCTCTGACTGCGTACGGCAAACCACGGGTATCGGCCGCGGCGGCATACGGTTGATGGCGGGGTAGCCGGGCAGTTTACGCGCGGTGCAGGCTTGCACGGTGCGCAAAGCACATCGACGCCGCTGCGGCAATGAGTGAACGCATTTGAGAATCACTCGCATTGATGGGAGAATGCGCGCACGGAGCGGGCTGCAGGTGCCTGCAGGACGGCTCCGCCTCCCCCCCCTCGTCGTTGCCTCAAGCCCTTTGCCAGAGGCCCCGCAGCCCTGCCAGAAGGTCCTGATCATGTCTCCTGCCGTTGTCCATTCGCCGCGCCCGCTGGCGCTTGCCGTTGCCGCCCTGCTGGCGGGCAGCGCCCTGACCGCCCAGGCCGAAACCGACGCCACCGATATCGACACGGTGCACGTCACCGCCTCGCAGATCGCGCGCCAGGCACTGGGCACCTCGACCATCACCGCCGAGGATATCGCCCGGCGCCCGCCAGCCAACGACATCGCCGAGCTGTTGCGGACCATGCCGGGCGTCAACCTGACCGGCAACAGCGCCTCGGGCCAGTACGGCAACAACCGCCAGATCGACCTGCGCGGCATGGGCCCGGAAAACACCCTGATCCTGGTCGATGGCAAGCGCATCGGCGCACGCGATGCCGTGCGCATGGGGCGCAGCGGCGAGCGCAATACCCGCGGTGACACCAACTGGGTGCCGGCGGAAATGATCGAGCGCATCGAAGTGCTGCGCGGCCCGGCGGCGGCACGCTATGGCTCCGGTGCCTCCGGCGGCGTGGTCAACATCATCACCAAGCGCCCGACCGGTGACCTGACCGGTGCGGTGGACCTGTATGGGCTGGTGCCCGAACACAGCGCCGAAGGTGGCAGCGAACGCGTCGGCCTGCAGCTGAGTGGGCCGATGACCGACACCCTGTCGTTCCGCCTGTACGGCAATCTCAACAAGACCGACGCGGACTCGCTGGAGCTCAACCGCCAGTACGCTACCAACCCCAACGCGGTGCCGCCGGCCGGCCGCGAGGGCGTCAAGAACCGCGATGTCAACGCGCTGCTGCGCTGGGACGTGACCGCCAACCAGGTGGTGGAGTTCGAAGCCGGCACCAGCCGCCAGGGCAACATCTACGCTGGTGATCGCGCGGTCAGCACCACCGGTACATCGACCGGTGTTGACCTGGCGGCACTGGCCGAGGGCGAAGCGGAGACCAACCGCATGTACCGCAACACCGGCGCGATCACCCATCGTGGCCGCTGGGGCGACGTGACCTCGCGGGTGACGGCCGCGGTGGAGGCGGTGAACAACTCACGCATCAACGAAGGCCTGGCCGGTGGCCCGGAAGGCAGCTTCAACGGCAGCGACTGGTCGACCTCGCGACTGCGCAACTACCAGCTGGACGGCGAAGTGAGCTTCCCGGCCACGCTGGGTGGTGCCGAGAACATCTGGACGCTTGGCTTTGAATACCTGGACAGCCGCCTGACCGACCCGTACTCGATGAGCCAGTCCAGCAGCAGCGGCGGCGGCATCCCGGGGCTGTCGGCCGATCGTGCGCGGGGCAAGGCCGATGCGCAGACCACCGCCGTGTTCGTCGAAGACAACATCTACCTGGGTGAGCGCTGGATCGTTACCCCGGGCCTGCGCTTCGACCACCACAGCCAGTTCGGCAACAACACCAGCCCCAGCCTCAACGCGCAGTTCCGCATCAACGGCGACTGGGTGGTGAAGGGCGGCATCGCCCGGGCGTTCAAGGCGCCGAACCTGTACCAGTCGAATCCGGACTATCTGTATTACACCCGTGGCAATGGCTGCCCGAATGCACTGCCGAGCCTGGGCTCCGGCTGCTACATGCGCGGCAATGCGGACCTGAAGGCGGAAACCAGCCTGAACAAGGAACTCGGCATCGAGTGGGCACCGCAGAGCGGCTGGCAGGCCTCGTTGACGTACTTCCATAACGACTACAAGGACAAGATCCAGGCCGGCTACACCCAGATCGCCCTGACTGCCGACACCAGGGGCCGCATCTTCCGCTGGGAGAACGCGCCGAAGGCGATCGTGCAGGGGCTGGAAGGCAACCTGGTAATCCCGCTGCTGGGCGAGCAGGGCAACCGCCTGAAGTGGAGCAACAACTTCACCTACATGGTGGAGAACGAGAACAAGCGCACCGGCCAGCCGCTGTCGGTGATTCCGAAGTACACCGTCAACACGATGCTGGACTGGCAGGCCACCGACAAGCTGTCGCTGCTGCTGACCGGCACGTTCTACGGCAAGCAGAAGCCGGCCACTACCAACATCAACAATGATCCGCGCTGCACCGGCACCTGCGACCCATCGATCGCACTGCAGGATCGCGGTGCATACAACATCTGGGGCGTGAGCGCGCGCTACAAGGTGACCGAGACGGTCAGCTTCGGCTTCGGCGTGAACAACCTGGCCGACAAGCGCCTGTTCCGCGAGGCCAACAGCAGCGATGCCGGCGCGGCGACCTACAACGAGCCGGGCCGCGCGTACTGGGCCAGCCTGCGCTTCGGGTTCTGACCCGATGAGGCCTGCGCCGGGGCGTTCCCCGGCGCAGCCTGAAGGCTACTTCACCTGCCGGCAATCGCGCAGGTGGACGCCACCGGTGTCCATCTTGTCGACCACGCCTTCCAGTTTCACCCAGTCGTTCTCGCGCAGGGTGGCGCCCAGCGCCATCTGATCCGGCGCCAGCGCACAGTGCACGGTGAAGTTGGCATTGTTGTCGTCGTTCGACTGGCGTCCGCCGATGCCACCGATGCCCTTCATCTTGGTGACCAGATAGCCCACCTCGAAGGTCTTGGCAAAGCGGTTGGGCTGGGCGGTGTAGACCTGGCCATCGATGATGAAACGACGGCCGAAATACTTGACGAGCAACGGCTGGTACATCGCGTCGGTATCCGGCGGGGTGCTGGTGCCGGAGAACAGTGCCCTGAGCGGTGCGGTGTTGATTTCCCGCTGCAGCCGCTTGGCGTCCTTGCCCATTTCGGTGGACATGCCGACCGCAGTGGCCTGGATCGGCTTGTCGAAACCGCTGGAGACACGCACGGCTTCTGCGATCGCCTCGCCTTCGGGGCCGGTCTTGAGCTTGTCCAGCCAGCCACACAGCGCGCTGCGTGCGTCCTCTTCCTTGGCGGTCTGCCCGCGTGACAGCTTGGTGCCGACCACCACGTTGCCGCCATTGGAGGCGGTGATGATGCTGACCAGCGGCATCTTGGTGTCGGTCTGCAGCACGTACATCTGGCCTTCGGTCTCGGTGATGACATCACCGCTGACGAAGTTGTTGCCTTCGTCGAGTGCCGCCTTGCGCAGCTGGCCCAGCGCACTGCGGGGCTTCAGGCCGGGGAGGGTGACTTCGGAGGTGAAGAACTGGCCATTGCGGGGATCGCCTACCGCCTGGAAATTCTGCTGGCAGGTCTTGGCCGAGGCGCTTGCGGCCGTGCCCAGCGCGCAGGCCACGGCGACGGCGACCCAGGGGGTCTTGGTAGTCCACATGTTCCGGATTCCTTGTGCTTGAGTGTCCATTGCGGGCCGCAACGCCGAAGCGGTCTGGCTGCCCGTTCCCCATCCAGAGGGGATGGGGTCATCATAGTGTGGCCCGGCACGGGCGCAAGCTGCGGCGAGCCGCGGCGTGCAGTCTGCAATGTTATAAACACCGTGATAGTTTCCCCACGGCCGCCGGCGTAGCCTGCCTCCATCGCAAAGGAGCTGTTGCCATGGGCCACGACCACGATCACCTGCCGTCCGAGATCCGCCATGAGAGGCCCTTGTGGTGGGCGCTCGGCCTGACCTCCACCTTCCTCCTCGTCGAAGTGGTGGGCGCGTTCTGGACCAACAGCCTGGCGCTGTTGTCCGACGCGGCACACATGGCCACCGACGCGCTGGCCCTGATGATCGCGCTGGTCGCGGTGCGGCTGAGCCGGCGCCCGCCGGATGCGCGCCGCACCTACGGCTATGCGCGCCTGGAAGCGCTGGGCGCAATGATCAACGGCGCGATGCTGTTCGTGGTTGCCGGCTACATCCTGTGGGAAGCCGTCGGGCGCTTCAGCAAGCCGCAGGAGATCGCCTCCACCGGCATGCTGGTGATCGCCTCGGCCGGCCTGGTCATCAACCTGATCTCGATGCGCCTGCTGCAGGCCGGCAGCGGCGAGAGTCTCAACGTGAAGGGCGCCTACCTGGAAGTGTGGGCGGACATGCTCGGCTCGGTGGCGGTGATTGCGGGTGCGGTGCTGATCCAGTTCACCGGCTGGAAGCCGATCGATCCGATCCTGGCGGTGCTGATCGGCCTGTGGGTGTTGCCGCGCACCTGGGTGCTGATGCGCGAGGCGATCAACGTGCTGCTGGAAGGCGTGCCCAAGGGCATGGACGTGGCCAAGGTGCGCGACAGCCTGTCCAGCCATGCCGCGGTAATGGACGTGCATGACCTGCACGTGTGGGCGCTGGCCTCCAGCACGCCGGCGCTGACCGCGCATGTCGTGATGCGCGACGGCACCGAAGCCGATGCGCTGCGCCGTGAGCTGAGCGGGCGCCTGCACGATGACTTCGGCATCGAGCACGTGACACTGCAGCTTGAAGCGGACCACTGCGGTGAAGCCTGTGGTGAGCCGGCGCCGGCCAAGGGCGGTGAGCACGAGGCCCATGAAGGCCATGACCACGGCGAGGACGCGCAGGGCCATCGCGGTCACGTGCATCGCTGAATGGGATATGCCGTCACGCGGATCGGGTGAAACCGGTCGGGCGAAACCGCATGGATGAAACCGCTTGGACGAAACCGACCGGGCGAAACCGCCTTGGTAGAGTCGACTGTCAGTCGACTGCTCTCCGGCGAGGCTGCGACGAAGCCCGCGCTGCGCGCGTTAGTCGACTGACAGTCGACTCTACCCTGTCGTCCCGACGCGACCGTGCAGGCTGCATCCGTCGAGAACAGCGAAGGTCATTCGTCCCGTCGCGAGGCCAGCCGATCCGCCAGCCGGGTCGGTTCCGGCAGCCGGTAACCGCGCAGCGTGCGCTGCACCCAGTCCAGCGCGGTATCGGCACTGACCCGATGGCCGCCGGCCACGAACAGCGGCTTGCAGCGCACCTTGCTGCGCAGCACCCAGCCGAGCTGCTCGTCACCGTCCATCAATGGCGTATGCGCGCCTGCTTCGGCACCTGGTTCGACGAACCGGCCCACCAGTTTCGACTTGGCCACGCCGATGCTCGGCAGGTCGGTGACCACGCCCAGATGCGCGGCCACGCCCAGTCTGCGCGGATGGCTGATGCCGTGGCCATCGACGAACACCAGATCCGGCGCCCGCGGCAGCAGTGCCAGCGCGGCCAACAACGCTGGCAGCTCGCGGAAGCTGAGCAGGCCGGGAATGTACGGCATCACCGTGGGAATGCGCGCTATTTCCTGCGCCACGGGCTGCAATGTCTTCGCATCCAGCAGGACCGCTGCGGCGCGGGTGGTGGCACCGTTGTCCTCAAAGCCCACATCCAGCCCGGCCAGCCAGCGCACGTCGTTGGGCAGGCGGTCCTGGCGCTCCACGCGGCCGGCCAGCTGGAGCTGCTGCGCGCGGGCCGCGGCGACGCTTCCTTCCCAGCGCCCGGGGTCGATCACCGTATTCATTGGCCACAGCATCGCATGGGTGGCGCCACGGCCCGGTGAGTGGCGGCCGGGGCTACAATGGCGGCCTGCCTTTCCTCGCGTTGGAGACCCTGCAGTGACCCGTAAACTCGTACTGTTGCGCCATGGCCAGAGCCAGTGGAACCTGGACAACCGCTTCACCGGCTGGGTCGATGTCGACCTGACCGAGCAGGGGTGCCGGGAAGCGGCCGCCGCCGGTCGTCTGATGCGTGAGGAAGGCCTGCAGTTCGACGTCGCCCACACCTCCGTTCTCAAGCGCGCCATCCACACCCTGCAGGGTGCACTGGCCGAGCTGGAGCAGGACTGGCTGCCGGTGAACAAGTCCTGGCGCCTCAACGAGCGTCATTACGGCGGCCTGCAGGGCCTGGACAAGGCCGAGACCGCCGCCAAGCACGGCGAGGAGCAGGTCAAGGTGTGGCGCCGTTCGTACGACATCCCGCCGCCGCCGATGGAGCTGGAAGATCCGGGCCACCCGATCCATGACCGCCGCTACGCCGGCCTGGACCGCAACGCGCTGCCGGGCACCGAATCGCTGGCCACCACCCTGGATCGCGTGCTGCCGTACTGGCACGACGCGATCGCGCCGCAGCTGAAGGACGGCAAGACCGTGCTGGTCACCGCCCACGGCAACTCGCTGCGCGCGATGTACAAGTACCTCAACAATGTCTCGCGCGAGGAAATCCTCGAGCTGAACATCCCGACCGGCATCCCGCTGCTGTTCGAACTGAACGACGACCTGACGGTGCAGTCGTTCCGCTACCTGGGCGACCCGGAAGCGGCGCGCAAGGCTGCTGAAGCCGTGGCCAACCAGGGCAAGGCGAAATAAGTAGATACCCACCGTTGGTGAGTATTCTTCTGCTGGGTGTGTGTGCGGACCAACGGTCTGCACACATCCGCTTGCGACCACGGGCGTTCCCCCTGTGACCTTTGGCCGGTCCCTGTCGTGGGCCTCCCCGGCTACCCTGTGAAATTACCCGCAGGAGAGCCTCATGAACGTCCGCAACCTGGTCCCGCTGGGCCTGACCATCGCCATCGCTGCCTCGCTGGCGGCCTGTGGCAAGAACGAAACCGCACCGGCGGCCGGTGCCGACGCCAAGCCGGCCTTCGACCTGTCGCAGATCAAGACGCCGCTGATCTCGCTCAACAGCGCCGACCTCGATCCGGCCATCTCGGCCTGTACCGACCTCAATGGCTTCGTCAACAGCAAGTGGCTGAAGGCCAACCCGGTGCCGGGTGACCAGACCACCTGGGGCAGCTTCGAGATCCTGCGCGAGCGCTCGCTGGAAGTGCAGCACGCGCTGGTGCAGCAGGCCGCCGCCAGCCAGGCCAAGGCCGGCTCGGTGGAAGCCAAGATCGGTGACATCTGGAAGACCGGCAATGACGAAGCCAAGATCGAATCCGCCGGCCTCGCGCCGCTGCAGCCGCAGCTGGACAAGATCACCGCGCTGAACGATACCGCCGCCATCACTCAGTACCTGCGCGACAGCCAGGCCGAGGGCAAGGGCGTGCTGTTCTCGCTGTTTGCCAATGCTGATTACAAGGATTCGGCCAACGTCATCGCCTACGTCGGCCAGGGCGGCCTGGGCCTGCCGGAGAAGGGCTACTACTTCGACGATGCGCAGGCCAAGATCCGCGACGCCTACGTGGCCTACATCGCGCAGGTGCTGACTCTGTCCGGCGTGGACGCCGCGCAGGCCGCCGAGCAGGCCAAGGCCGTGATGGCCTTTGAGACCCGCCTGGCCAAGGCCTCGATGTCGCGCATCGAAATGCGTGACCCGGCCAAGCGCTACAACCCGCTCAGCGCCGCAGACGCCGACAAGCTGACCCCGAACTTCAGCTGGACCGCGCTGTTCGACACCCTGAAGGTGCCGGCCGCACAGAAGTTCTCGCTGGCCCAGCCGGGCTTCTTCGGTGAAATGGACAAGATGCTGGCCGATGTGCCGGCCAGCACCTGGCAGGCCTACCTGCGCTTCCACACCATCGACGACGCCTCGCCGTACCTGAGCAGCCAGTTCGAGAAGGCCAACTTCGAGTTCTATGGCAAGACCCTGCGCGGCCAGCAGGAAATGCAGCCGCGCTGGAAGCGCGTGCTGGAGTCGGTCAACGGTGGCATGGGTGAAGCCCTTGGCCAGCTGTACGTCGACGCCGTGTTCCCGGCCGAGTCGAAGGTGGCCATGCAGCACCTGGTGGAGAACCTGTCGCAGGCGCTGAAGGCGCGCCTGGAGCAGCTGCCGTGGATGGGCGAAGAAACCAAGAAGAAGGCGCTGGAAAAGTGGGCCAGCTTCACCCCGAAGATCGGTTACCCGGACAAGTGGCGTGACTGGGCGGGCCTGCAGACCAACGGCGACAGCTACCTGGGCAACATGCAGGCAGCGCGTGCGTTCAACTACCGCTACATGCTGGACAAGATCGGCAAGCCGGTGGACAAGACCGAGTGGGGCATGACCCCGCAGACGGTCAACGCCTACTACAACGCCACCAAGAACGAGATCGTGTTCCCGGCGGCGATCCTGCAGGCGCCGTTCTTCGACGCCAAGGCCGATCCGGCGCTGAACTACGGCGGCATCGGTGCGGTCATCGGCCACGAAATGATGCACGGCTACGACGACTCGGGCAGCCAGTTCGCCGCCAACGGCAATTTCGACAACTGGTGGACCGACGCCGACCGCAAGGCCTTCACCGAGCGTACCGACCAGCTGGTTGCACAGTTCGATGGCTACGAGTCGGTGCCGGGCGTGTTCGTGAAGGGCAAGCTGACCCTGGGCGAGAACATCGGCGACCTGGGTGGCCTGACCGTGGCCTACGACGCACTGCAGATGGCGCTGAAGGAAGACCCGAAGGCGAATGTGGAAGTGGATGGCCACAGCCAGGACCAGCGCTTCTTCATGAACTGGGCCACCGTGTGGCGCCGCAACTTCACCGACGGTGAGCTGCGCGTACGCCTGAACACCGACCCGCATGCGCCGGCCAACTTCCGAGCCAACGGTGCACCGTCGAACATGCCGTCCTTCGCTGCGGCGTTCCAGTGCAAGGCAGGCGACGCGATGGTGCGTGCCGACGACAAGCGCGTGGTGATCTGGTAACCGATCACCCGTGATGCGTGATGCGAAAGGTCCGGCGAGCGCCGGGCCTTTTGTTTTTCAGGCCGACAGCGATGAGGGGACGGGTAGAGTCGACTGTCAGTCGACTATCGCGCGCAGCGCGGGATTTTCTCGATCCGAAGAGCAGTCGACTAACAGTCGACTCTACCGCCGGGTCGTTTCACGTGCCGGGAGTCGACCAACCGGTTCGACGGAATCCGCTTGGTAGAGTCGACCGTTGGTCGACTATCGCGCGCAGCGCGGGATTTCTCGATCTGGACGAAGAGCAGTCGACTAACAGTCGACTCTACCGCCGGGTCGTTTCACGTGCCGGGAGTCGACCAACCGGTTCGACGGAATCCGCTTGGTAGAGTCGACCG
>NZ_JCAFTW010000009.1:0-238405 GCF_059370655.1 Stenotrophomonas sp. YJH_SMC_133 | reverse complement strand
CTCCAACCGCCTCCCTGGTGAAATTAGCGCTGTGGAACCACCCGATCCCATCCCGAACTCGGAAGTGAAACGCAGCTGCGCCGATGGTAGTGTGGCTCAAGCCATGCGAGAGTAGGTCATCGCCAGGGTTTACACCCGAAACCCCGCTGCTCACGCAGCGGGGTTTTTCTTATTAAGTGAAGGCATTGCTTTTCTGGACGCCTTCCGCCCCAAGGGCAAGATCGCGAAGCTGGCGCTGCAAGCGCTGCTGCAACCGTCTCCCTGGTGAAATTAGCGCTGTGGAACCACCCGATCCCATCCCGAACTCGGAAGTGAAACGCAGCTGCGCCGATGGTAGTGTGGCTCAAGCCATGCGAGAGTAGGTCATCGCCAGGGTTTACACCCAAAACCCCGCTGCTCACGCAGCGGGGTTTTTCTTTGTGCGCAGTAAATGCGGGTCGTGCCGGCCGCTGGCCGGCAACCCGATGGCATTACATGGCCCGGTAGATCCACGCCATGCGTGGGTGCTCCGCGAGGAAGCATGGCGCCAACCAAGGTTGGCCGCTACCAATCGATTGCCGGCCACGGCCGGCACTACCGGCAGATCCACACCAATCGTGGATCTGCCGCCGACGGTACGCAAAAGAAAAGCGGCGCCCCGTGGGGCGCCGCTCTGCTCTCAACGATGTTCAGTCGAGCATGGCCCGGCTTTACTTTGCCGAAGCCTTGTCCTTCATCATCGCGTCGCGGGCCGCCTTGAACGGGTTGCCTTCGTACCAGTTCGGCCAGCGATCACCACCGGCCAGTTCCTTGCCGACGCCGTACATCAGCTGCAGGTCCTCGACAGTCCCGTCCAGCTTCCAGGTGGACGCGTCGAACTCGTCCTTCGGACCGTGGTAGCGGTTGGCGCCGTAGTCCGCCGCGGCCTTGCGGCCGGCGTCCACGCCACCCTCTCGCAGATCCTCGCCACCATCGGCGTACAGGGCCGGCACGCCGGCCTTGGCGAAGTTGAAGTGGTCCGAACGGAAGTAGAAGCCGCTCTGCACCGAGGTCTCACCATGCAGCGTGCGGTCCTGGGCCGCAGCCAGCGGCTTGAGGATGTCCTCCAGCTCCGAACTGCCGAAGCCGGTGACGGTCACGTCCTTGGCACGGCCGGCCACCGACATCGCGTCGATGTTGATCACACCGGCGATCTTGTCCAGCGGGAAGGTCGGGTGGGAGACGTAGTACTTCGAACCCAGCAGGCCGGACTCTTCCAGGGTCACCGCCAGGAACACCACCGAGCGCTCCGGCTTCGGATCCTGGTGGGCCATGGCTTCGGCCACCTCAAGGATGCCGGCCACGCCGGTCGCGTTGTCGACCGCACCGTTGTAGATGTTGTCGCCGGTTTCACCCTCGTGCTTGCCCAGGTGGTCCCAGTGCGCCATGTACAGCACGGCCTCGTCGGCACGCTTGCTGCCCGGCAGCACGCCCACCACGTTGCGCGACTGCTTCTGCGCGATCTGGCTCTTCAGGTCGACCGTAGCGGTGGCCTTCAGCGGCACCGGCTTGAAGCCGCGCTTGCTGGCGTCCTTGTAGGCCTGTGCCAGGTCCAGGCCGGCGCCTGCGAACAGCGCCTTGGCGGCGTCGGCACTCAGCCAGCCCTGCACCGGAATGCGGGCTTCCGGGTCATCCTTGGCCGGCAGGTCGTACTGCGGGCCGGCCCAGGAGTTCTTCACCACGTCCCAGCCATAGGAAGCCCCGGCGGTGTCGTGCACAATCAGCGCCGCGGCGGCGCCCTTGCGCGCGGCCTCTTCGAACTTGTAGGTCCAGCGGCCGTAGTAGGTCATGCGCTTGCCGTCGAACAGCTTCGCGTCGTCAACATGGAAGCCCGGATCGTTGACGAACATCACGACCGTCTTGCCCTTCCAGTCCTGGCCGGCGTAGTCGTTCCACTTCTGCTCCGGCGCGTCGACGCCATAGCCGACGAACACCAGGTCGCTGGCATCGACTTTCACCTCAGCCTGGCCGGTACGGGTGCCGACCACCATGTCGGTACCGAACTTCAGCTCGGTGGTCTTGCCACCCTGGGTGATCTTCAGCACGGTCGATGCGTCGGCCGTGGTCTCGGTCATCGGCACGTCCTGGAACCAGCTGTCACCGTTGCCCGGCTGCAGGCCGATGCGCTGCATCTGGTCGCGGATGTAGTTGACCGTCAGTTCCTCGCCCTTGCTGCCCGGCGCGCGGCCTTCGAATTCATCCGAGGCCAGGGTCTTGACCATCTCGGCGAAGTCGCCGGCGTTGATCTCCGGGGAGAACTGATGAGCCGCCGGCTTCGCGGCAGCGGTGTCGGTGGCTGACGCCGGTGCGGTGGCCGGCGTGTCTTCGCCTTTGCAGGCACTGAGCGCGGCCGCGGCGGCCAGGCACAGGAGGAGTTTGCGGGGCATCGTCGATTCCTGGAAAACAAAGGGCGGCCGCACGTCGTGCACAGCCGGTATCAGCGAGTATCACCGAACCAAGCGGTCCGGTGCGCTCAGTCCGCCGGGGCGGTTTCGGTGTCGAACGGGATCGGTTCGGCGCCGGTGACCGGACCGATGCGCGCGGTGCGATGCACGTAAAGCACCACCTCGCGTTCGAACTGCAGGGGGCCGTTGACTACGGCATTCGGGCCGACGATCACGCGCGGCTTGCGGCTGGCGGTGAGCGAGACGCTGAAGTTCGGCTTGCGCACGTGCACACCGCCGTTGACCTGGGAACCGATGCCGACGGTGATATCGCCGTTGACGGTCTCCACGTCCTTGCCGACGCGGCTTTCGACCAGGCCGATGCCACCGTTCACGGTTTCGACGCCGCCTTCGATCTGGCTGCCGCGATCGGTGAAGATGCTGCCGTTGACGGTGCTGACGCTGCCGTGTGCAATCACCTCGCGGCCCAGGCGTACGCCGCCGTTGACCGTTTCAATCTTGCCGGTACGTGCACGGTCGGCCACCTTGACCCCGCCGTTGACGGTGTCGATGCTGCCGGTCTCGACGCCTTCACCAACCCGGATACCGCCGTTGACGGTATCCAGCTTGCCGTAGCGCTGGCCAGGCTCGGCGCTGATGCTGCCGTTGACCTTGCTGATGTTGTCCTGGGCACCGGCGGGGCCGGCAACGAGCAGGACGCCCAACAACAGCGGAATGGAAAGAGTTTTCATGGGACCTCGATGGATGTGCGGCTGGCAGGCCGCGTGCGGAGATGTCACCATTCCCCGGTACCCCCTGCAACTGCCTGAAGTCACTGGAAAGCCCTTGCGCGACAACGCCTTCCCATCACGCCGACATCACATCGCCGCCATCCGCGGCGGGCGCTGCCTGCTGTTGGGGCTGGCCATCGCCTTGGCGCTGCCGTTGCCGGGCGCCGCACAGACCACCCGCGAGACCGAGCGCAAGCTGCAGAAGCTGCGTAGCGAGTTGAAGGGCGTGGCGCAGGAGCGCAGGCAGATCGAGGGCCAGCGGGGCCAGGCCTCGCAGCAGCTGCGTGAGGCGGACGAGAAGGTGGCCCGCACCGGCCGTGCGCTTGCGCAGACTGAAACTGCGCTGCGCGAGCAGGGAAGGGCCCTGGCCGAGGCCGAACAACGCCGCAGCACGCTGCAGGCCAACCTCGCCCAGCAGCATCGCGAGCTGGCCGGCCTGCTGCGTGCGGCCTACCAGCTGGGCAACCATGCACCTCTGAAGCTGCTGCTGTCGCAGGACACGGTGGCCGATGCCAATCGTGCCCTGGCCTACCACCGCTACCTGCAACGCGAGCGGGCACAGCGCATCACCACGCTGACAGCCGACCTGAAAGAGCTGGAAGTGCTGCAGGCGCAGATCGCCGAGCGCAAGCAGAAGCTGCAGGGTGCGCAGCAGGACCAGAAGCAGCAGGCTGCGGCGCTGGAAGCCGACCGTCGCGATCGCGCCAGGACCGTCGCCTCGCTGGATGAGCGCTTCAAGGACCAGCGCGAGAAGGAACAGGCGCTGGGCCAGGACGCCAAGGCGCTGGAAACGCTGCTGGCCAACCTGCGTGCCGCTGCGGCACGGGCCGAAGCCGAGCGCCGCGCCGCGGCGCGGCGAGCAGCCGCTGAAAAGGCCGCCGCCGAGCGTGCCGCACGCCAGGCCGCCGCGCAGGGCCGCCCGCCACCGCCGCCCACCAAGGTCCCGCCTGCCGTGGCCTCTGCGCCGGCGCCGAAGGTGGGTGGCCTGGGCTGGCCGTTGTCGGGCAACCTGTTGGCCCGCTACGGCGGAAAGCTGCCCGACGGCCGCACCAGCAGTGGTGTGTTGATCGGCGCGCCCGCCGGCAGCACCGTCACCGCCGTGGCCGACGGCACCGTGGTGTTCTCCGACTGGATGACCGGCTACGGCATGATCCTGATCGTCGATCACGGCAACGGCTACATGAGCCTGTACGCGCACAACGACACCCTGCTGAAGGATGCGGGTGCCCGGGTCAGCCGCGGCGATGCGGTGGCCAAGGTCGGCAATTCCGGTGGCCAGGGCGTGACCGCGCTGTACTTCGAACTGCGCCGGGGCGGGCAGCCGGTCAACCCGGACAGCTGGCTGCAGCGGCGCTGAATCCGGCGCTGTCGCGTGGCGGACGGATTCAACGGGAATTTAGCTGTGCTTCGCGCATAATCGACGCATGTGCCTTGGGCACGATGCCAACGTCGACAGGAGTGATCCATGCGCGCAGCCCGTACCGCCACCCTCTTGCTGGCCCTGTTGCCGGCGCTGTCCTGGGCGCAGCAGACCGCGCCCGCCCCGAGCAAGGAAACCAGCGGGCAGGCAGCGAACAGCGAGGAGGCGGTGACCTCGAAGGTGCCGCTGGAGGACATCCGCCGCTTCGTCGCCGTGTACAACGCGGTGCGCGCGGCCTATGTCGACCCGGTCGATGACAAGAAGCTGATGCAGTCGGCGGTGCGCGGCCTGCTGCTCGACCTCGACCCGCACAGCACGTACTTCAACAAGGAAGACGCGCAGGCCTTCGACGAGCAGGCCAACGGCGCCTACGAGGGCATCGGCGTGGAGTTGCAGCAGCAGCCCGACAACGCCAGCATGAAGGTCATCTCGCCGATCGACGACACGCCGGCGGCCAAGGCCGGCATCCTCGCCGGTGACCTGATCATCGCCATCGACGGCAAGCCGATCAGCGCCATTGATGCGAGCGAACCGTTGCGTGGCCCGGCCGGCAGCAAGGTGGTGCTGACCATCGTGCGCGCGGGCAAGCCGAAGCCGTTCGACGTCAGCCTCACCCGCCAGACCATCCGCGTGACCAGCGTGCGCAGCCGCCTGCTGGAGCCGGGCTATGGCTACATCCGCCTGAGCACCTTCCAGGCCGACACCGGGTCGGACTTCCAGAAGCACCTGCAGCAGCTGCAGAAGCAGTCCGGTGGCCAGCTCAAGGGCCTGGTGCTGGATCTGCGCAGCAACCCGGGTGGGCTGCTGACTGCCGCGGTGCAGGTGGCCGACGACCTGCTCGACAAGGGCAACATCGTCAGCACCCGCGGCCGTATCAGCATCAGCGATGCCCGGTTCGATGCGACGCCGGGCGACCTGCTGAAGGGCGCACCGGTGGTGGTGCTGGTCGATGCCGGTTCGGCCAGCGCCTCGGAAGTGCTGGCTGGGGCGCTGCGCGACAACAAGCGCGCGCGCGTGGTCGGCAGCCGCACCTTCGGCAAAGGCTCGGTGCAGACCGTGCTGCCGCTGGACAACGGTGATTCGGTGAAGCTGACCACCGCGCGTTATTACACGCCCAGCGGAAAGTCGATCCAGGCCACGGGCATCGTGCCGGAGGTCGAACTGAAGCCTGCGGCGCGCCCGGAAGACGAGGCACTGCCGGCCAGCCTGAGCGATTACAGCGAAGCGACCCTGCCGGGCCATCTGCGTGGCGACGACGAAGGCACCGAGGGCTACCACGCCGGTGCGGTGCTGCCGGGCGATGGCCCGATCAACGACGCGCTGGCCGAGCTGAAGAACCCGGGTTCGGTGGCTGCACGCTTGAAGGCCGAGGCGGCGAAGGCGGATGCGGCCAAGGCCGCGAAGGCCGCTGCGGCGAAGCCGGAAGCGAAGGTCGAACCTAAGCCGGAAGCAAAGCCGGAAGCAAAGCCCGCACCGGCCCCAGCGAAGCCGTGAGGTAGCGCCGGGCCATGCCCGGCGTCGGCTCAAGGGCGGAAGAAGAAACCAAATGCCGGCCAGCGGCCGGCACTACCAGGGGTCAGAAGCCGTGGCGCTTGCGCAGCCGGCGGGCGATCGCCGCGCGCACGTAGACCCCGTACACCAGGCCGAACACGAAGCCGCCGATGTGGGCCCACCAGGCCACCATGCCGAAGCTCGGGCCGATATGGGCGAACACCACCTGCAGCGCTGCCCACACGCCGATCAGCAGGTAGGCCGGGGCCCGCACGAATTCCAGGAACAGGCCAAGCGGGATCACCACGCCCAGCCGCGCCCCCGGGAACAGGGCCAGGTAGGCACCGATCAGTGCCGAGACCGCGCCACTGGCACCGATGATGATCTGGTCCGGGCTGCCCATGGTGTAGATGGCCACCAGATTCGATACCGCGCCACCGACCAGGAACAGCAGCAGCAGGCGCCAGGGCCCCAGCACCCGCTCGGCGGGCAGGCCGAAGATCAACAAGAACACCAGGTTGCCCAGCAGATGCGACCAGTCCGCGTGCAGGAACAGGGCGGTGAACAGGCGCAGCACGCTGCCGTCCTGCAGCGTCGCCCACCAGTCGAGCGGGTGGGTCAGGCCCGTGGACAGGGCGCCCCAGTCCAGCCAGAGGCTGCCGCGGGCATCGTCCGGACGCGAGATCGACCACAGGAACGCCAGCCACAGTGCCGCAAACAGCACGGGCGTGGCCCAGCGCAGGGCCGCCTTCTTGCGGGACGGGAGGGAGACGAACATGGCACTAGCCTAGCGTGCGGGCGCTTGCGACGGGGATTGTCCTGTTCAGCTTTTGAGACGAAAAAACCGCCTGCGTCGTTATTGTTTCATTAACGGCTCTGGGTAATACTCGCATACGGCGTCGTATGTCGGGAGGGGAATCCGGCGCGCTCCGATGGGTCCCAGGGCCTGCCGGGCGCAGGCGCACTCAGAGCACCATCACCGCTTACCGGAGAGAGAGAACTACGATGCAAACCGCTTCCACCATTGCCCGACTGACCCTGCTGGCCGTCGGCGTTGCCGGTGCGCTGGCCGCCGCCGATGCCAATGCTGCCGCCTTCCAGCTGAAGGAAAACAGCGCCAAGGGCCTGGGCCGCGCGTTCGCCGGCTCCACCTCGACCGAAGGTGACGCCTCGGTCATCGCCACCAACCCGGCCTCCATGCGCCTGCTCGACGGCACCCTGATCCAGGGCGACGTCAGCGCCATCAGCTTCGGCGCCAAGTTCCGTGGCCAGGGCCAGTACGGCAACGGCCAGCCGATTTCCGGCGGCAACGGCGGCGACGCCGGCATGATCGCCCCGGTTCCGGCCGCCTACTTCCATCTGCCGTTCGGCGAGAAGGAGAACATGCACTTCGGCGCCTCGCTGACCGTGCCGTTCGGCTTCAAGACCGAATACGACCGCGACTGGGTCGGCCGCTACAACGGCGTCAAGACCGAGCTGCAGGCGATCGACCTGGGCGTGGCGTTCTCCTACGACGTCAACCCGTACCTGTCGTTCGGTGCGTCGGTGTTCGCCGAGCGCCTGAACGTCGACCTGACCAGCGCCGTCGATACCGGCACCGCGATCAACGCCACTGCCCAGCGCACCGCTGCGGCGCGCGTGCTGGCTGCCGGCGGCACCGCCGCCCAGGCTGCGGCGGCGTCGCAGGCGGCTGCACGCCAGGCGGCCCAGCTCGGCTTCTCGCCGGGTACCGCCGATGGCTACCTGCGCATCAAGGGCGATGAAGTGTCGGTTGGCTATACCCTGGGCATGACCGTCACCCCGGTGGAAGGCACCAACATCGCCTTCAGCTACCGCTCGAAGGTCGAGCACAAGATCACCGATGGCAAGGCGGACTTCACCATTCCGCAGAATGCGGCGGCCTTCCTGGCCACCGCTGCCCCGGGTACCTTCATCGACAGCAACGGTCGCGCGACCATCACCCTGCCGGCCAGCGCCACCGTGGGCTTCACCCACCGCGTGAACGACCAGTGGCAGATCATGGCCGAAGTCACGCGCACCGCGTGGAGCAAGTTCGACCAGGTCACCGTCGACTATGACTCCAACCAGCCGGACAGCGTGCTGCCGTTCCACTACCGCGACACCACCTTCGCGTCGATCGGTACCGATTTCCGCGTGAACGACAAGCTGACCCTGCGTGGCGGCCTGGCCTATGACCAGACCCCGACCACCGACGCCCACCGCGACGTGCGCGTGCCGGACACCACCCGCAAGTGGCTGTCGCTGGGCCTGACCTACGCCGCTTCGGACAAGATGGAATACAGCGTGGGCTACACCCACCTGTTCACCAAGGATCCGAACGTGACCTCGACCTCGGCCACCGCCAACACCGTGACCGGCAAGTACAAGGTCAGCGGCGACGTGCTGGCGGCTTCGATGCAGTACAAGTTCTGAATCGGGCGATTGCCTGAAGCAGTACGAAAGGAGGCCCCGCGCAAGCGGGGCCTTTTTTTTTGCGGAGTGGTGTGGGCCATCCACGCACGTGGATCTACGCGACAATAGCGTCATGAACCTGTCCGACCCGAACTTCCAGCTGGAGCTGGCTGCCAACATCGCCGTCGCCGGCTCGATCCTGCTGGCCGGCCGCAACAACGTGCACACCTGGTGGCTGGGCATCGTCGGCTGCGCATTGTTTGCTGCGGTGTTCGAACGATCGCACCTGTATGCGGACATGGTGCTGCAGTTCTTCTTCATCGCCATCAGCGTGCTGGGCTGGTGGCAGTGGCTGCGCGGTGACCATGGCGCGCCGCTGCCGATCACCGCGCTGCGCCCACGTGCCTGGGCCTGGCTGGTGCCGCTGGCGGTAGTGGCCACCTTCGGCTACGGCTGGATGCTGACCCGACTGACCAACGCCTATGCGCCCTACATCGATTCGGCAGTGCTGGTATTGAGCGTGATCGCGCAGATCCTGATGATGCGCCGCAAGCTGGAATCGTGGTGGGTGTGGCTGCTGGTGAACACCGTTGCGGTACCGCTGTACTACAGCCGTGGCCTGCACCTGACCTCGATCCTGTACGTGGGCTTCTGGATCAATGCGCTGGTGGCCTTGCGCCATTGGCGGCACCTGATGCGTGACGAGGCCAAGACGGCCGATGCTGCTGCCTGAGCGCGTTGCACGCGGCCTGGTGGTGGGCAAGTTCTGCCCGCTGCACCTCGGTCACGAACACCTGATCGAGTTTGCCGCCACGCGTTGTACGCAACTGCTGGTGATCGGCTGGTCGCAGCCGGGTTTCCCAGGCTACAGCGCCGAGCGTCGCGAGCGCTGGCTGCGAGCGCGCTTCCCGCAGGCGACGGTGGCGGTGCTCGATGATGCGCGCCTGGCGGCATTGTGCACGCAGCACGGTTTGCCCGTGCGCACGCTGCCGCAGGACAGCGACAACGAGCACGTGCAGCGCGAGTTCACCGCCTGGCTGTGCCTGAGCCTGTTCGGCGGGCCGGTGCAGGCGGTCTACACCGGCGAGGACTACGGCGACGGCTTCGCGCAGGCGCTGGCCACGCACTTCGGCGCGTCGGTACGCCATGAGCGGCTCGAACGCGCACTGGACGTCGGGCAGGCGTGTGGCACCCAGCTGCGCGCCGATCCGCATGCGCACCGTCATGGCCTCGCACCGCAGGTCTATGCCGGCTATGTGCAGCGCGTGGCGTTCATTGGTGGCGAGTCCAGCGGAAAGACCACGCTGGCGCGCGTGATGGCCGAGCGCCTGCAGACTGTCTGGGTGCCGGAGTATGGCCGCACGCTATGGGAGCAGCAGGGCGGAGAGCTGACGCCAGATGATCTGCTTCGCATCGCAATGGCACAGCCGCAGCACGAAGACGAGACCGCACGGCATGCGCATCGCTGGTTGTTCTGCGATACCACGCCGATGGTGACGCTGGGCTACAGCGGCTGGATGTCTGGTACGGCGCCGGAGGCACTGCGGCAGGCTGCATTGCGACCGTATGACCTGCTGTTCCTGTGTGCGCCGGATATCCCGTTCGACCAGGACGGCACGCGGGTGGGCGAAGCCTTCCGGGCGCAGCAGCATGCGTGGTACGTGCGCGAGCTGGAGGCGCGGGGAGTCGACTACGTGCTGCTGGAGGGGGGCTGGAAGCGCGCATCGCGCGCGTGCACGGCGAGCTGGCGAAGCGGGCGGACAATCGGTTCAGTGTGGCCCAGCCTCTGTAGAGCGAGCCCACGCTCGGCTGTGCGAGGCAAACCGAGCGTGGGCCCGGCTCTACAGGAAGCAGGGCACAAAAAACCCCGCTTTCGCGGGGTTTTTCGTTCACTGCATCAACCGGGCGATCAGTCGCCCAGGGTCAGCAGCGAGGCGTTGCCGCCGGCGGCGGTGGTATTCACCGTCACCGTCTTTTCGGTGGCGAAGCGCAGCAGGTAGTGCGGGCCGCCGGCCTTCGGGCCGGTGCCGGACAGGCCCTGGCCGCCGAACGGCTGCACGCCGACCACCGCACCGATCTGGTTGCGGTTGACGTAGACGTTGCCGACATGGACGCCGTTGCTGATGCGGTCGACGGTCTCGTCGATGCGCGAATGCACGCCCAGGGTCAGGCCGTAGCCGGTGGCGTTGATCTGGTCGATCACCGCGTCGAGCTGGTCGCCCTTCCAGCGGATCACGTGCAGCACCGGGCCGAACACTTCCTTCTGCAGCTGGCCCAGGTCCTTCAGTTCGTACGCGCGCGGTGCGAAGAAGGTGCCGTTGGCGGCCTCGGCCGACAGCTCGGCGGCGGCGATCAGGCGCGCTTCGCGGTCCATGCGCTCAGCGTGGTCCTGCAGGATCTTCAGCGCATCTGCATCGATCACCGGGCCGACGTCGGTGGACAGCAGGCCGGGGTTGCCGACCTTCAGTTCCTTCATCGCACCGGCCAGCATGGTCATCACCTTGTCGGCGATGTCGTCCTGCACGAACAGCACGCGCGCGGCCGAGCAGCGCTGGCCGGCGGAGGTGAAGGCCGAACCGATCGCGTCCTTGACCAGCTGTTCCGGCAGCGCCGACGAATCGGCGATGAAGGCGTTCTGGCCGCCGGTCTCGGCAATCAGCACACCGATGGCGGCGTCACGCGCCGCCATCGCGCGGTTGATCGCACGGGCGGTGTCGGTGGAGCCGGTGAAGGCCACGCCGGCCACGCGCGGGTCGGCGGTCAGCGCGGCACCGACGGTAGCACCGTCGCCCGGCAGGAACTGCACCACCTCGGCCGGCACGCCGGCGTCGTGCAGCAGCTTCACCGCGTAGTAGCCGATCAGGTTGGTCTGCTCGGCCGGCTTGGCGATGACGCTGTTGCCGGCGGCCAGGGCGGCAGCGACCTGGCCCAGGAAGATCGCCAGCGGGAAGTTCCACGGGCTGATGCAAACGAACACGCCGCGGCCGTGCAACTGCAGCTCGTTGGACTCACCGGTCGGGCTCGGCAGCTTCTCGGCGTGGCTGAACTGCTCGCGCGCCTGCTTGGCGTAGTAGCGCAGGAAGTCCACCGCTTCGCGCACTTCGGCGATGCTGTCGGGCAGGCTCTTGCCGGCTTCCTTCACGCACAGCGCCATGAATTCCGGCATGCGTGCTTCCAGCTGGTCGGCGGCGTGCTCGAGGATGGCGGCGCGGCTGGCGGCCGGGGTGCGGTTCCAGGCCGGCTGCGCGGCTACGGCATTCGCCAGGGCCTTCTGCACGGTGGCGGCGTCTGCGGCCAGCCACTGGCCAACCACTTCGCGGGTGTCGGCTGGGTTGGTCACCGGCAGCGCGGCGCCGGCCGGGTTGGCACCCGGCACCAGCGGCGCGGCCTGCCAGGGCTTCACAGCCGCGTTGATCTGCTCGGCCAGGGCGCGCAGTTCGTTGTCGTTGGCGAGGTTGGCGCCCATGGAGTTCTTCCTGTCGTGGTTCTGGCTGCGCAGCAGGTCAACCGGCAGCGGGATCTTGGGATGCGGAATCGAAGCGAACGAGGCGACCATCTCGACCGGATCGCGGATCAGGTCGGCGATCGGCACGCGCTCGTCGGTGATGCGGTTGACGAAACTGGAGTTGGCGCCGTTTTCCAGCAGGCGACGCACCAGGTACGGCAGCAGGTCTTCATGCGAACCGACCGGTGCATACACGCGGCAGGGCAGGCCCAGGCGGTCAGCCGGCACCACTTCGGCGTACAGGTCGTCGCCCATGCCGTGCAGCTTCTGGTGCTCGTACACGCCGCCGTTGGCGATGCTGCGCACGGCCGCGATGGTATGCGCGTTGTGCGTGGCGAACATCGGGTAGATCGCGTCGGCATGGGTGAACAGCCGCTTGGCGCAGGCCAGGTAGGACACGTCGGTGTTCTGCTTGCGGGTGAACACCGGGTAGCCCGGGTAGCCTTCGATCTGCGCGCGCTTGATCTCGGCGTCCCAGTACGCGCCCTTGACCAGGCGCACCTGCAGGCGGCGACCGGCGCGGCGCGCCATGTCGGCCAGGTGGTCGATCGTGTACGGGGTGCGCTTCTGGTAGGCCTGCACGACCACGCCGAAGCCATCCCAGCCGGACAGCGACGCGTCGGAGAACACCTGCTCGATGATGTCCAGCGACAGTTCCAGGCGGTCGGACTCTTCGGCGTCGACGGTGCAGCCGATGCCGTAGCTCTTGGCCAGCTGCGCCAGTTCCAGCACGCCCGGCACCAGGTCCTTCAGCACGCGCTCGCGCTTGGCGTGCTCGTAGCGCGGGTACAGCGCCGACAGCTTGATCGAGATGCCCGGGGCATTGTTGACGTCGCCATCCGGACGGCCGCCGCGTGCCTTGTGATCGCCGCCGATGGCGTGAATCGCACGACGGTAGTCTTCCAGGTAGCGCAGCGCGTCCTTCATGGTCAGCGCACCTTCGCCGAGCATGTCGAAGGAGTATCGGTAGCTGGCGTTGTCGCCCTTGTGCGAGCGCGCGAGCGCTTCGCTGATGGTGCGGCCCATGACGAACTGGTGGCCCATGATCTTCATCGCCTGGCGCACGGCCAGGCGCACCACCGGCTCACCGACGCGGCCGACCAGGCGCTTGAACGCGCTGGGCGCATCGGCGCGGGTGGCGTCGTTCATCTGCACCAGCTTGCCGGTCAGCATCAGGCCCCAGGTGGAGGCATTGACCAGCACCGAGTCGCTGCCGCCCAGGTGCTTTTCCCAGTCGGCATCGGCCAGCTTGTCGCGGATCAGCTTGTCGGCGGTGTCCTGGTCCGGAATACGCAGCAGTGCCTCGGCCACGCACATCAGCAGCACGCCTTCCTCGCTGCCCAGGTCGTACTGGCGCATGAAGGCTTCGATGGCGCCCTGGTCCTTGGCGCGCACGCGCACGCGGCCGACCAGGTCGGCCGCCAGTGCCTGCACCCGGGCCTGCTCGTCGGCGGGCAGGCGGGCCTGCGCCAGCAGCTCGCGCACGTGGGTGGCCTCGTCCTTCAACCAGGCGTCGGTGATGGCCTGGCGGAACGGGTTGGGGGGCGCCGGCAGTTCCGGCGACAGCAACGCGCCGGGACGCGGGGCGTCGTGGGCTGCAGGGGAGGAGGAAGGTGCGTTCATGCCGGTCCGGCCAGTGGAAAACTTGGCGATTTTAATCATTTTTGCGGGTTGCGGAAGTGCCCAGCAGCCACCTTCTTGAAGCGCTGATAGCCAATAGCTGCGGTGGATTCAGCGTGTTCAGCAAGTGCGGAGGAGTTTATGCCGAATTCGTCATTCGTGCCGCCGACCTCATGCTGTGTTGCAGCATCGGAAAATGTGTGAATGCACCCTTGCTACCGGCGAGAGGGCGGGGCTACCATCGAGGCGTTTCCCGCGGCAGGAACGCGGTTGCGACATGATCGAGGTGCTTCCAGCTCCGGATGGGTCAGGTACGCAGCTGCGGCTGCGTCCCCCACGGGCGCTCGATGCCCGGCAGTTCGTCCTGTTGTTCACCGTGTTGTCGGGTGCGATGTGGCTGGTGTCCGCCCTCGGGTGGTTGGCCGGCAATGCATTCGCCCCCCTGTTCGCGCTGCTGTACAGCCTGGTGCTGGCGGCCGCGCTGCGTGCCTTGTGGCGCAGCGGTGAACGGCAGGAGGAGATCCGGGTAGTGCCGGCGTACGTGGAGGTCATCCCCGTACCCGGTGGATCGCCGGTGTTCCGGGCCCATCCCCACTGGGTGCGCCTGCTCACCGACGATGAGAGGGTCCGGCTGGCATCCAGCGGCCGGCAGGTGGAGGTGGGGAGTTTCCTCGCGCCGGCCGAACGTCAGACGCTCGCAGAGACACTTGAAAGCTTGCTCGCCGCCAGCGATGGCGGCAACCGACGACGCTAAGGGTCTAGGCAATGAAGCAAAGCAGCAGGTGGGGCACGAAGTGCGTGAACGCGGTCGCCGCGATGCTGGCGACCGGGGGACTGATGCCGGCGTTGGCCTGGGCCCAGGCGGCCGATCCGAAGCCGTGGCAGCTGAACATGGGCAAGGGGGTGACCCAGACCTCGCGCCTGGCCTGGGAATCGAACAACCTGTCGTTGATCATCTGCACGGTGATCGGCGTCATCGTGTTCGGGGCGATGGCCTACGCCATCTTCAAGTTCCGCAAATCCAAGGGCGCGGTCGCGGCCACCTTCAGCCACAACACCAAGGCCGAGATCATCTGGACAGTGATCCCGGTGATCATCCTGATCGTGATGGCATGGCCGGCCGCGGCCAACCTGATCAAGATGTACGACACCCGCGATGCCGAGATGACGGTGAAGGTCACCGGCTACCAGTGGATGTGGAAGTACGAATACCTCGGCGAGAACGTCACCTTCACCAGCCGCCTGGACCGCGAGTCCGACCGGGTGCGGCAGAGCGGCATCGTGCCGACCCGCGAAAGCCATCCGCACTACCTTCTGGATGTCGACAACCGCCTGGTGCTGCCGGTCGATACCAAGGTGCGTTTCGTCATCACCTCCGACGACGTGATCCACGCCTGGTGGGTGCCGGCGCTGGGCTGGAAGCAGGACGCCATCCCCGGCTTCATCAACGAAGCCTGGACCAGCATCGAGCAGCCCGGTGTCTACCGCGGCCAGTGCGCCGAGCTGTGCGGCAAGGACCACGGCTTCATGCCGATCGTGGTCGAGGCGGTGTCCAAGGAGGACTTCAGGAAGTGGCTGGCGCAGCGCAAGCCGGCGCCGCCCGCCGAGCCCGCCACGCCTGCGGCACCTGCCGAACCGACTGCACCGACGGGCGAGGCACCGGCTGCGCCTGCTGCTGCAGAAGCCGGCAGCGCGCCTGCCACCGCGGCCAGCGGAGCGTGATGTAAAGCCCGCGGCCGTTCGCGGCCGCGGTGACAACCGATTCTGAGAGGTGTTTTGCAATGGCGCACTCGGCAGTTGGGCACGACGATCACCATCACCACCAGAGCTTCTTCGAACGTTGGTTCTTCTCGACCAACCACAAGGACATCGGCACGCTGTACCTCGGTTTCAGCTTCATCATGTTCATCATCGGCGCGGCGATGAGCGTGGTGATCCGCGCCGAGCTGGCGCAGCCGGGCCTGCAGTTCGTCAAGCCCGAGTTCTTCAACCAGATGACCACCGTGCATGCGCTGGTGATGATCTTCGGTGGGGTGATGCCGGCCTTTGTCGGCCTGGCCAACTGGATGATCCCGCTGCAGATCGGCGCGCCGGACATGGCGCTGCCACGCATGAACAACTGGTCGTTCTGGTTGCTGCCGGTGGCTTTCAGCCTGCTGCTGCTGACCCTGTTCCTGCCGGGCGGCGCACCGGCCGGCGGCTGGACGCTGTACCCGCCGCTGTCGCTGCAGGGCGGCTACAACGTCGCCTTCAGCGTGTTCGCCATCCACGTGGCCGGCATCAGTTCGATCATGGGCGCGATCAACATCATCGCCACCGTGCTCAACATGCGTGCGCCGGGCATCGACCTGCTGAAAATGCCGATCTTCTGCTGGGCCTGGCTGATCACCGCCTTCCTGCTGATCGCAGTGATGCCGGTGCTGGCCGGTGCGGTGACCATGCTGCTGACCGACAAGTTCTTCGGCACCAGCTTCTTCAACGCCGCCGGTGGCGGTGACCCGGTGATGTACCAGCACATCTTCTGGTTCTTCGGCCATCCCGAGGTCTACATCATGATCCTGCCCGCCTTCGGCGTGGTCAGCGAGATCATCCCGACCTTCAGCCGCAAGCCGCTGTTCGGCTACCAGGCGATGGTGTACGCCACCGCCGCGATCGCCTTCCTGTCGTTCATCGTCTGGGCCCACCACATGTTCACCGTGGGCATGCCGCTGGGCGGCGAGATCTACTTCATGTTCGCCACCATGCTGATCTCGATCCCGACCGGCGTGAAGGTGTTCAACTGGGTCAGCACCATGTGGCGTGGCTCGCTGACGTTCGAGGCACCGATGCTGTGGTCGGTGGCCTTCGTCATCCTGTTCACCATCGGTGGCTTCTCCGGCCTGATGCTGGCGATCGTCGCCGCCGACTTCCAGTACCACGACACCTATTTCGTGGTCGCCCACTTCCACTACGTGCTGGTGACCGGTGCGGTGTTCGCACTGATCGCCGCGGTGTACTACTGGTGGCCGAAGTGGACCGGGCGGATGTACAGCGAGAAGTGGGCCAAGGTGCACTTCTGGTGGTCGATCGTATTCGTCAACCTGTTGTTCTTCCCGCAGCATTTCCTCGGCCTGGCCGGCATGCCGCGCCGCATTCCCGATTACAGCGTGGCCTTCGCCGACTGGAACCTGATCAGCTCGATCGGTGCGTTCGGCATGTTCGTTACCCCGTTCATGATGGCCGCGATCCTGCTGTCCTCGCTGCGCAACGGCGAGAAGGCCGAGGCGCGGTCCTGGGAGGGTGCGCGCGGCCTGGAGTGGACGCTGCCGTCGCCGGCACCGGCACATACCTTCACCACGCCGCCGACCATCCGTCCGGGAGATCTGGCGCATGACGACATCACGCATTGAGGTGGGGCATGCATAACGAGAGCCCGCTGCCGATCGGTAGAGCCGAGCTATGCTCGGCTGACGAGAAGCAGCCGACCAGCGGTCGGCTCTACAACAACGAAGAGCAGCCGACCAGCGGTCGGCTCTACCAGGGCGGAAGCATCGAACAGCAACGCCAGCGCGCCAGGCGCACGGCGATGTGGGTCGGCGCCATCGCCGTGCTGGTCTACGTCGGCTTCATCCTCAGCGGGGTGATCGGCCGATGAGCGAGGCGCCAGCCAGCACACCGTCACGCAGTGCGGGGCTGCCGCGCCTGATCGGTGTGGCGGTGGCGGTGTTCCTGCTCACGTTCTCGCTGGTGCCGCTGTACCGCATTGCCTGCGAGAAGGTGTTCGGTGTGCGCCTGGAACGCGGCCCCGGCAGCGAGGCCAGCACCGACGCCGCCACCGGCAAGCGCACCGTGCGCGTGGAGTTCGATGGCGGCGTCAATTCGCGCCTGCCCTGGTCGTTCCATCCCGAGCAGTTGACCATGGACGTGGTGCCCGGCGAACTCAACGAAGCGCTGTACTTCGCCCGCAACGACAGCCAGCAGGCGGTGGTCGGCAGTGCGGTGCCTTCCGTGGCGCCGGCGCGTGCCTCGGGCTTCTTCAGCAAGACCGAATGTTTCTGTTTCACCGCGCAGACGCTGCAGGCTGGCGAGAAGCGCGACATGCCGGTGCGTTTCATCGTCGATCCGGACCTGCCGCCGGAGATCAAGACGATCACCTTGTCCTACACCTTCTACCGCAACGACGCGCTGTCCGATCGGCTGGCCCCGGCCGCCACCTCGGAAGGCGCGCACGCCGCACCCTGACCCGGATACCGACATGGCCCAGACACCGACCGACGCCAACGTGTACTTCGTCCCGGCCCAGAGCAAATGGCCGTTCGTGGGTTCCATCGCGATGATGGTGACCATGGTGGGCGTGGCCAGCTGGCTCAACGATGCCAGCTGGGGGCGCTGGACGTTCTACATCGGCATCGCGATGCTGGTGCTGACCCTGTTCTGGTGGTTCAGCGACGTGGTGCGCGAGTCGCAGGCGGGCAACTACAACCACCAGGTCGATGGCTCGTTCCGGATGGGGATGATCTGGTTCATCTTCTCCGAAGTGATGTTCTTCGGCGCCTTCTTTGGCGCGCTGTTCTACACCCGCAACCTGGGCCTGTCGTGGCTCAGCGGCGAAGGCCGCGGGGTGATGACCAACGAGCTGCTCTGGCAGGGTTATTCCGCCGGCTGGCCGACCAACGGCCCCGCGGCGATCGGCGGCGCGTTCCAGACCATCCCGGCCTGGGGCCTGCCGCTGATCAACACGCTGATCCTGCTCACCTCCGGCGTGACCCTGACCATCGCCCATCACGCACTGAAGGCCGGCAACCGCCGCCAGCTGCTGATCTGGCTGGGCCTGACCGTGGTGCTTGGCCTGGGCTTCCTGACCCTGCAGGCGGAGGAGTACATCCACGCCTACAAGGAACTGAACCTGACGCTCGGCTCGGGCATCTACGGTTCAACGTTCTTCATGCTGACCGGCTTCCACGGCGCGCACGTGCTGCTGGGCACGATCATGCTGATCGTGATGTGGCTGCGTTCGGCCAAGGGACACTTCACCCGCGACAACCATTTCGGTTTTGAAGCGGCCGCGTGGTACTGGCACTTCGTCGACGTGGTGTGGCTGATGCTCTTCATGTTCGTCTACGTGCTTTGACCGCGCACGCATCGGTGGCCTCAGCCGCCGATGCCGTGCGGTTTGATCCAGCCCATGTAGATGCTCACGATCACCAGCAGGATCAACGCAACCGACACCGCGATGCGGCGCGTCAGTGCGTTGACCGTGCGCTTGGTCTGGCCGCGGTCGACCAGCAGGTAATACAGGCCGGCGCCCAGATTCCAGACGATGACGATCAGAAACGCGATTACCAGCAGGGTCTTCAGCGAATCACTCATGCGCGGCTCGAGGGCAGGGTGGATGCGCCTATCTGACCGCGTTTGCGCGGACTTGTCATGATGCGCCAGCACACGCGCGTGATCGGATGGCTGCTGGCGGTGCTGGCAATGGTTGGTTTCACCGCATTGGGGCTGTGGCAGCTGCAGCGCATGCATGCCAAGCAGGCAATGTTGGATGCACAAGGTCCAGCTGTTGCACAGGCGCTGCCACTGGCGCAGGCCCTGGCTGCACCTGGCGCCTTGCACGGCGTGGCCGACCACGGCCGTTTCCTGCCCGGCGTGGTGCTGCTGGACAACCAGACCCGGCACGGCCGCGCGGGCGTGAAGATCTATCGCCCGTTCCGCAGTGACGGGGGCAGCGTGCTGCTGGTCGATCTGGGCTGGCGCGCGCTGCCGCCCGATCGCACCCTGCCGGAGCTGCCGGCACCGCCTTCGCCGGTGGCGGTGCGTGGCCTGCTGGCGCCGCCGCCCTCGGCGGGGCTGGCCCTGGGCCCGGCGTTCTCCGCTACCGATGAGGCCGGGCGTTGGCTGGCCAGCCGCTTGCCCGCCGAGGGCCTGGCGGCGGCGCTTGGCTTGCCGGGATTGCCTGATCGCGTCCTGCGGCTGGACCCGGCGCTGCCCTTCGGCGACGAACGCGACCTGGACCTGCTGCCGAACACGCTGCCGCCGCAGCGCCACCTGGGCTACGCCGTGCAGTGGTTCGGCCTGGCCCTGACCGTGCTGGTGGTCGCGCTGGTACTGGAGTGGCGCAGGCGACGTGCTGCCCGGTAGTGCCGGCCGCTGGCCGGCAACCCCCGCATTCCTGGATGCCGGCCAGCGGCCGGCACTACCGCGGCGTCATACCCGCATCCCTCACCCAACCATGAGAAAATGCCCCGCATGAACACTGCTACGTCTCCGCAGGCGCGCGGCTCCGGCCGCCGGACCCTGGTGCTGCTGTTTGCCGTGTTCTTCGGGGCGATGGCACTGGCCGCCGTGCTGCGCTTCTCTGGCTGGCAGCCCACCGGGCACCGCAATGCCGGCCAGCTGCTGAAGCCGCCTGTGGACCTGCGCCAGCAGGCGCCGACCCTGGCCAACGGCCAGCCGTACCCGTGGAACCCCGAAGCCCGTACCTGGCGCCTGCTGGTGGCGCCGGCCGGTGCCTGCGACGCCCAGTGCGTCACTTTGTCGCAGGGACTGGGCAAAGTGTGGCAGCTGTTCGGCCATAACGCCGATAATGTCGAAATCCTGTGGCTGGGAACGCCACCGGCGTCGATCGCCTCGCTGCCCGCGCTGCGGCCGCTGGCTCCGTCGCCAGCATTGCGCGCGGCCCTGCCCGGCGTCGACGATCCGGCTGGCCTGCCGGTCTACGTGATCGATCCGAACGGCTTCGTGATCATGCGTCATGCCCCGGGCACCGACCTCGGTGGCCTGCGCAAGGACATGGCCACGTTGCTGAAACTGAAGTGAGTCCCGTTTGATGAGCCTTTCCGCGCGTCCGGCGCTGCACCGCAATTTCCACCGCCTGGCGTGGTTCGCCATGATCATGACCGCGAGCACGATCATGTTCGGCGCCTTCGTGCGCCTGTCCGATGCCGGCCTGAGCTGCCCGGACTGGCCGACCTGCTATGGCCAGGCCACCTGGCCGCAGCACGTGGAAGAGACCATCGGCCACCCGGCGGCGGAGATCCGCCCGCTGGAGACCCACAAGGCCTGGCGTGAACAGGTGCACCGCTTCCTGGCCGGCGCACTGGGCATCGAGATCCTGACCCTGGCGCTGCTGGCCACGCGCAAGCGGCGATTCGGAAGCACGGCGGTGGTGACCGCCTGCGTGCTGGTGGCCGCCGGCATACCCCTGTACATGATGGGCTGGCATGGCACCGCCAGTACCTTGGCTCTGATCGGCGAGGCGATCCTGCTGATCGCCGCGCTGCGCTGGAGCAACATCGACCTGGCGCGCGCTGCACTGCTGACCCTGGCCGTGGTGATCTTCCAGGCCCTGCTGGGCATGTGGACGGTGACCCTGCTGCTCAAGCCCATCGTGGTGATGGGGCACCTGCTGGGCGGCATGCTGATGTTCGCGCTGCTGGTCTGGATGGCCTGGCGCGCCACGCACATGCCGATCACCCTGGCCGAAGCACCGAAGCTGAAGTGGGTGCTGCGCATCGGCGTGGCGGTGCTGGTCACCCAGATCGCACTGGGCGGATGGGTCAGTGCCAACTATGCGGCGCTGGCCTGCGGCGGCGGCAGCGCCTCGCTGGACAACTTCCCGCGCTGTGCCAACCAGTGGTGGCCGCAGCACAACTTCGTCGAAGGCTTCACCCTGTGGCGCGGCATCGGCGTGGATTACGAAGGCGGCGTGCTGGATGGCGCCTCGCGTATCGCCATCCAGATGGCGCACCGGCTGTTCGCGGTGGTGGTGGCCGTCTACCTGCTGTGGCTGGGCGTGCGCCTGTTCCGCTTGCCGAGCATGCGTGGCTGGGCCAGCGCGCTGATCGCGCTGCTGGTGCTGCAGGTCACCCTCGGCATCCTCAACGTGAAGCTGGCGCTGCCGCTGGAAGTGGCGGTGGCCCACAACGGCGTGGCCGTTGCCCTGTTGTTCGTGCTGGTCAGCCTGCTGGCCCGCCTGCGCGCCCCGGACTGACTCCATGTTTTCCAATTACCGCCAGTACTGGGACCTGACCAAGCCCAAGGTCGTTGCCCTGATCGTCTTCACCGCCCTGGTCGGCATGGTCCTGGCCATTCCGGGCGTGCCGAGCTGGGAGCAGGTGCGCGCCGGCGTGCTCGGTTTCCTCGGCATCTGGCTGGCGGCCTCGGCCGCAGCCGCCATCAACCAGCTCCTGGACGCACACATCGATGCGCAGATGGCGCGCACCTCGTGGCGTCCGCTGGTGGTGGGCAAGGTCAAGCCGTGGCAGGTGCTGGTGTTCGCCGGCGTGCTGATCGTGCTGTCGATGACCATCCTGGTGCTGTGGGTGAACCTGATCACCGCCGTGCTGACCTTCGCCTCGCTGATCGGCTACGCGGTGATCTACACCGTGTACCTCAAGCGTGCGACCTCGCAGAACATCGTCATCGGTGGCCTGGCCGGCGCGATGCCGCCGATGCTGGGCTGGGCCGCAGTGACCGGCATGCAGGGTTCGTCGGACTGGGCGTACTCGTCGCTGCTGGTGCTGATCATCTTCATCTGGACCCCGCCGCACTTCTGGGCGCTGGCGATCTTCCGCCGCGAGGATTACGCCAAGGCAGAGATCCCGATGCTGCCGGTGACCCACGGCGTGGTGCATACCCGCAAGCAGATCATGGCGTATTCGGTGGTGCTGGCGCTGGTCTGCCTGCTGCCGTACCTGGTGGGCATGAGCGGTGCGTTCTACCTGGGCGGCGCGATCGTGCTCAACGCGGTGTTCCTCTGGTATGCCTGGCGCATGCTCAACCCGCCGGACGAATTGTTCTCGATGAAGATGTTCTATTACTCCATCGTGTACCTGATGGCGCTGTTCGCCTTCCTGCTGGTGGACCACTGGATCCTGCCCTGGCTGTGAGGGGCTGCCCTTTGTAGAGTCGAGCCACGCTCGACTCAGGCCCGGTCTGATGGCGGGAGCATCCACGCACGGCGTGGATCTACTTGAACCGCGGTTGCTGCGTCGCCATTGCTGTTCCTGACCGCAAAGGAAAGGAAGGCGCAGGGATGCATTCGATCTTCCGTTGGACCACCGCGCTGCTGCTGGCGCTGGGTGTGGCCCTCACCGCGCATGCCGATGACACCGCCGCGCAGATCCGCCAGCATGCCGGTGAGCACCGCCTGCTGGTACTGGGCGAATTCCACGGCACCCGCGAGACCCCGTTGCTGGTACGCCAGCTGGTGGACGACTACAGCCGCAACGGCCCGGTCCTGCTGGCGCTGGAACTGCCACGTGCCGAGAACCCTGTGCTGCGCGACTATCTGGAATCCGATGGCGGGGCCAGGGCGCGCCGGCACCTGCACGGCCGCGCGTTCTGGACCGTGCGCGATGACCAGCATGATGGTCGCCGCAGCCGCGACATGCTGGCGATGATCGAAGGCCTGCGTGTGCTGAAGATGCAGGGGCGCGTGATCGAATTGGTTGGCTATGACGTCAATGCCAGCAGTGGCGGCAACCAGGCGCGCGATGACTTCATGGCAGCCGAGTTGCGACGGCTCTATCGAGGGTTGCCAGACAATGCACGCATGCTGGTGCTGACTGGCAATGTCCACGCCATGCTGCGGCGGCCGGAAGGTATGCCGCCGGAAATGCAGAGGCAGCCGATGGCCTCCCAGCTGCGGGATCTGGATATCTACAGCGTGCGGTTGGGTGCGCTGCGTGGCCAGGCGTGGGCGTGCGCGGACCGTTGCATGGCGCGGCCACTTCCAGAGCAGGTGGCCCCGCGGCTGCGGGGCGATACCCATGCGGAACGGGCGTACGACCTGTGGGTGTGGATGCCGGAGCTGAGCGTCGGCACGCTCGTGGATCCGTAGCGTCAGGCAACCCATCCACGCATGGCGTGGATCTACTGGTGGTTCACGCCATCCGTGGTTTGGAGTAGATCCACGCCATGCGTGGATGGTTCACTCGGAACAACCCGCGCGCCCTGTCAGGGCTTGCGCCGCGCATACCGCTGCGCGATCACACCGCAGACGATCAGCTGGATCTGGTGGTAGATCATCACCGGCAGCACGATCGCGCCGAGGCTGCCGCCGGCGAACAGCACCTTGGCGATCGGCACGCCGGTGGCCAGGCTCTTCTTCGAGCCGCAGAACACGATGGCGATCTCGTCCTCGCGGTTGAAGCGCAGCCGGCGGGCGATGAAGGTGATCAGCGGCATGGCGATGCCGAGCAGCACGGCAGCCACCACGGCCACGGCCAGCAACGAGAGCAGCGGTGTCTTGCTCCACAACCCTTCGGTCACCGCTTCGCCGAACGCCGAATACACCACCAGCAGGATCGTGCCCTGGTCGGTGTAGCGCAGCAGCGCGCGCTGCTTCTCAACCCAGCCGGCAATCCACGGCCGCAGCAGGTGGCCGGCCACGAACGGCACCAGCAGCTGCAGCATGATGCCGCCGATCGCGTGCAGTGGGTCATGCACGCCGCCGGAGGTGCCGGCCAGCGCGGTCAGCAGCAGTGGGGTCAGGAACACGCCGAGGATGCTCGACAGCGAGGCGCTGCACACCGCTGCCGGCACGTTGCCGCGGGCCATCGAGGTGAACGCGATGGACGACTGCACGGTGGACGGCAGGGTGCACAGGAACAGCACGCCCAGGTACAGCTCCGGAGTCAGCAGCCAGCCCGACAGTGGCTTGAACATCAGCCCCAGCAGCGGGAACAGGAGGAAGGTACAGGCCAGGATGGTCAGGTGCAGCCGCCAGTGCAGCATGCCGCCGATGATCGACTCGCGCGGCAGGCGCGCGCCATGCAGGAAGAACAGCGCGGCGATGGCGACGGTGGTGACATCGTCGAGCACGATGGCGGCGGCGCCCTTCATCGGCAGCAGCGAGGCCAGGCCGACGGTGCACAGCAGGGCGAGGGTGAAGTTGTCCGGTCGCAGGCGCGACCACCAGCGGGTCATGGTGGGCAGAGTCCTTGGTGCGGAGGGTGGTTCAGGGCGAGGTGACCGGTGTGGCCAGGCGCTGGCGGGTGGCGGCTTCCAGTGACTTCAGGCCGGCGCGCTGGCCGAGCTGCAGTGCCTGTTCCGGGCTGGCGTGTTCGTAGCGTGCGTTGACCAGGCCGAGCACGGCGCCGGCGCGGTTGCCGGACGCACAGTGCAGCAACACCGGCCCCTGGCTCTGCTGCAGGGCCTGGTGCACGGCGCGGATGTTGGCGGCATCGAGCCCCTCGGCGCCGGCCACCGGAATGCGCACATAGCGCAGGCCCAGCGATTCGGCCGCGTGGATTTCATCGAAGCCCCGGTCCTCGCCAGGCTGGCGCAGGTCGATCACCGTGCGCACGCCCTGCGCGGCCAGGGCCTGCAGCTGTGCGGCGCTGGGCTGGCCACCGGCATACAGGCCGGGACGGACTTCGTTGAGAGGCACGTCTTCGGCCAGGGCCGTCAGTGGCAGGCAGAGCGACAACAACAGCAGGCAGGTCAGGCGCAGCAGCATGGTCCTCTCCGTGAAAACGTCCTGCCGCTACAAGCGCAGTCCGGCGCGGGCCTTCAACAGCTCGCGCAATTCGTATTTGTCAGTATCGTCCAGACCCTGCTGGCGCTGCTTTGCCAACAACTCCTCCAGACGTTGCACCAGCAGCTGTTTCTCCAGCTGGGCCACCGCGTCGTGCAGTTCCTGGGTCCAGCTGGCTTCGGTGCCGGGCAGCGTCTGTGCGGCCAAGGTATGCAGCGAGGCCTGTTCCTCGCGGCCGTCGAAGTGTTCCAGCAGGGCGCCGGTGCTGATGTCCGGGCGCTGTTCGACCAGCCCCAGCAGCTCCAGAAGCAGTTCCACACCGGGCAGGCGCAGGCCCTGGAAGTGATGCTTGCCGCCCAAGGTCAGCGCCAGCGAGGGTTGCTGCAGCAGCACGGCGATCGCGCCGCGCACCAGGCTGCGCCTGGCCACCGGCTGGATCGTGCGCGAAGGCTGGCGTTGCGGCATCGGCGTGCGTGCAGCCTGGGCGTTGCCGCCGAGCCCGGTCAGCTGCGCCAGCTGCTGCTTCATCAGGTCGCCGAAGGCACCGTCGGGAATCTGCGCCAGCATCGGCTTTGCGCGTTCGGCCAGGCGCGCCTTGCCGTCCAGCGTGCCCAGGTTGATCTCGCGGGTCAGTTCATCGAAGAAGAACTGCGACAGCGGCGTGGCCTGCTTCAGGCGCTCGTTGAAGGCCTCGGCGCCTTCCTTGCGCACGATGGTGTCCGGGTCTTCGCCATCGGGCAGGAACAGGAAGAAGGCCTGGCGGCCGTCCTTCATGCGCGGCAGCACCGACTCCAGCGCCTTCCAGCCGGCGCGGCGGCCGGCGGCGTCGCCGTCGAAGCAGAAGAACACGTCCGGCGCGTTGCGGAACAGCAGCTCGGCATGGTCCGGCGTGGTTGCGGTACCCAGTGTTGCCACCGCCTGGGTGACACCGAACTGGAACAGCGAGACCACGTCCATGTAGCCCTCGACCACGATCAACCGCTCGATCTTCTGGTTGGCCTGGCGCACCTGCCACAGGCCGTACAGCTCCCGGCCCTTGTGGAACAGCGCGGTCTCGGGCGAGTTGAGGTACTTGGGGCCGTCGTCCTTCTCGAACACGCGGCCGCCGAAGGCGATCACCCGGCCGCGACGATCGAAGATCGGGAACATCACCCGGTCGCGGAACTTGTCGTAGACGTGGCCGCGATCATTCTTCGAGAACAGGCCGGCACGGTCGAGCAGCTTCATGCGCCGCTCGTCCTTGCCCAGCGCATCGCGCAGGCCGCTGTACCCGTCCGGGGCGTAGCCGATCTGGAAGCGCGCGCGGTTCTCTTCGTCCACGCCACGCCCATCGAGGTAACTGCGTGCCTTGTCGCTGCCTTCCAGGTTCTTCTGGAAGAACCGGGCGGCGGCATCCAGTGCCGAATACAGCTCGCGGCTGTCGTCCTGCTGCTGGGGGCTGCGCGGGTTCTCGTTGCGCGGTACTTCCATGCCCGCGCGCTTGGCCAGCTCATCCACCGCGTCGAGGAACTCGAGGCGGTCGTAGTTCATCAGGAAGCTGATCGCGGTGCCGTGCGCGCCGCAGCCGAAGCAGTGATAGAACTGCTTGGTGGGCGAGACCGTGAACGACGCGGAGCGCTCGTCATGGAACGGGCAGCGCGCGGCGTACTCCTTGCCCTGGCGCTTCAACGGCACGCGGCTGCCCACCACCTCGACGATGTCGGTGCGGGCGAGCAGGTCGTCGATGAAAGCGTCGGGGATACGGGCCATGGGCAACAGGGCAGGGCGCGGTGCAGGACCACGCGACGGAACCGGGGGCGGTCGGCCTAGTTTACCCCCTGTCGGGCACCTGGCTGGCGGTTGCCGGATCAATGCCGGCTGCGGCCAGGTGATGACGCGCGCGCAGGCGCTCATCGATCACCGCCGTCATCAGGGCGCCAACGAAGAACACGACGGTGGCGTAGTAGATCCAGACCAGCGAGATCACCAGCGCGCCCATCGAGCCGTAGGCACTGCCGGGTGCCACGGTGGCGATGTAGACGCCGATGCCGTACCGGCCCAGTGCGAACAGTGCCGAGGTGATGACGCCGCCGATGAAGGCCTGGCGCCACGCCACGCGACGGTCGGGCAGGTAGTGGTACATGAAGGCGAAGCCGACTGCGTACAGCAGCAGGCTCGTGACGTACCCCAGCGCGGGCAGGATCGAGGGCAGTTGCGCGAAGGCCACCTGCAGCACCGTGGTGGCGGTCATCGACAGGATCAGCAGGAAGCCCAGCGCCAGCACCACGCCGAACGAGAACACGCGCTTGCGCAGCCAGGCCTTGAGGCCTTCCAGGCGCTCGCCGCTGGTGCGGAAGATCAGGTTCAGTGCGTTCTGCAGCTGGGCGAACACGGCGGTGGCGCCGACGAACAGCAGCAGCGTGCTCCACACACCCGCCAGCGAGCCGACATCCGGCTGGTTGTCGGCGTTCTTCAGAACGGTTTCGGCCACGGTGGCCGCGCTGCTGCCGGCCACCGAGCTGATCTGGTCGATCAGTGCCTGCTGGGCCGGTGGGTACAGTGAGGCGGTCAGCCACAGCAGCAGCACCAGCAACGGTGCCATCGACAGCAGGGCGTAGAAGGAGACGGAAGCTGCTTGGGTCAGCACGTCGACGTCGACGAAGCGCTTGGCCACCGCCATCGGGAAGCTGTCCTGCAGGCGCTTGATGTACTTGTGCAGTGACACGGGAACGTTGGGCTCGGGTTCAACCATGTGTGCGGTTGTAGCAGGCGACCGACGAAGGTGCGGTGAAGCGGGTGCATCAATGGGGTCAGAGCCCTTCCGTGTCGCGGAAGGGATCCGACCGCAAGTGCTGGATTACGCCAGCAGCTGCTTGACCAGCTTGGAGACCAGGCCCATGTCGGCCTGGCCGGCGAGCTTGGGCTTCAGTGCGCCCATCAGCTTGCCCATGTCGGCCGGGCCGGAGGCGCCGGTTTCGGCGATGGCGGCCTGGATGGCGGCCACGATCTCGGCTTCGCCCATCTTGGCCGGCAGGTAGGCTTCGATGACCACGATCTCGGCGCGCTCGATCTCGGCCAGGTCTTCGCGGTTGGCGGCTTCGTACTGGCTGACCGAGTCCTTGCGCTGCTTGACCATCTTGTCGAGCACGGCGATCACAGCGGTGTCGTCCAGTTCGATGCGCTCGTCCACTTCGCGCTGCTTGATGGCGGCATTGATCAGGCGGATCACGCCCAGCTTGTGCTTCTCGCCCGCCTTCATGGCGGCCTTCATGTCTTCGGTGAGCTGCTGCTTCATGCTCATGAGGAACCTCGTGGTGGTAGGTGGGGCGGGGCGGATGCCCGAGCCCGGAAACGCAAAAAGCCGGCGACGCTCGCGCGTGCCGGCTTCGGCTCCATCGCGACAGGCAGGCCCGCCGCAATGAAGATGCGTCCGATCAGTACAGGCGCTGACGCTTGGTGACGTCGCGCGACGAGCGGCGCAGCTGACGCTTCACAGCAGCGGCGGCCTTGCGCTTGCGCTCCTGGGTCGGCTTTTCGTAGAACTCGCGCTTGCGGGTTTCGGCCAGCACACCGGCCTTTTCGCAAGTGCGCTTGAAGCGGCGAAGAGCAAACTCGAAGGGCTCGTTCTCGCGGACTTTGACGCTGGGCATGGAATCTCCGGGACACAGTAGAACCGGGTCACGCCCGGCGAGCCGCACATTATAGCGGCGAATAGACAAACTGCAAGCGGCCAACCCTGAATACGGGCCGGAAGTTCGAAAGCAGTGAGATCTGCACATCCCCCGAGGGGGCGGCAGGGGCGTCATAATAGCAGGCATGCGAGTCCTTGGCATCGAATCTTCCTGTGATGAGACCGGCGTGGCGGTGTATGACACCGGCCTGTCCGGCAGCGCGGCCCTGCGCGCCCATGCGGTCTACAGCCAGATCGCCCTGCACGCCGAATACGGGGGTGTGGTGCCAGAGCTGGCCAGCCGCGACCACGTCCGCAAGCTGCTGCCGCTGGTGCGCCAGACCCTGGCCGAAGCCGGTCTGGGGGTAGGCGATATCGATGGCGTGGCTTATACGGCCGGTCCCGGCCTGGTCGGCGCGCTGCTGGTGGGCGCGGGCGTGGCGCGTTCGCTGGCCTGGGCGCTGGAGGTACCAGCCGTGGGCGTACACCATATGGAAGGCCACCTGCTGGCCCCGCTGATGGAAGACGACCCGCCGGAAGCGCCGTTCGTGGCACTGCTGGTGTCCGGTGGCCATACCCAGCTGGTGGCGGTGGATGCGATCGGCCAGTACCGCCTGCTGGGCGAAACCCTGGATGATGCGGCCGGCGAGGCCTTCGACAAGACTGCCAAGCTGATGGGGCTGCCGTACCCGGGCGGCCCGCAGCTGGCCAGGCTGGCCGAGCAGGGCACGCCGGGCGCGTACCGCTTCGCGCGGCCGATGACCGACCGCCCGGGGCTGGATTTCAGCTTCTCCGGCCTGAAGACCCAGGTCCTGATGGCCTGGCGCGACAGCGACCAGAGCGAGCAGACCCGTGCCGATATCGCCCGTGGCTTTGAAGATGCGGTGGTCGAGACCCTGTCGATCAAGTGCGAGCGCGCGCTGGAAGCAGCGGGCACCAACGTGATCGTGGTGGCCGGCGGTGTCGGCGCCAACAAGCGCCTGCGCGCCCGCCTGCAGCAGATGGCCGAGCGCCTCGGCGGCCGTGCCTGCTTCCCGCGGCCGGCACTGTGCACCGACAACGGCGCGATGATCGCCTTCGCCGGCGCGCTGCGCCTGCAGGCTGGCCAGCACAGCCCGCCGAAAGTGGATGTGACCCCGCGCTGGGACATGGCGACCCTGCCGGCGGTGTGAACCGGTAGCGTCGGGCCACGGCCGGCGGACGCATTACCGATGCACTGCCAACGGCGACGCCGCCAGCACGGTTGTCGCCCGCTCATGGCGCTGCAGCCAGCCCAGCGTGTGTGGGCAGCGGGCATGGATCAGCCGCCCGATCGCGGCCAGGTCGGCGCCGATGTCGCGCTCGAGGATGGGCTCGTGATGGGCGATGCGGTTGCGCAGGTGGCGGATGCGGTCGAGGTCAGCATGGATGTTCGTGCGGACCACGCTGAGAGCATCCTGTGGCGCGTTCGGCAACGCAATCTTCAAGCCCCGCGCCCAGACGGCTCCCTCGAAGCGCCGCGTGAAAAGCTGCTGCCAGAAAGCGAAACGAAGACTGGCGATGATCTCTGGAGTGTCCATCCGAGGATCTGCCTGTCTATGGATATCCTGCAAGGCCGACAACGCGCCATCTGCTGGCATCCGCTGCAGCAGTGCAGGATGCCAGGGCCAGCGCGGCCCGAAGGTATGCGCCAGCGCCGCGGCCACCGCATTGCGGATTACGATTTCACAGACGTGCAGGGGAGATAGCAGCGCGCCGCACATCTGCATGTTCCATACGTAAAGTGAGGCGGCGTCCAAACAGTGCCGGTATGCAATGCGTTTGTACGTCGCCCACCGTGGGCGTGACAGCGCTGCCTGCAGGATTCGTTGCTCTCTCATCAAATACGGGACCACATGGCGGATCACTAGCCTGCGCTGGTTGCCGCAGGCGTGATATCGGGCAATGCCGCCGTGTCAGGCAGCAAAATTCCTGTATCGCCTTGGGCTTCCTCCAGTATGTCGTGATTGACTCTGGACCGTAGAGGAAATGAACGTCACGATCTGCATCGTGTGCTCCGGGACTCGCGGCTGGATTCCAGCTCCCCCCGGGGACGTTGAGAGGTACCAAAGGGCCCCGCTAGCAGGGCCCTTTGTTTTTTCCGGACCGCCCCACGCCGGTGGCCCGCCGCCCGTTCCGGGCAGGCTCACCGCCGTGCCGGTACCATGGCCGTCTGTATTCGGCTGGTAACCGCAATGGACAAGGTTTTCATCGAGGGGCTGACGATCGACGCCCTGATCGGCATCTACGATTGGGAGCGGCGGATCCGCCAGGACCTGGTGTTCGACCTGGAAATGGGCTTCGACAACCGTCGCCCCGCAGCCACCGATGACATCGCCCACACCCTGAACTACAAGGCGGTGAGCAAGCGCCTGGAACAGTTCGTGCGCGAGTCGGAGTTCGGCCTGGTCGAGACCCTGGCCGAGCGTTGCGCGCAGATCGTGCTGGACGAATTCGACGTGAAGTGGCTGCGCCTGAAGCTGAGCAAGCCGGGCGCGGTGCGCGGCGCGCGCGCGGTGGGCGTGATCATCGAACGCACGCGGGACTGACCCGGTCGTGCCGGCCGCTGGCCGGCAACCCCGGTAGTGCCGGCCGCTGGCCGGCAACCTTGGCAACAACGAAACAGACAGGAGACAACCGATGGTGGACGCGGTGGTGGCGGTACAGTGGCTGGAACGGCTGCAGAACACACTGGAACCCTATCCTGGCGCCTACCTGGCGTTGATGATCTCGGCGCTGCTGATCGCCGCTGGCCTGGCCAACTGGGTGACCAAGCGCATCCTGCTGCGCGGCCTGCGACGCCTGCTCAGCCGCCTGCCGGGCGCTGATACCGGCCGCGGCAGCCACCTGATGCGGGTGATCTCGCGTCTGTCCAATGTGGTGCCCAGCCAGGTGATCGCCTCGGGCATCCGCATCGTGCCGGACCTGCCGCCGGGGCTGGTGAGCTTCATCATCGGCGCCTGCCAGGCGTGGGCGATCCTGACCGTGGTGCTGGCCATCTCGCATGCGCTGGATGCGGCCAATGATCTCTACGAGCGCCGCCCCGAGGCACGCAACAAGCCGATCAAGGGGTACCTGCAGGTCGCCAAGATCGTCATCTTCGTGATCGCCGGCCTGTCGATCGTTGCCACCCTGGCCGGCGTCGACCTCCGCTATCTGGTCACCGGTCTCGGCGCCGCCACCGCAGTGCTGATGCTGATCTTCCAGGACACCATCCTGTCGCTGGTGGCCAGCGTACAGATCAGTGGCGATGGTCGCGTGCGCATCGGTGACTGGATCGAGATGCCCAGCCAGAACGCCGATGGCGATGTGATCGACATCGCCCTGCACACCATCACCGTGCAGAACTTCGACAAGACCATCACCACCATCCCGACCAAGAAGCTGGTGACCGAGTCGTTCAAGAACTGGCGCGGCATGCAGGAGGCGGGTGGGCGCCGGATCAAGCGCGCGCTGTACCTGGACCAGCACAGCGTCGGCTTCCTGGATGAGGGCGACCTGGCCTTCCTCGGTGAATTCGCGCTGCTGCGCGACTACCTGCAGGCCAAGGAGCAGGAGCTGGGGCAGTGGAACGGGCGCCTGCGCGAGCAGGGCGTGGCCGAGGTCAACAGCCGCCGGGTGACCAACCTGGGTACCTTCCGGGCCTATGTGGAGCGCTACCTGCGCAGCCACCCGGGCATCCATACCGACATGACCCTGCTGGTACGCCAGCTGCAGCCGACCACCGAAGGCCTGCCGCTGGAGCTGTACTGCTTCACCCGCAGCACCGCCTGGGGCGAGTACGAGGCGGTGCAGTCGGACATTTTCGACCACCTGCTGGCGATCCTGCCGGCCTTCGGCCTGCGGGTGTTCCAGGCCTCCAGCGACGCCATGTTGATGGCCGGGCAGCGCCAGTTGGCCGGCTCGGAGTAAGCTGCGGTGCCCCCGGCGGGGCCATACGGACCCCGCTGGTGGCTGAAACTGAATGAACAAACCCCTCGCCAAATCGTCCGGGATCGCTAGAATGCCGGGCTTGTAAACGTTTTCATCAAGGACTGCCGGTGGCCTCCGATCGCATCGAATCCCTCATTGCCCAGATGACCGTCGAGGAAAAGGTCGGCCAGCTGGGTGTCTTCGCGGACATGGTCCGCCCGTTCGCCCCGGACGTGAACCCGGAAGCCAACGTGCGCAATGCCGACCAGGTGCTGCAGCAGGTGCGCGAGGGCAAGGTCGGCTCGCTGTTCAATGGTGTGGGCGCCGAACTGGGCCGCCGGATCCAGCAGGTCGCCACCGAAGAGAGCCGCCTGGGCATCCCGGTGATCCTGGCGGCCGACGTCATCCACGGCATGCGCACCGTGTTCCCGATTCCGCTGGGCGAGGCCGCCAGCTTCGAGCCGGCGCTGGCCGAGCGCACCGCGCGCGCCACCGCCATCGAGGCCACCGCTGCCGGCCTGCACTGGACCTATGCCCCGGCCGTGGACATCGCCCGCGACCAGCGCTGGGGCCGTGGCGCCGAAGGTGCCGGTGAGGACGTGGTGCTGGGCTGTGCCTTTGCCGCCGCCCGCGTGCGCGGCTTCCAGGGCAGCGACCTGCGCGCCGCCGATTCGCTGCTGGCCACGCCGAAGCACTTCGCCGCCTATGGCGCGGTGATGGCCGGCATGGAATACAACATGGTGGACATCTCGCCGCAGACCCTGCGCGACGTGCACCTGCCGCCGTTCAAGGCCGCCTTCGACGCCGGCGCGATCACCGTGATGTCCTCGTTCAACGACATCAACGGCGTGCCGGCCAGTGCCAACGCCGAACTGCTGACCGACATCCTGCGCGGTGAATGGAAGTTCCCGGGCGTGGTGATCTCCGACTACACCGCCGATATGGAACTGGTCGCGCACGGCTATGCCGCCGACGACCGCGATGCCACCGCCAAGGCGTTCACCGCCGGCCTGGACCTGAGCATGCAGAGCGGCTTCTACGCCGAGCACCTGCCGGGCCTGGTCGAGAGCGGCGAGGTGCCGATGGCGGTGCTGGATGAGGGCGTGCGCCGCATCCTGTGGCTGAAGGAAACCATCGGCCTGTTCGACGACCCGTACCGTTCGCTGGACCCGGCGCGCGAAGCCGATACCTCGTACCTCGCCGCGCATGACGAACTGTCGCGCGATGCCGCGCGCCGTTCGATCGTGCTGCTGAACAACCGTGACAACGTGCTGCCGCTGCAGAAGACCGGGCAGAAGATCGCGCTGATCGGCCCGTTCGTGCAGGACCGCGAGAACATTGAAGGCTGCTGGACCCTGTTCGGCGACAAGCAGCGTTACGTGGACCTGGAAACCGGCGTGCGCGCCGCCATCGGCGATGAAGCGCTGCTGGAGATCGTGCCGGGCTGCGAACTGGAAACTGCCATTCCGGGCGGCACCGAAGCAGCGGTGGCTGCCGCGCTGCGCGCCGACGTGGTGGTGCTGGCGCTGGGCGAACCGCAGCGCTACAGCGGTGAAGCGCAGTCGCGCGTGGAGATCACCCTGCCGCCGGCACAGCAGGCACTGGCCGAGGCGGTGGCGATGACCGGCAAGCCGCTGGTGGTGCTGCTGCGCAACGGCCGTGCGCTGGCATTGCAGGGCGCGGTGCGCAACGCGCACGCGGTGGCGGTCACCTGGTACCTGGGCACGCAGACCGGCCATGCCGTGGCTGATGTGCTGTTCGGCGACTACAGCCCGTCCGGCCGCCTGCCGGTCAGCTTCCCGCAGGTGTCCGGCCAGCAGCCGTACTTCTACAACCACCCGCGCACCGGCCGCCCGGAACTGCCGACCATGTCGGAGTTCAAGGCTCGCTGGCGCGAGATCCCGAACGAGCCGCTGTACCCGTTCGGCCACGGCATCGGCTACACCACCTTCGCCTACGGCGTGCCGCAGCTGAGTGCGGCGCAGCTCGGCTGGGACGACACCCTGACCATCACCACCACGCTGACCAATACCGGCGACGTGGCCGGCGAGGAAGTGGTGCAGCTGTACATCCACGACCGCGTGGCCAGCCGCGTGCGTCCGGTGCGTGAACTGAAGGACTTCCGCAAGGTGGCACTGCAGCCAGGCGAGTCGACCGACGTGGTGTTCACCCTCACCCGCGAGCTGCTGGCCTTCACTGGCCGCGACGGCGTGCTGCGTGCCGAGCCGGGCCACTTCGACCTGTGGGTCTGCGCGTCCTCGGCGGCCGGCGAAGCCGTGCAGTTCGAGCTGCTGAAGGCCTGATCGAAGAAAAAGGGGACGGAGGGGATTAAGTCGTTTGTGCCACTGACGACTTAATCCCCTCCGTCCCCTTTTTGTTGTCCTCACCGCGGCGGCGCTACCATCGGGCTCCCTGTTTCGATGGAGTGCGCGCATGCGCCGGATGGCTTGTCTGATTCCCGCCCTGATGCTGGCCGCCTGTTCGCAGCCGGCGGCACCGCCGGCCGAGCCTGCGGCGGATGCACCGCCGCCGATGGAGGCCAGCGCCCCGGCAACGCCTGCGGCATCTGCCACTGAACCCGCTGCTTCGGCACCGGCCGCGCCCGTAGCGGAAGCGCCCGCCGAAGACGCACGCGCGCGCATCGAAACGCTGCTTGGCGATGCGGCGCAGTTCGAGAAGGTCTTCAATGCGTTCAAGGCCGCCGTGGTTGGCGGCGATCGCGCTGCGGTGGTCGAGGAAGTGCGCTTTCCATTGAACGTCGGTGGCGGAAAGAAGATCACCGGCCCCGGTGAGTTCCAGCGCAACTACGAGAAGATCATCACCCCGGCGGTGGTCAAGGCGGTGTCCGAGCAGGATTTCGGCAAGGTGTTCGTCAACCAGCAGGGCGTGATGATCGGCAGCGGCCAGGTGTGGTTGAACGGGCAGTGCTTGGACCAGGCCTGCACGAAGACCGAGGTGAAGGTCATCACCATCCAATGAACGCAGACGGCCCCGCGTGCGGGGCCGTTGCGGACAAACGTGCGGGCCAGCGGCCGGCACTACCTCAGGTGCTCGGGGTGAGCTTCAGCAGGCGCGCCTTGCTGCCGTCTTCCAGCAGCCACAGGGCGCCATCCGGGCCCTGTTCCACTTCGCGGATCCGCTCGCCCATGTTGAAGCGTTCGGCTTCGCGCGCGCTGTCGCCGTCGAAAGCCACGCGCACCAGCGAGGTGGAGGACAGGCCGCCGATGAAGCCGCTGCCCTTCCACTGCGGGAACAGGTTGCCGCTGTAGATCACGAAGCCGGCCGGCGAGATCACCGGCGTCCAGGTCACCTTCGGCGCGGCGAATTCCGGGCGGGTGCTGTGGTCGGCAATCGGCCGGCCGTCGTAATGGTCACCATTGGAAACGATCGGGTAGCCGTAGTTGGCGCCGCGCACGATCAGGTTCAGCTCGTCACCGCCGGCCGGGCCCATCTCGTGTGCCCACAGCTTGCCGTTGGCATCGAAGGCCATGCCGAGGATGTTGCGGTGGCCCAGTGACCACACCTGCGCGGCCACGCCGCCCTGCGAGGCGAACGGGTTGTCGGCAGGCAGGCTGCCATCTTCGTTGAGGCGGATGATCTTGCCGAGGTTGCCGCCCATGTCCTGCGCCGGATCGAACTTCTGGCGCTCGCTGGAGCTGATCCACAGCTTGCCGTCCGGGCCGAAAGCAAGGCGATGGCCGTAGTGGCCTTCACCACTCACCTTCGGGCTCTGTCGCCAGATCACCTTCAGGTCCTTCAGCTGGCCGGCACCGTTGGCATCCAGCGCCAGCGTGGCACGGGCCACGGCAGCGCCGCGGGTGTCCAGCGTGCCTTCCTCGGCATAGCTGAGATAGACCACGTGGTTGCTGGCGAATTGCGGGTGCAGGATCACGTCACCGAAGCCGCCCTGGCCGCCGTAAGCGACCTTCGGAACGCCGGTGATCTCATGCTTCTGGCCGCTGGCCAGGTCCAGGTGCTGCAGCTTGCCGCGCTTTTCAGTGACCAGCAGGCTGCCGTCCGGCAGGAAGGTCATCGCCCACGGCTGGTCGAACCGGCTGATTTCGGTGGCGGTGAACGGGCGCTGGTCGGCAGTGGTGGAGGCTGCGGGCGCTGCGGTCTGGGCGCCGTTGGCGGCCGGGTCGGCGGCATTGCAGGCGGAGGTGGCAAGGATCGGCACAAGGCCGAGGGCGAGCAGCAGGGGCGTGCGGGTCATGGGTATCTCCAGTGCGGGGATGCGGATGGCCGGGCTGTCCCTTGTATACCACCGGCGCCGTGAGCGTCGTGGCCCGAAGGTCCTGCGACCCCTGTGCGAGCGCGGCGGGATCGTCTAGGGTGGGCACGCCCGGGCAAAGCGTGCCCGTCTGCCTGCCAAGGATCTGCAATGAACACTGCCATGCCCCACAAGCCCTCCACCGCCTTCATCGCCGCCTCATGGGTGGCCCTGCTGCTGGGTGCGGCGGCCTACCTGATCGGTCTGTTCAACGCCACGATGGCGCTCAACGAAAAGGGCTACTACCTGACCCTGCTGCTGTTCGGCCTGTTCGCGGCGGTGTCGCTGCAGAAGAGCGTGCGTGACCGCGTCGAGGGCATTCCGGTGAGTGGCCTGTACTACGCGCTGTGCTGGTTCGCACTGATGTCGGCGTTGATGCTGCTGCTGGTTGGCCTGTGGAATGCCACGCTGGCACCGAGCGAGAAGGGTTTCTACGGCATGGCGTATGCACTGTCGCTGTTCGGCGCGGTGGCGGTGCAGAAGAACACCCGCGACCTGATCGCCGCCGGTGGCGGTGAGAGCAAGCGCAGCGCGGTCGTGCCGCCGCTGCCGGAACAGCAGTGAATGTGTAGAGCCGGGCCCATGCTCGGCTGTCCCGCGGCGTTTGCGGAGTCGAGCCGAGCGTAGGCTCGGCCCGACAAAAGCGTGGCGCTATCGCTTCAACAGCGGATCCGCCTGCTGCGCGTCCTCCCAGCCACGGCGCACGGCATTGCGTGCCTGCGCCCATTCCAGCCGGCTGCGGCCACGCTCGCTGGCCCAGCGCGACTCCAGTTCAGCTTCGACCTGTTCGTAGGCGCGGATCATGTCCTGCGCACGCGCGGCATGGCCGATGCGGTAGGCCGGTTCATAGTCCTCGAAGAACAGCTGGTCGTCGTAGTACGGTTCGGCGGTGTAGCGTTCGCGCCAGTAGTTGCTGACCGCATCGCGCGGCGTGCTGTCGTCCGGTACGCGGCCGGGGATCTGGTACTCGGTCATGGAAGGCTCCGTTGTGGACGAAGCCTGATCCTGCCTGCGTGGCGGTTAACGGCCCGGTCCGGCAGCGTGATCACCAGATCAATCCGCCGGGCATGGCCCGGCGCTATCGGTCATCCGGCGTCGGCATCTTTTCGCGGCAGCTTGTAGATCACCGCGCCGATGGCGAACGCCACCAGCGCAGCAGCGATGTTCTGCCAGCTGGCACTGGCGAACAGCGCCAGGCACAGCAGCAGCGCGAGTACCGGAATCAGCGGGCCACCCGGCAGTTTCAGTGCGCCCGGCCGGTCCGCATAGCGCTTGGCCAGCACCAGTACCGCAGCGGCCGTTCCGATGTAGGCGAACAGGCGCGTGGTCATCGACAGCAGGGCCAGCTGCACGAACGAACCGGACAGGGCCAGGCCCAGCGCGATCAGGCCTTGGCACAGGATCGACGCGGCTGGCGTGTGGAAGCGCGGATGCACCTGCGCCAGGATCTTCGGCCCATAGCCATCGCGGGCCAGTGCGAACAGGAAGCGTGGGCCCATCATCATCGTGTTGCTGTTGGTGCCGAGGATGGAGATGGTCGCGCCTACGGTGAGGATCAGCGCCAGTGCTTCGCCGCCGAAGCCGGCGGCGGCATCGGCCAGCGGCGTGGCCGAGCTGGCCAGGCCGGCCAGCGTGCCCTGTGCCACCACCTGCACCGCGCCGTAGATGACGGTGACGGTGATGATCATGGTGATCAGCGCGAACGGAATATCGCGACGCGGATTACGGTACTCGCCGGCGGCGGCCGGGATGTTCTCGAAGCCGGCATAGGCGTACAGCAGCAGCAACGCGGCCTCGCCCATGCGCTGCAGGTCGTGCGGGTCGGGGCGCTGGCCGGAGAACGCCAGCTGCGGGTCGATGTAGAACGCACCGATGGCCACGAACAGCAGCAGCGGCAACATCTTGCCGATCACCAGCACCACGCCGGTGCGCGCGGCCGAGCGCACGCCGATGATGTTGACGCCGGTCAGGAAGCCCAGCGACACCACGATCACCGCGATGCGCCCCATGCCGGCACCGGCCCACGGCCAGAAACGCGCGACGGCATCGGCCAGCGCGTTGCTGAGTGCGGCCGCCGAGCTGATGCGGGTCAGCCAGATCATCCAGCCGATCTCGAACCCGGCGAAGCGCCCGAACGCCTCGCGTGCATACAGGTAGCTACCACCGGGCTCATCGAAGTAGCTGGCGGCCTGCGCGTAGCACAGCACCAGCAGGGCGACCACGATGCCGGCAGCGACCACGCCCCACAGGCTGAAGGGGCCGAGCAGGGCGACGGTGGCGGCCGGCAGCAGGTAGATGCCGCTGCCGATCACATCGTTGATCGACAAGCCGACGATCTGCCAGCGGCTGACCGCGCGCTGCAGCTGCGGTTCGTCCTGCGCGCTCAACGGGCGTCTCCACGCAGTGCGGGCAGTTGCCACTGGGCCTGCAGGCGCGTGTACTCGGCGCGCGGCAGCAGCACGAAGCGCGGCGCATCCTGCGGCCGCAACCAGTCCAGCAGGGCCTGCATGCGGGCCTGCGGCATGGCGGTGCAGCCGGCCGTGGCCTCGCCGGGTTGGCGCCACAGATGGGCGAAGATGCAGCTGCCCTTGCCGGGCTGGTTGTCCGGGTTGTGGGCGATCACGAAGCCCTCCTGGTAACGCACGTCGCCCTTGTTGTGCAGATCCAGCCGCATCGGCTCGGTGGAGCCTTCCACAGCTGCCTTGCCGACCTTCTTCGCGTCGACGATGCGGTTATAGAACGGCGACGCCGGCACATCCATGCAGTAGCTGCTGTCGAGCATCGGCTGGTAGGGCATGGCGGTGCCGGGGCGGGTGACGGCATAGCCGAACGCGCTGCCGAGCGCGAACACGCCTGCCGGGCTGCGGCCATCGCCTTCCTGCTTCTGCGGGCCATCGGCCTGCGCCGGGTGCAGGCCCAGGCCCCAGGCGCTGCCGGTGCGGCCCAGTGCCACCGGGAACGCCTCTCCATGTGCATGCCAGCCCTTGCCATCACGCACATAGGCCTGCAGCTGGCCCTGTGTGCTGTCCCAGCTTTCGCTGGTGACCACGATCAGCTGGCGCGCACCCTGCAGCGGCGCAGCGTGGACGGATACCGCCGCGGCAAGCAGCAGTGCAGCGGTAGCGAGACGGACCAGCGATTTCATCAACAGGTGCTCCGGTCAGGAATCCAGCAGGTGGTCGATCCGCTCCAGGTTCACCGCCAGCTGCTGCTGGCGGTCCGGATTGGTGTGGCAGAGCAGCACGAACAGGAAATCGAGAAGGGCGTGCATGGCGCTACGGTACAGCAGCTGCGCGACCTGCGGCGTGCGCTCGTGCGCGCACACCACCAGCGCTGCGTCAGCATGCGCGCGCAGCGGGTTGGCGGTATGGCGGGTGATGGAAATCACCTTGCCACCCATGTCCTGGAACTGGCGCGAAAGCTGCGAAAGCTGAGACAGGTTGCCGAATTCGGAGAACACCAGCAGCGCATCACCGGGGCGCGCGGCCGACAGGTTGGCCAGCATCAGGATCGGGTCGGTATGCGGGACCACCAGCAGGCCGAGCAGCGACAGCCGCATGGCGAACTCGCGGGCATACAGGCCGTCGTCACCCAGGCCGTACACGAACAGCTTGGGCGCGCCGTCGAGCAGCTGCACGATGCGCTCGATTTCCTCGCGTGGGTTGGCCTGGCGGGTTTCCTCTTCGGCCTGCGCCTTGCTGCGGCGCAGGGTGTCGCCCAGGCGCAGGTAGTCGTCGCCGCTGTCGGGTTCGCTGGGGGCCTGTTGTGGATCGACACCGGCGCGGGCCACGTCCTGGCCGATCGAGTACTTCAGGTCCGGGTAGCCCTTGAAGCCAAGCTTCTGGCTGAACTTCACCACGCTGGACTGGCTGATGCCCAGCGCGCTGGCCAGTTGCTGGGACGAGTAGTCGCGCAGCAGGTGGGAGTTGTCGAGGATGAAGTCGGCGATGCGTCGCTCGATGGCCGACATCTGCCCGCGCTCGGAACGGATCTTCAGCAGGGGCGGCATGCGGGGTGTCCGGGCATGTGTAGGCGCGTTGCGGTTGGCAGCATAGAGCAGATTATGTGGTGGCTCGGGCGGGCGGGGTTTGCGGGGGACGCCGCAAGTACGTCCGTGTAGGCTTGGCCGCGCTTGCTCGTTTGCGCTGTCCTGCGCAAACGGCAAGACCGGGGTTGGGCGTCCTGCCCAACCCGCCCGAGGCATGCCTCGGGCCCATGGGGCGGACACCCCCGCAAGCCCCGCCCGCCCGACCCTGGACACATCGCGCGCGTGCCAGCCGCGAAGGGATTACGGGGTAGGGCAAAAACAAGCGCTTCCACGCGTGGCGTGGATCTACTGGGTGCAGCTGTTGCATTGGACGTTGAGTCCGCCTTGTAGCGAGCCGAGCACCGCAGGTCCGGCGAGGGCGAAGAGGCGCGGGTGTCTGAGCGCAGCGAGTTCCGCGCCGTCCCTCGGCGGACCGAGGAGCGCAGGGCACCGACGTGCGCAGCACGTCGGCTCGCGGCCGGCGGAGCGTTTCTTTTGGTTACTTTTCTTTTCGCGAAAAGAAAAGTAACGCGCGACCCAGCGTCAGTGGCACGCAACGTCAGCCGCAAGGCAGAAATCACCCCAGCATCTCCAGCCCACGCACCTCAGTAATGCCCAGCCCCGGCACGTCGCTGATGCTGATCTCCGATTCGTTGAAATGCACGCCGCCGCTGACCGGGTCGAACTGGCCCAGCGAGGGACCGTCGAGGTCAACCTTGGTGATCACATCACTCTTGGCCACGGCCAGGTGCACGGCGGCAGCCACGCTGATGCTCGACTCGATCATGCAGCCGATCATGCACGGCACGCCGTAGATGCCGGCGATGTCGGCGATGCGGATCGCGTTGGACAGGCCGCCGGTCTTCATCAGCTTGATGTTGATGATGTCGGCCGCGCGCTGCTGGATCAGGTCCATCACCTGGCTGGGGCTGAACACACTTTCATCGGCCATCACCGGCGTGTTGACGCGATCGGTGACGTACTTCAGCCCGCTGATATCGGCGGCTTTCACCGGCTGCTCCAGCAGCTCCAGCACCACGCCGGCCTCTTCCAGCGTACGCATCGCATGCACCGCCTGCTTGGCGGTCCAGCCCTGGTTGGCATCCAGTCGCAGCAGGGCGCGGCCTTCCACGGCGGCATGGATCGCCTTGACCCGTTCGATGTCCAGGCCGATGTCCTTGCCGACCTTGATCTTCAGCGACTCGAAGCCACGCTCGATGGCCGACAGCGAATCGGCCACCATCTTGTCGATGTAGTCCACGCTGATGGTGATGTCGGTGGTGATCACCGGGTCGCCACCGCCGAGCATCTGGTACAGCGGCGCACCGTGCAGCTGCGCCCACAGGTCGTACAGCGCGATTTCCACCGCCGCCTTGGCGCTGGTGTTGCGCTCCATCGCGGTCTGCACCAGCGTGCACAGATGGTTGAGGTTGACCACGTCCTGGCCGATCAGGCGCGGGGCGATGAAGTGGCGGATCGCTTCGATGATCGAGCCGTGCGTATCGCCGGTGATCACCGCGGTGGCCGGGGCTTCACCGTAACCGGTGTTGCCGGTGTCGGTGCGGATCAGTACGACCACGTCTTCCACGGTTTCCACCGTGCGCAGGGCAGTCTTGAACGGCGTCTTCAGCGGCACGCGCAGCATGCCCAGTTCGATGGCAGTGATCTTCATTCAGGGGGTCTTGGCCCGCAGGCGCTGGATGTTGGTGATGCGGTCGATGTAGCGGACGGTATCGCTGGCCATCATCGGCTCCAGCGGCGTGACCGAAACACCATTGAGATGGGCCTGCACACGTCTGCCGTCGGCACCGAACCAGCTGCCGCCCGCCGTATCGTGGATCACCCAGGTGCGGCCGTCGACGTGGCCAATGGCCATCATAACGTGGCCGGGGATGTAGACCAGGTCGCCGACCTGTAGTTCGGTGACCGCACGGTCGCGCGCGGCCTTGCCGACCTTGTCGGTGAACGGCAGGCGATCCAGTGCCGGGCTGACCGCCTGTGCACTGGTATTGCGCGGCAGCAGCACGCCGAAGCTGCGGTAGATCTCGGAGACGAACCCGCTGCAGTCGCGGGTGTCGTAGTCATGGCCCCAGCCGTAGCGCTCGCCCAGGAACTTGAAGGCCTGCTGCAGCAGCAGGCGCGGGGTCAGTGGCAGGTAGTCGGCGGCGGTGTCCTGCGAGCGCGGCAGCAGCGCCGGTACGAGCTTCAGACGCCCATCGGCCTCGCGCACCGGCAACTGCACCACCCACGAGGCATGCGCCTGCTGGCCGTTCACCGGCTCTGACGCAGGCCAGTCGGCCAGCACCGGCAGGCGTACGCCCATGTCCAGCTGCAGGCGCGATACGCGCGGTTCCTCCGGGGTGTGGGCGGTCTGCGCGGTGGCGCCGGTGACAATGCGGTACGGGCCCTTCGTGCCATAGCCGAGCACTGTGGCCTTGTCGCCGCTGGCGATGGCGTCGGCTTCGATCCACGCGCTGTAGCGCTCGCTGTGCACGAACAGCCAGCGGCCGTCGGCACTGCGGTGAACCACCGCGACCTTGTCGCCGGGGAACAGCGCCGATTCCTGGAAGCGGTCGATGTCGGTGTCACCGGCGGTGCTGAAGACGCGCTCGCGGGTGGGGAAGGTACGCAGTGCCGCGCGCTTCACCACCAGCCCATAGGCCGGTGCCACCTGGGCAGGAATCGCATCGAGGCCGAGGTTGGCTTCGATGCCGCTGCGCAGCGCGGGGGCGATGGCCTGGCCCGTCTCGTTGAACAGTGCACGCGTGGGCCAGCTGGACAGCGCGCTGATGCTGGCACGCACCGTCGCCGCATCAAGCTGGGCGGGCAGTGTGGCGATGTCCTGGATATGGCTGTCCTGCGCCCGCATCCGCGCGTTCTGCGCCTCGATCTGTGTGCGATCCAGAATCGGCGCATCAGCGTTGTCCAGGCGCGCGGCCCAGTAATGCGGGGTGAGGTAGGCCTCGTGCAGGCCGATCACATAGGGCAGCGGCGCACCCGGGTCGGGCGGTGGTGCCGCCTGTGCAAAGGCTGGTGCGGCCAGCAGGCACAGGGCCAGGGTCAACCGGCGCGGCCAACGCCGGTGCGGTTCGCGGGAAGCCAGGCTCATGCGGTGCACACCCTCCTCGAATGCCTGTTGGAATATTTATTCCTTTTGGCATCGAAAGCAAGAATAAATTATTGACCGGCATTCCGGCCCGTGTTACACAGCCGTTACCACCCGCGCTGGGGAAGTGTCGCTGTGGATCCTGCCGTTCGCAAACCGCGTCTGCCTGCTGCTGCCGGCCTGTGTGCCGCGCTGCTGCTGTGGGCGTCGGCCACGCAGGCGGCAGACGGGCGCAGCAGCCAGCAGCGTGCGCGCGAAACGCAGGTGATCGACCTGATCGACAGCGGCCGCTTCAGCGACGCCGATGCGCTGCTGGCGGCCGGGAGCGATGCTGCCGAAGGCGCGTTCCAGCGTGAGCGCATGCGCCGCATCCGCCAGGATTTTTCCCTCGACGAAACCGCCGCCAAGGCGGCCGTGCGCCGCTGGATTCCCGACCTGACCGACGAGGAGTTCGCGCGGTGGGATCAACTCGGCCTGATCGAGCATCTCGATATCGATGGTACGCGTTGGTATTTCAAGCGTGCACCGGCGAACCTGTTCCTGCTCAGTGACGAAGCACGCGCACGCCGCCGCGCGGATGCACCGATGTCACCGCCGGGCCCGAACGAAGTGCTCAACGCGCACCACGCGCGCGTGCTTGCCGCGGCCGAACAGAGTGGCCAGGCGTCCGTACTGCCGCAGCGTGTTGAGTTCACCCAGTCGCTCACGGTGAAAGCCGATGCCGTCCCGGCGGGTGAAACCGTACGCGCCTGGATTCCATACCCGCGCGAGATCCCGGGCCAGCAGGAACAGGTGCAGTGGCTGGGCAGCGCCCCGGCCAAGGCACGGGTGGCACCGGCCAGTACCCTGCAGCGCACCGCCTATCTGGAAGCCAAAGCCGTAGCCGGCAAGCCGACCCGGTTCGAGATCCGCTATGCGGTAACGGTCTTCGCGCGACACACCGCGATCGATCCCGCGAAGGTGCAGGCCACCCCGAATGATCCCGCATTGAAGCCCTATCTGGCCGAGCAGCTGCCACATGTGCGCTTCACCCCGGCGCTGAAGCTGTTCTCCGACCAGGTGCTGCAGGGCGAGACTCGCCCCTATGAAGTGGTGCGCAAGCTGTTTGCTGCCGTGGACCGCATTCCATGGGCCGGTGCGCGCGAATACTCGACGCTCAGCAACATCAGCGATTACGGGCTGCGCGCCGGCCATGCCGACTGTGGCCAGCAGACCCTGCTGCTGATTGCGCTGCTGCGCATGAACGGCATTCCTGCACGCTGGCAGTCGGGCATGGTGTTCTCCGACGATGGCAGCGGCTACAACAACCTGCATGACTGGGGACAGGTTTACCTGGCGCCATACGGCTGGCTGCCGATGGACGTGACCACCGGCGCGCTTGCCAGCGATGTGCCTGCACTGCGCGATTTCTATCTGGGTGGCCTCGACGGCTACCGCATTGCTTTCAACGACGATTTCGGCCAGCCCTTCGTGCCGGCCAAGCAGCACTTCCGCTCGGAAACGGTCGACTCGCAGCGCGGCGAGGCCGAGTGGGCAGGCGGCAACCTGTACTTCGACCAATGGAGCTACGACTTCCAGTGGCGGGTACTGCCAGCCAGGCAACGCTAGCGCGACACATCGCATTCCACACCATTCAATTCTTGCAGGAGAGAGCAGGGGATGAAGGCTTACAGCATCAAGCGGGCGGCGTTGTGCGTCGCCCTCGGGGCGTGTCTGGGCGTAGTGCTGCCCGGCATCGCGATGGCACAGAACGTGAGCGGTGCAGTCGCCGGCCGTGCAACCGCCGGTGACCAGGTGACCGTGGTCAGCAGCAGCACCGGCCTGACCCGTACCGTCACCGTAGGCGCCGATGGCAGCTACCGCCTCGGCCAGCTGCCGGTGGGCGACTACCAGCTGCAGCTCAGCCGCGATGGCCAGAAGCTGGGCGACCAGGTATCGGTGAGCGTTGCCGTCGGCGGTACCACCACGGTCAATCTGGGCAGCGGCGGCGGTGTCACCAACCTGGATGCACTGCAGGTGGTTGGCACCCGCGTGGTCAACCGCGTGGATGTGTACTCCACCGAAACCTCGTTCAACATCAACCGCCAGGAGATCTCGCGGCTGCCGGTGGCGCAGGACCTGTCCGCGGTCGCGCTGATGGCGCCGGGCGTGGCCGGCGGCAACTCGTCATTCGGAGGCCTGTCGTTCGCCGGTTCATCGGTGGCCGAGAATGCGGTCTTCATCAACGGCCTGAATGTCACCGACATGTATACCCGTCGTGGCTTCAGCACCGCGCCGTTCGCCTTCTTCAAGGAATTCCAGGTCAAGACCGGTGGCTACTCGGTCGAGTTCGGCCGCTCCACCGGTGGCGTGATCAATGCAGTGACCCGTTCGGGCAGCAACGAGTTCGAAGGCGGCGTTGAAGTCACCGCCGAGCCCAGTGCGTGGCGCGCCAGTGGCGGCGATCATTTCCACCGCGACGGCACCCCGCATTCCTACGGAAGCCGCGACAACAACTCCTTCCTGAAGACCAACGTCTGGGGCTCGGGACCGATCGTCAAGGACAAGCTGTTCCTGTTCGCGATGTACGAGGACCGCAGCGACAAGGGCCACAACACCTCGTCCGATGGCAGTACCTGGTTCAAGAACGACTCCGGCAACGGCTTCTGGGGCACCAAGCTGGACTGGAACATCAACGACAACCACAGCCTGGCGCTGCTGGCGTTCTCCGACGAGGGCGATGTCACCAACGCGTCGTACGGCTACAACTGGAATGCGGACCGGATCGGTTCCTGGGGTGGCGACTCGGTCACCGAGACCGGCGGCCGCAACTGGTCGGCCACCTACACCGGCCACTTCGGCCAGAATTTCACCGCGCGCGCCATGGTCGGCCAGAACAAGCAGCGTGCCTTCACCAACTCGTCGCTGGACCAGGCCTGCAGCCCGGTGTTCACCGACAGCACCTACGGCCCGCGGCTGGGCAAGCTGCAGGGGCTGCGCGCGGGCTGCCACCCGACCGGCGCGGCGGTGGCCGAGCGCGATGACACCCGCGATGTCGCGCGCCTGGATTTCGAATGGCAGCTCGGTGATCACCTGCTGCGTTTCGGTGTCGACCGCGAACTGATGACCACCAAGCAGTCCACCCGTTATCCAGGGCCGACCGAGCTGAGCTACACCGCCTACGTGGCGCGCCCCGGCGATGAAGTGTGGGATGGCGCCAACGCCTACGTACCGGCTGGCGTCACCGAGATGCTGCGCGCTCGCAACCGCCGCTCCGGCGGCACCTTCGAGACCGAGGCCAATGCCTTCTATCTGGAAGACATCTGGAACATCACCCCGAACCTGATGCTGAACCTCGGCGTGCGCTGGGACCGCTTCGAGAACCGCACCGCTGCCGGCAAAGCGTTCATCAAGATGGACGACCTGATCGCGCCACGCGTCGGCTTCTCGTGGGACATGCGCGGCGATGGCAGCACCAAGCTGTTCGGCAACGCCGGCCGCTATTACCTGCCGGTCACCAACAACATCAATGTGAACTTCGCCGGTGGCCTGACCGACGAATACAGCTATTACGTGCTGAACGGCTGGGAGCAGAAAACCTCGCCGACCGGTTCGCCGTACATGGCACCGATCGTCGGCCAGCAGATCGGGCCGACCGACACCCGCATGAACACCGGCGGTGCCGACCTGCGCCAGAGCGTGGACCGCGACCTGAAGGCGGTCTACCAGGACGAATACATCCTGGGCTTCCAGAACATGATCAACCAGGCCTGGTCGTGGGGCGTCAATGCCACCTACCGGCGCATGACCCGCGCGCTGGATGACATCCGCATCAACTACACCCCGTGCGGCCCGACCCCCAGCACGCTGTGGCCGATCGCCAACCCGGGCGAGAGCCTGACGATCTGGGGCGACAAGAGCATCGGTTGCGCCAACGAAGGCTGGATCACCATCGACACCGCCAACAGCGGCTATCGAAAGGGCGGCAGCGGCGAGGTGATCGGTTACTCCAAGCCCAAGCGCACCTACAAGGCGCTGGAGTTCCAGATCGACCGCGCCTGGGACGAGAAGTGGATGTTCAACGCGTCCTATCTGTGGTCGAAGAGCGAGGGCAACTTCGAAGGCCCGGTAAACTCCGATACCAACTACGGCGACACCGGCATGGTGCAGTTCTGGGACCACCCGGCCACCAATGAACGCTATGGGGTTCTGTTCAACGATTTCCGCCATCAGTTCAAGCTGCGTGCCGCGTATGCGCTGAACAAGCAGTGGTCGTTCGGCACCACGCTGCAGGTGCAGTCCGGTGGCCCGATCACCGCCTACGGCGTGATGTGGCCGAACGACTCCATCGCCGGTGGCAGCACGTCCAGTGAAGGCAGTGGTGGTGGCACCGGTTGGCTGTGCGTGGCCAACTGTTCGGGCCCGTACAACCAGCGCCAGTTCGAGTACAGCCCGCGCGGCGCGTTTGGTCGCCTGCCGTGGACCTGGACCATGGGCGCCAACGTGACCTGGCGCCTGCCGGTGGAGGGCATCGACCTAAGTGCCCGGTTGTCGGTGTACAACCTGTTCAACAACCAGAAGACCATCAACGTGCACCAGCGCTACGAGGCGCAGCCCGGCCAGTATCGCGAGGCGACGTTCGCTACCGGTACGCGCTGGCAGGCACCGCGCTACACCCAGCTGGTGGTGACCTGGAACTTCTGAGGCCACGATCCGCGCCGTCCACCGTGACGGCGCGGGCAATGGAGGAGCTGCCCGCATGCACCACCTGCTGATCCTCGCGGCGGCACTGGCCGCACCGTCCGCTTCGTCGGCCGACAGTGCAGCCATCCAGGCCGACATCGCGACCGTGGTCCGGGCCGAGCATCTGCCCGGGCTGGCGTTGGCGGTGGTCGAGAACGGACAGGTGGTCCATCGCCATGCAGAGGGGGCGCGCGGCGATGGCGGCCGCATCAACGAGGACACGCTGTTCAAGATCGCCTCCAACAGCAAGGCGATGACCGCTGCGTTGCTGGCGCGGTTGGTGCAGCAGGGCACGCTGCGCTGGGATGATCCGGTGCAGCGGCATCTGCCGGGCTTCCGCATGCACGATGCGTGGGTGGGCGAGCAGATGCAGGTGCGCGACCTGCTGATCCACAACAGTGGCCTTGGCCTGGGCGCCGGGGACCTGATGCTGTGGCCGGAGCCGAACGCGTTCACCCGCGCCGACATCATCGCCGGCTTGGCGCATCTCAAGCCGGTCAGCAGCTTCCGCAGTCACTACGCCTACGACAACCTGATGTATGTGGTGGCCGGCGAAGTGGCGGCGGCAGCGGGTGGCAAGCCGTATGACCAGCTGATGCGCGAGCAGGTGTTCAAACCACTGGGCATGACGCGCTGCCAGGTGGGTGCGTGGTCGGTGAAACACGTGGGCAACGTGGCACAGCCGCATGCCTGGCGTGGTGAACGCAACGAAGTGGTGAACGCCGATGCTGCGATCAGCCCGGACCTGCCCTCGATGGCGGCGGGAGGCATCCGTTGTTCGCTGCGCGACATGACACGCTGGATGCAGGTGCTGCTCGATCCCGCGCTGGTGCCGGACTGGCTGGGCAGCGAGCAGCGGCGCACGCTGTGGACCCTGCACATGCCGATGCCGTTGGGTGAACGCCAGCGGCGCTGGGACAACGCGCATTTCTACGGCTATGGATATGGCTGGCGGGTGTCGGACATGGACGGGCAGTGGAAGGTGGCGCATACCGGCACGTTGTCGGGCATGTACTCGTCGGTGGCATTGCTTCCTGACCGCAGGGTCGGCGTGGTGATGCTGATCAACGGCGAAGGCGAGGATGCACGCACGGCGCTGATGCAGGCCACGCTGAAGCGCTTCACCGCACCAGACGATGCGCGCCCGGCGATGGAGTACCTGGCCGAACTGAAGGCTGACCGGGCAGCGCAGGCAGCATCTGGTCATCAACGGCCAGCGACCACCGCCGCACCGCCGGCACGCGGCAATGACCTGCCGCATTGGCAGGGCCGCTACTCCGACCCCTGGCTGGGCCCGGCTTCGCTGTGCCCGGGCAAGGATGGCCTGCGCTTCAGCGTGGACAAGTCGCCCCGACTGCAGGCCACGGTGCTGCAACTGCAGGGGCACTGGCTGCTGCGCTGGGATACGCTGGGTGACGAGACGCAGGCGTGGCTGCAGCCGGGCGAGGGCCCGGCGCCGACACTGGACCTGCGTGCCATCGATCCGGACATCGACTTCAGCTATGACTTCCAGGACCTGCATTTCACTCGTACTGGCGACTGCCCTGGCGGCGACCGCCGACGCCGCTGAGCCACCGCGCGTTTCGCCGGCCACCGATGCGGCCAGCGCCGGATTGGTGGAAATCCGCACGTTGTCGCCAGGCATCGACATGGACATCCGATACGCCAATGCCAACAACTTCACCGGCGCGCGCGTGCCCGGCTATGAGGCGCCATCCTGCTACCTGCTGGCGCCCGTGGCGAAAGCGCTGGCGCAGGTAGAACAGGATCTGCGCGCGCAGGGCTTTGGCCTGCGCCTCTACGACTGCTACCGGCCGGTGCGCTCGGTGCAGGCCTTCATGGCCTGGGTGAACGATCCGCGCGAACTCTCGCGCAAGGCACAGCAGTACCCGGACCTGGACAAGCCACGGCTGCTGGCCGACGGCTACATCGCCGAGCGTTCTGGCCATAGTCGTGGCGCCACGGTTGATCTTGGCCTGCTGGATTGCCGCACTGGCGCCTGCACGCCGCTGGACATGGGCACCGACTTCGATTTCTTTGGCCCGCGCGCGCATACCCGGACGAGCGGGCTGAGCACTGTGCAGCAGGCGAACCGCCAGCAGCTGGTGCAGGCGATGGCGCGCCGTGGCTTCGTCAACTATCCGCAGGAGTGGTGGCACTACACCCTGCAGCCCGAACCGGATCCCGGCACCGCGTACGACGTCCCGGTGCGGTAGGGGTATCGGCAGGGCTGCGCCCTGCACCCGCGGTAGTGCCGGCCGCTGGCCGGCAACATCAGACGCAACAGCAACAGCGTGCGTTCCGTGGGTTGGCTGGGCGGTGCCGGAGTGCGGGGACGCCGTAAATCCGTCCATGGAGGCTTGGCAGCCGCATCCATGCGGCTGACACCCCGCACTCCGGCACCGCCCAGCCTCTGACAGTTTCCCGCGCGGTCCGTTGTAGAGCCGAGCCCATACTCGGCTGCTCTTTGTTCATCGGCTGCTTTTTGTTCAATCGTCGAGATACTCGATTTCGATGGAGATTCATCCACGCATGGCGTGGATCTACTGGGGCTACCGGATTGGGTCCGGGGCAGATCCCTTACACTGGCCGCCTCTTCATCCCTGCCCACCCGATGAACCTTCCCCTGCACTTCGGCCTGCTCGGTACCCTGGAAGCCGGCGCCATCGCCCTGCTGGTCGGGCTGCTGGTGTACTTCCTGTGGTCGCAGCTGTGCCGGCTCCTGCACTGGACCGCGGGTCACGCGATCGGGTGGTCCTGTGTCATCGCCGTGATCATCTCCGCCGGCATCGATGCATGGAAGCTGTTCTACATGGGCATCGTGCGGCTGGAGTCGCCGCTGTACGCGCGCCTGTTCCTGGCAACCATCCACGATCCGAACGAACTCGGCAGCCGCGTGGTGCTGCAAATCGCCGGTGCGCTCGCCGGTGTTGCGCTCGGCTGGGTGTTGTTCAGTTCGCGGTCATCGGAAAAAACCGTCGACTGACGCAGGTTTTTCGTTGGTTGCCGGTTAAATCCGGCAGCGCTGAATGCGCATCTTATGAGCTGCTCACTTGCTGCTAACCACCGCGCTAATGCATGCGCGGGGGCGAGTGGTTAATGGTGCGTGTTGACGCGGGTCGCGGGGCAAAATCGATTCAGAAACGGAGTGGCAGGGTAGGTGCCGTGCGGAGACAACACGCCGCGCAACACCACCCAATTGGCAGGAGACACCCCTGATGACTATTCGCAACCGCAAGCCCCTGATCGCCCTGATCGTCGCCGCTGGCAGCGTGCTGGCCATTCCGGCGATGGCCCAGTCGGCCAAGCAGCAGGCGGCGCATGCGCAGAACGAGGCCGCACAGGCCCAGCAGGCGGCTGCACAGGCCGGCCAGGCTGCCGACCAGGCGACCAACGCTGCCGCAGCCGCATCGGCGCAGGCCAACGGCGGTGGCCAGACCTGGGCCAGCATCGATACCGATGGCAACGGCACCATCAGCAAGACCGAGGCGCAGGTGAACGCGGGCCTGGCCCAGGTGTTCGACCAGGCTGATACCAACAAGGATGGCGAGCTGAGCGCCGATGAGTACAAGGCCTATGTCGCCGCCCAGCAGGCCGGCGCCGGTGGCGCAGCGCAGGGTGCGCAGGGCAGGTAAGACCTGTATCGGGGCGTATGGGAACCCGGGCGGCTTCGGCCGCCCGGGTTTTTTTCGTCACCACGGCCCCTGTATCCTTGCGCGATGAACACCTCCACGCCTGCGCCGTCGAGCGCCATCGGCCTGGTCGGTTTTGACGGTGACGATACGCTGTGGAAGAGCGAGGACTACTACCGCAAGGCCGAGCAGGACTACCTTGACCTGCTGTCGCGCTACGTCGACGTGCACGACACCCAGACTGCGCGCCACCTGCTGGAAGTGCAGCAGCGCCACCTGGGCACCTTCGGCTACGGCGTGAAGAGCATGACGCTGTCGATGATCGAAGCGGCCATCGACATCACCGGGCAGCGCATCGAAGCGAAGGACATCCAGCGCATCCTGGATATCGGCCACGACACCCTGCGCCACCCGGTCGAACTGATCGACGGTGTGCGCGAAGCGGTGGCGGCCATCGCCGAGCACTACCCGGTGGTGCTGATCACCAAGGGCGACCTGTTCCACCAGGAAGCGAAGATCAAGGTTGCCAACCTGGGCGAGCTGTTCCCGCGCATCGAGATCGTCTCGGAGAAGGACCCGGAAACCTACGCCCGCGTGCTGGCCGAGTTCGACCTGCCGATGCAGCGCTTCGTAATGGTCGGCAACTCGCTGCGTTCGGACATCGAGCCGGTGGTTACCCTGGGTGGCTGGGGCGTGCATACCCCGTACGCGGTGACCTGGGCCCACGAGACCCAGCACGGCGTGGCCGACGATGAACCGCGCATGGTCACCGCCGACACCGCCCACGACTGGCCGGCCGCACTGGCGGCGATCGAAGCCAAGGCCGCTGCGGCGGCCTGACAGGGCCCGGCGGCTGCGGCAGAATCGGGGCATGAATTACCGACTGCGCGTGTTGCTGTTGTCCCTGCTGCTGGCGCCGGCCACCGTGCTGGCCCAGCAGACCGCCGAGCGTTCGGCTGCGTATGAGGTGGCAACCGGCGACAGCTGGGTTGATGCCCAGCTGCAGGACATCAACCATTACGCCGAACGCTACCCGGATGCCTTTCTCGATGAGGTATCGCGCTATGCCGACGTGCCCCGTGGCTACATCAGCGCGCTGTTCACCACCCATGGCTGGCAGGCCGGGGACATCTACTTCGCCTGCTTCTGGGCCAAGGCCAGCGGCCAGACCTGCCGCGACAGCGTGCGCGCCTTCAGCCAGGACCCGGACGGCGGCTGGGAAGCGGTGGTGAAGCGGATGCCCACCAATCCGGACAACCTGCATTACCGTGCCGTGCGCCACGCCATCGTGGCCAGCTACCAGCATTGGGACCGGCCGATCACCCTGGATGCCACCCTGAAGCGCCAGCTCAAGCGGTAGTGCCTGCCGCTGGCCGGTAATTGCACCCTTCCAGGCATCCGGAGATTGCCGGCCAGCGGCCGGCACTACCGGTTTGTTTCATGTTGCTCTGCATATCGCCGCCACCGCGCGCTCCGGCGACAATACGGGTCCGAGCTGTTCCCCCGTTCCCGTAATCGAGTGACTGATGAGCGCCTCTTTGGTTTCGCCTGATGTGATCCGCCGCCTGTTCGCACAGGCCATGTCCCGCATGTACCGCACCGAAGTGCCGCTGTACGGCACGCTGGTGGAACTGGTGGAGCGGATCAACGCGCAGGTGCTGGAGCAGGACCCGGCGCTGGCCGCGCAGCTGCAGCGCAACGACGAGCGCGCACGCCTGGATGAAGAGCGCCACGGCGCGATCCGCGTGGGCACCGTGCAGGAACTGGCCACGCTGCGCCGCCTGTTCGCCGTGATGGGCATGTACCCGGTCGGCTACTACGACCTGTCGGTCGCGGGCGTGCCGGTGCATTCCACCGCGTTCCGCCCGCTCACCGGCGCGGCGCTGGCGCAGAATCCGTTCCGCGTGTTCACCTCGCTGCTGCGCCTGGAGCTGATCGAAGACGAAGCGCTGCGTGCCGAATCGGCGAAGATCCTTGCGCGCCGCCGCATCTTCACCGACGGCGCGCTGGCACTGATCGACCAGGCCGAGCGTGACGGCGGCCTGTCGCAGGCCGATGCCGAACGCTTCGTCGACGAAGCGCTGGAAACCTTCCGCTGGCACGGCGATGCCACCGTCGACCTGCCGACCTACCACGCGCTGCACAACGCGCACCGCCTGGTGGCCGACGTGGTCAGTTTCCGTGGCCCGCACATCAATCACCTGACCCCGCGCACGCTGGACATCGACGCTGCGCAGGCGGCGATGATCGAACACGGCATGGCCGCCAAGGCGGTGATCGAAGGCCCGCCGCGCCGCGCCTGCCCGATCCTGCTGCGCCAGACCAGCTTCAAGGCATTGGAAGAGGCCGTGCATTTCCCGGGCGGCGAAGGCGGCGATGCCGGCACCCATACCGCGCGCTTCGGCGAGATCGAACAACGCGGCCTTGCGCTCACCCCGAAGGGCCGCGCGCTGTACGACCAGCTGTTGTCCCAGGCCCGCGATGCCGGTGGCGAAGGCAGCACCGGTGGCGACTACGGCCAACGCCTGCAGGCGGTGTTCGCCAGCTTCCCGGATGACCATGACACGCTGCGCCAGGAAGGACTGGGCTATTACCGCTACCAGCTGACCGACGCCGGCCGTGCCGCGCCCGAGCGCGTGGCGGATCTGCCGGCTGAAGTGCTGGTGGCCGCCGGCCTGGCCACGGCCGACCCGATCGTCTATGAGGATTTCCTGCCGGTCAGTGCCGCGGGCATCTTCCAGTCGAACCTGGGTGGTGAAGAACAGCGCGCCTATGCCGCACATGCCAACCGCGAGGCCTTCGAGCAGGCGCTGGGCGTGGCGGTGAATGACGAATTCGAGATCTACGAGCGGCTGGAGGCCGAATCGCTGGCGAGCCTGCGCATCGCGTGAAGGTAGAGCCGGCCGCTGGCCGGCTGTTGGGGAAGCCGGCCAGCGGCCGGCTCTACCCGATTCCGTAGCTGGGGTCAGAGCCCTTTCCTGTGGAAAGGGATCCGACCCCGACGTTGCGCATGATCGGGGTCAGATCCCCTTTTGGTAGAAAAGGGCTCTGACCCCCAACGCAATCAGCCCTTCATCGTTCCGGTATCCAGCCAACGCTGGTGCCACGACAGCGCTTCCGGCAGCAGGTGCGGGGTGTGCTTGCCGTAGCTCTCGCGGCTGGCGCGGTCGAAGTAATCCTGCAGCTGCGGACGGAAATCCGGATGCGCGCAGTTGTCGATCAGCACCTGCGCGCGCTTGCGCGGGGTCAGGCCACGCAGGTCGGCCAGACCCTGTTCGGTGACGATCACCGACACGTCGTGCTCGGTGTGGTCGACATGGCTGGCCATCGGCACGATCGCCGAAATGGTGCCGTTCTTCGCGGTGGACGGGCTCAGGAACGCCGACAGGAAACCGTTGCGGGCGAAGTCGCCGGAACCGCCGATGCCGTTCATGATCCGCGTGCCCATCACGTGCGTCGAATTGACGTTGCCGTAGATGTCCACCTCGATCATGCCGTTCATGCCGATGCAGCCCAGGCGGCGCACCAGTTCCGGATGGTTGGAGATTTCCTGCGTGCGCATGATGATGCGCTCGCGGTAGAAATCGATGTTCTCCTTGAACGTCTCGTTGGCCTGCGGGCTCAGCGCGAAGCCGGTGCACGAGGCATAGCTCAGCACGCCGTCGCGCAGCAGGTCGAGCATGCCGTCCTGGATCACTTCGGTGAACGCGGCCAGGTCGCGGAAACCGCTCTTGGCCAGGTCGGCCAGCACCGCGTTGGGAATGTTGCCCACGCCCGACTGCAGCGGCAGCAGGTTCGGCGGCAGGCGGCCCTTCTTCACTTCGTGCTTGAGGAACTCGATCAGGTGCGAAGCGATCTGCTCGCTGGTCGCATCGATCGGGCTGAACGGGCTGTTGCGGTCCGGGCCGTTGGTGCGTACCACGGCCACGATCTTGTCCGGGTCGCAGCGCAGCGCGGTGTCGCCGATGCGGTCGTTGGCGTTCACCAGCGGAATCGGTTTGCGGTGCGGCGGCAGCGCGGTGCCGTAGTAGATGTCATGCATGCCGTCGACGCCGGCCGGCTGCCATTCGTTGACCTCGACGATCACCTTCTTCGCCAGGTCCAGCCAGGTCTTGTTGTTGCCGACCGAGGTGGAGGGCACCAGCGAGCCATCCTCGCGGATGGCCGAGACTTCGATCACGGCGGTATCGATCTCGCCGTAGAAGCCGAACCACACGTGCTGGGCAACGTGGCTGAGGTGGATGTCGATGTAGTCCAGCTTGCCCTCGTTGATGCGGTTGCGCGCATCCGGGTCGCTCTGGAACGGCATGCGCATGGCGATGCCATCGGCCTTGGCCAGCGCGCCATCGAGTTCCGGCGCGGTGGAGGCGCCGGTCATCAGCTTGATCTGGAAAGGGTTGCCCTGGGCATGCACCGCTTCGATGCGGCGGGCCAGTTCGACGGGAACGGCCTTGGGATACCCGGAGCCGGTAAAGCCGCTCATGGCCACGGTTTCACCGGGCTGGATCAGCGCGGCTGCGGCCTCTGCGGAGACCACGCGGTCACGGAGACGCGCGTTGGCGATGCGATCAACAGACATGACGACACGTGTTGCTGGGGGGAATTCCGATTATCGGCCATCCTCATCCGTACGGGGGGTTCTACCTTCGTGGAATGGCTTTTCCCCAGGGACTCACCCAAACCCGTCGGTTTTGTTTTGCAGTGCAGCGTGCAAAGTGCTTTCGCAGCCCGCACGATGGCCCTGCATCCCGACGTGGGGGAGGGAGCAGAGCCCGCTGGCAGTTCGCTGCAAGCGGGCTTTTTTATTGCCTGTCGCCCAGTATGAATACGCGGCCTCCATTGTTGGTAATGCCGGCCGCTGGCCGGCAGATCCGTTGACTTGGTAGTGCCGGCCGCTGGCCGGCAGATCCGATGATGCTGCCGAAGGTTACCGGGGTTGCCGGCCAGCGGCCGGCACTACCGGGTCCGTTGCGTCCCGACCGGGTCGATACAATCAGCCCATGACCCTCGCCCCCGCTGATCTGCCCGCCTCCCTGCAGCCTCTTGTCGACCGCGCCCTGGCGCGCCTGGCCCAGGTCCTGACCGAGCCCATCCCGGCCGACCTGCTGCCGTTGCTGACCCGGCTGGCGGTGGCCAGCGACTTCGCGCTGGACACCCTGGTGCGTCAACCCGCGCTGCTGGCGCAGCTGGCCGCGCCCGGCTGCCCGCCGATCCCGGCGCCGGTGCTCGACCCGCTGCAGCCCAGCGACTGGCCGGCACAGCTGCGGCGCTGGCGTGCGGCGATGTCCACACGGCTGATCTGGCGCGACCTTGCCGGGCTGGACGACGTGGCGCAGACCCTGGCCGGCGCCACCACCCTGGCCGAAGACTGCCTGCGGCTTGCGCTGGAGGCCCTGCAGCAGGAATTCGCCCAGCGCCACGGCGTCATCGCCGATGACCAAGGCACGCCGCAGCAGCTGGTCGTGTTCGGCCTCGGCAAGCTGGGCGGCGGCGAGCTCAACTTCAGTTCCGATATCGATCTGGTCTACGCCTATCCGCACGGTGGTGAATCCGACGGCCCGCGCGCGCTGGCCGCCGAAGAGTATTTCGCCCGCCTCGGCCAGCGCCTGGCCAAGCTGCTGGACGAAACCACCGTCGATGGCTTCAGCCACCGTGTCGACCTGCGCCTGCGCCCGTTCGGCAGCGCCGGCCGCGTCGCGCTGTCGTTCGCGGCGATGGACCAGTATTTCCAGCGCGAGGGCCGCGACTGGGAACGCTACGCGTGGCTGAAGGCGCGCGCGGTGGCCGGCGATATCGCCGCCGGTGAAGCGTGGCTGCAGACCCTGCGCCCGTTCGTGTACCGCCGCTACCTCGATTTCACCGCGCTCGATGGCCTGCGCGAAATGAAGGCGGCGATCACCGCCGAGGTCGCGCGCCGCGAGTTGCACGAGGACATCAAGCGTGGCGCCGGTGGCATCCGCGAAATCGAATTCCTGTGCCAGGCGTTGCAGCTGATCCGCGGTGGCCGTGAACCGGCACTGCGCGAGCGTCGCCTGCTGGTGGCGCTGGATGCACTGGTCGCCGCCGGACAGATCGCGCCCGAGGATGGCGCCGCACTGCGCGAGGCTTACCTGTTCCTGCGCCGGCTGGAGAACCGCCTGCAGATGCTGCGCGACGCGCAGACCCACGTACTGCCCAGCGACGCGCTGGACCGCGAACGCATCGCCGTCGGCCTCGGCCATGCGGACTGGAACGTGCTGCGCGCGGCGTTGGCCGAACAGCAGCAGCGGGTCAGTACTGAATTTGCCGCGCTGCTGGCGCCGCGCAAGGGCCAGGCCGCGCCCGACGCGCTGGCCAACTACTGGCGCAGCCTGCCCGAAGGCAGCAACGCACCACTGCTGGCCGAAGCCGGGTTCCTCGATGCCAACGGCGCTGACCAGTCGCTGCGCGATTTCGCCCAGGGCACCGGCGTGAAGTCCTTGTCCGATGCGGCGCGTGCGCGGCTGGATCGCGTGCTGCCGGCACTGCTGCATGCGGCCACGCGCTCGCCACAACCCGACGCCGCGCTCAAGCGTGTGCTTGGCCTGCTGCAGGCGGTGCTGCGCCGGACCAGCTATCTCGCGCTGCTGGACGAGCAGCCCAGTGCGCTGGCGCGGCTGGTCGATGTGCTGGCGCGCAGCGCGCTGCTGGCCGAGCGCCTGGCGGCGTATCCGCTGCTGTTGGACGAACTGCTGGACGTACGCGTGTCCGGGCCGATGCCGGATGCCGCCGGCATGCTGGCCGAGTGCCAGCAGGTGTTGGCGGTGGAGGATCCCGAATCCGCGCTGCGCTGGCTCAACGAAACGCGGCTGGCGCTCAGCTTCCGCATGGCGATGGCTACGCTGGATGGCCGCCAGGGCGCGGTGGACAGCACCCGGCAACTGGCCGAGCTGGCGCAGGCGGTGGTGGTCACCGTGCTGGCGATGGCCGAAGCGGACATGCACGCCGCACACGGCGGGATTCCCGGCGGACGTTTCGCGATCATCGGCTACGGCAGCCTGGGTGGGCTTGAACTGGGCTTCGGTTCCGATCTGGACCTGGTATTCCTGCATGACAACCCGGCCGGCGTGGATGCCAGTGATGGCGCGCGGCCGCTGGAGCCGGGCCGCTGGTATGCACGCCTGGCGCAGAAAGTGATGGCCCTGCTCGGCGCGGTCACCGCCGCCGGCCGCCTGTACGACATCGATGTGCGCCTGCGCCCGGACGGTGGCAAGGGTTCGCTGGTGTCTTCGCTGGCCAGCTACACCGAATACCAGCGCGAACGCGCGTGGACCTGGGAACACCAGGCGCTGGTGCGCGCGCGTGGCGTGGCCGGTGATGCCAGCCTGCTGGCCGACTTCGAGCAGGTGCGTGCACAGACGCTTGGGCGTGAGCGCGACACGGGCGTGCTGTATGCCGACGTGCTGAAGATGCGCGGCCGTATGCGCACCGAGCTGGACCGCAGCGATGCCGCTCGACTGGACCTGAAGCAAGGTGCCGGCGGCGTAGTGGACCTGGAGTTCCTGCTGCAGACCGGCGTGCTGGCACGCAGTGCGCAGCATGCGGCGCTGCTGCAGCCTCGCGATACGCCGTCGTTGATCGATGCGCTGGCGGTTGCCGGTTTCCTGCCGGATGCCACCGCGCAGGCGCTGCATGGCGCGCACGCCACGCTGTTGGACGTGGGCCTGGCCTGCACGCTGGACCGGCGCCCGCGGTTGGCGCCGACCACGCCCGCGATTGAAGAGGCGTGTGCCGCGATTACGGCAGCGTGCAGAGCCGCGGAGCTGCCGTTCGCCTGAGCGGGGGCAAATGCTGCAACCACTTTGGGTGGGTGCGGACCGTTGGTCGGCACCCGCCGGATCAATGGCCCTGAGATGGCCCGCTTCTGGTAGGTGCCGACCGTTGGTCGGCACAATCTGTCGGCAGCGATGAGTTCTGCAGGGCGTGCCGACCAACGGTCGGCACCCACCGAATCAATGGCCCTGCGATGCCCGCTTCTGGTAGGTGCCGACCGTTGGTCGGCACAATCTGTCGGCAGCGATGAGTTCTGCAGGGCGTGCCGACCAACGGTCGGCACCCACCGGATCAATGGCCCTGCGATGCCCGCTCCTGGTATGTGCCAACCGTTGGTCGGCACAATCTGTCGGCAGCGATGAGTTCTGCAGGGCGTGCCGACCAACGGTCGGCACCCACCGGATCAATGGCCCTGCGATGCCCGCTCCTGGTAGGTGCCGACCGGTGGTCGGCAAAATCTGTCGGCAGCGATGAGTTCTGCAGGGCGTGCCGACCAACGGTCGGCACCCACCGAATCAATGGCCCTGCGATGCCCGCTCCTGGTAGGTGCCGACCGTTGGTCGGCACAATCTGTCGGCAGCGATGAGTTCTGCAGGGCGTGCCAACCAAGGTCGGCACCCACCAGAGCATGTGCGGTCAGCTGGTGGCCCGCAGCGGCGCCATCTTCCACAACAATGCGCGGAACGGGGCCAGCAGGCAGACGCCGATCGCCAGCTTCACCGCCAGGTCGCCGGTGGCCCAGCTCACCCACGGCAGGGCGGAACCGGCAAACGCGATCGACCAGAAAATGGTGGTATCCACCGTCGCGCTGCAGGTGGTGGCCACCATCGGTGCGCGCCACCAGCTGCCACGACGCAGGCGGTCGAAGACGGTGATGTCCAGCAGCTGCGCCACGATGAAGGCCGAGCACGAGGCAATGGCGATGCGCGGCGTGGCCACCCACACCGACAACACCACCGCCACCAGGAAGCCGATCCACGCCACGCGGCGCGCCGGGCCCGGGCCGAAGCGGCGGTTGATCAGGTTGCTGACCAGGAACGCGACCGGATAGCTGAAGGCACCCCAGGTCAGCCAATCGTTGATCGGGTACTGCACCAGTACGTTGGACAACAGCACCACCGCGCCCATCGCCAGTACCGCCAGCACCAGGGCGCGGGCGGTCAGCGGGGCAAAAAGAGGGGCAGGACGCACGGACATGGCGAGCCAGGGGGACAAAGGGGATCGCCCATTATCCGCCCGGCCCGCGTCAAAGCCAAAACCGGTCGTTCAGCTTTACAGCGCTTCGCTCATCACATCGCCAGCGGCGTAGGCGGTGGGCACGTAAGCCAGTGCCTGGCCCTGCGCGCTTTTCACGGTCCAGCCGGCACCGGCTTCGGTGGGGTCGAAGTGCACCTGCTGGCCGACCACGAAGCCTGCCGCCTGGTCTTCATGCACGTGCGCCGGCCAGCGCAGGGTGGCGGTCTGGTCGGCTTTGTCCGGCACCTGCAGCTGTACCTGGCGCTCGCCCTCCGGCGTGGTCTCCACCTTCTTCACCTCCATCGGCGGCAGCGGCACTGCCTTGGTGCGCGTGGCTCGGCCGTTGCGTTCGCTGGCCTTGAACGGCGCCTTGGACAGTTCGGACAAGCCCATCGAGGCCGCCAGTGGCAACGACAGCACCACGAACGATGTCACGATCACGCTGGCCTCGCTGCTGTTCAACTGCGGCGCGGCGCCAGCATGGACAGTGGGCACCAGCAGCACCGAGAGCAGCAGGGCGGACGCGGGAATGCGCAGGCAACGGAACATGGAGACCTCCTGGTCAACGTGGGGGCGGCGGCTCAGCGCCGGGTATCGAAGATGTCGCGCGGGCCGGTGGCCTCGGGCAGATATTCCAGCGGGCGGCCCTGGTTGTCCTTCACCTGCCAGCCCTGGTCGGTGCCGGTCGGCTCGAAGTTCACGGTCTGGCCCACGGTGAACTGCACGGCGGGATCGCCGGGGCGCTTCGGCCACTGCATCGACGCGGTGTTCTGCGGGTTGTTGGCATCACGCAGCAGTACTTCGCGGCGGCCGTCGACGGTGGTGGCGATGGCGCTCACCTGCATCTGCGGCAGCTTCACCGATGCGCCGTGGCCGGGCGGCAGCCCGGCATCCCGGGCTTCCTTGGCAGCGGCGGCGCGCGCCGAAGCCACCAGGGGCGCGGACATTTCCAGGCTCGGCCCCTGCGGACCCGGGTCCTGCAGGATGATGATGCGGCGTTCGGCATGGGCGGTGTTCGCGCCGAGCAGGCCGGCAATGATCACCATCGACATCAGGGAAACAGGCAGCGGACGCATGTCGTTCTCCTCGCGGGATTCAGGGCGTGGCGGCAGCAGCACCGGCCACCGGCACATGGGGGATCACCAGTTCCTGCTGCAGCTGGCTGCGCTGGTGCAGGAAGTCGAATACCGATTCCACCGTCACCACCGAATAGTTGCCGGAAATGCGTTCGCCGGCGGGGTGGTCGGTGGTGGTGGCGTTTGCAATGAACAGGCGCGCACCCACGCGCTTGCCCAGGCCGATATGCAGCACGCTGGGCTGGTACTTCTGCTGGCGCAACCACTGCTGCGCCTGTTCGCGCTTGACGATGGCCGGCGCACCGTCGGCCTGTGCCATCGCTGCCGCCAGCACCTCCAGTACCCACTGGTTGGAGTTCTGGTAGTCGGTGGCGAACGGGTAGGCGACCACGTTGTACTTGGTCTCGTGCAGCGCCTTGGACTGGATCGACGGCGACACGAGCATCGCCTTCAATGCAGCACGCAGCGGCGCCGACGGCACGCCGATGCGCAGGTCCGTATGCCCGCCGCTCTCGCCGACGAAGTTGCCCAGGCCCTCGTGGTACAGCTGCGAGCTGTCGGTCTTGCAGCGGTTGAGCAGGTGCATCGCGCGCCAGCGGCCGTCGTCCTCGCGCAGCAGGAAGGCCAGGTGGCTGTGGCGCAGGCCGTAGCGGCTCAGGTCCTGGCCACCGCGCGCGGCGACCACCACGTCCACATCGGGCAGCGCGTCCAGGCGTTCGGCGGTGGTCCAGGCCACGTCCAGCATCGCCGCCTGCGACGCCACGCTCGGGTAGCGTTCGCGGCACTCGGAACTGTTGGCCCAAGCGGGCGCGGTCACCAGCAGGCTGGCGATCAGCAGCACGGCGCGGGGCAGGCGGGAAAAACGATCCATGTCGGTACCTTCAACGGCGGGCAGGCCCGCGCGCCGATCATACGCCGGTCAGCGCAGCGGGCGGTCCAGGCCCTTGCGCTGGAGTTCCTTGTCACAGGCGTCGCTGATCGGGGCCACCGGCAGCGGCGGGCGCTGACCAGTCTTCGGATCGCGCAGCGCCGGCTGTTCGCGGTACGCGTCCAGCTGCTGCTGGCATTGATACGAGATCGGATCCAGCTCGGTGGGCGTGGTGGAGCAGGCGGCGAGCAGGGCCAGGGGCAGCAGGAGCAGGGTGCGCATGAAGACGTTCAGCGTGATGGGGGACGCTGGACTCTAACCGCACAGTCGGATCGAAATGTTCAGAAAACGCTGCGCACCCGGTAGTGCCGGCCGCTGGCCGGCAACGTCAGGATCTTCGGTAGCGCGTAGAGCATTGCCGGCCAGCGGCCGGCACTACCCCAATGCCAGACGCTGTTTCACTTCCGCGGCCACCCGCGCGGTCTCGCGCAGTGGTTCGATGCGGTCGTACTGCCAGTCCAGCCAATGCGCCTGCAGCCGCCCGCGCTCGCGCAGCTGCTGCTGGAAGCGCGCCAGCCGGCCTTGCGCGGTATCGGCCAGCGCCACCATCACCGGCATGCGCGTGGCGCAGGCTTCAGACAGCAGGTTCACCGAATCGGGCGAGACCACCACGCGGTTGGCCCAGCCGAGCAGGCCGCCATAAGGATTCGTACCGTCGCCGCCGTCGCCCCAGATCACATGCGGCAGGTCGGCGAACGTCGCGCGCAGGATCTCGGCCAACGCCGGCGGCGTGCGTCGCGAGGTGGTCGCCAGCAGGCTGCCGCCTTCGCTGCGGATCTGCCCGGCCAGCGCCTGGAACACGCCCACCATCGCCGTTTCATCCCACGGCGCCAGCGGCGTCGGTCCACCGACAAGCAACGCGGTGCGCGGGCCGGGCAAGGTACTGAAGCCGGCGAACGCGGCGCGGCCCCAGGCCAGCCAGTCGTCGTCCACCGGGTTGAGGCTGCCGAGCAGGGTCAGCACGTTGCTGCCACGCAGGGCATCGTGTTCGGGCACCACCACCACATCCCAGTGGCGTGCGCCGATGCGCGGGTCGAGGATCTGCACCACCTGGCTGCCACGTGCGCGCAGCACGCGCAGTGCGCCGGCGGCCTGGCGGCCACAGCCGATCGCCAGCGCCGGGGCCTCGGCAGCCAATGACGCGAAAGCCTCGCCATAGCCGTTCACATCACCCGGCAGGCGCCGCGGCGACAGCCAGCGCCAGGGTGCGCGGGGCTGCAGGACCAGCGGTCGGTGGGTGCCCTGGCGCAGCGCCGAGGCCAGCGCGACCGCTTGGCGGACATTGCCCGCACGGCCGTCAGTGACCGTCCATGGCGCGCTCGATCGTTTCACCATTGGCATTAATTCGTTTCAGCCCTGCTGGGTGTTGCAACAGTCGCGACACTCTACACTGCGGCTCGTCGTTTCGCCCCGCGCCGCCCGCGGGCACTGACTTCCCTTAGCCGCCCTGGAGATCCACCGATGTCCCACGCGCTCGACGCTGCTGCCCTCGACCAGCTGTTCCGTACTGCCCGCACCCAGAACGCCTTCCTCGACAAGCCGGTCCCGGCCAGCCTGCTGCAGGAACTGTATGACCTGGTGAAGTGGGGCCCGACCGCCGCCAACACCACGCCCGCCCGCTTCGTCTTCGTCACCTCGAAGGAAGCCAAGGCCAAGCTGGCCCCGGCCCTGTCCGAAGGCAACCACGACAAGACCATGGCCGCTCCGGTCACCGCCATCATCGGCTTCGACCTGGACTTCCACGAGAAGCTGCCGTACCTGTTCCCGCACACCGATGCCAAGGCCTGGTTCGACGGCCCGCAGGAAGGCCGCCACGAAGCCGCCCTCCGCAACGGCAGCCTGCAGGGCGCCTACCTGATCCTGGCCGCACGCGCGCTGGGCCTGGATGCCGGCCCGATGTCCGGCTTCGACCCGGCCAAGGTGGACGAAGCGTTCTTCGCCGGCACTTCGATCAAGTCGAATTTCCTGGTCAACCTGGGTTACGGTGACCCGGCGGGCCTGTTCCCGCGTCTGCCGCGCCTGTCGTTCGACGAAGCGGCGCGCATCGCGTAAGTCGTTGTATCGGTTTCGGGCCTGCTGTCCCGTGGCAGGCTCTTGCTGCACCGTGTACCCACCCTACGATCCGGAGAGTTCCTCAGATGAGCGCCACCCGTAAACTGCTGCTGCCGCTGGCCCTGACCCTGGCCATCGCCGCCTGCTCCAAGCCGGCCGACACCGCTGCCCCGGCTGCCGATGCCGCCGCCCCGGCCACCACCGAACAGGCCGCCACCCCGGCCGCCGATGCCGCCGCTGCCGCGCCGGCCGCCGAAGCGATCAAGATCGCCTCGGGCACCTACAAGCTGGACCCGACCCACACCGACGTGCTGGCCCAGTGGAGCCACTTCGGCTTCTCCAACCCGAGCGCGCACTTCGGCAACGTCGAAGGCACCCTGGTGTACAACGCCGAAGACGTGACCAAGTCCACCGTGGAAGTGAAGCTGCCGCTGAGCGGCCTGAACAGCTTCACCGCCAAGTTCGACGAGCACCTGAAGAGCGCCGACTTCTTCGACGCCGCCAAGTTCGCCGATGCCACCTTCAAGAGCACCAAGGTGGAAGCCGCTGGCACCAACAAGCTGACCGTCACCGGTGACCTGACCATCAAGGGCATCACCAAGCCGGTCACCCTGGACGTGACCGTCAACGGCGGCGGCGAGCACCCGATGGCCAAGGTTCCGGCCGCCGGCTTCGATGCCACCACCACCCTGAAGCGCAGCGATTTCGGCGTCGGCGCCTATGCCCCGAACGTCAGCGATGAAGTGAAGATCCGCATCACCACCGAAGCCACCGGCGAAAAGCCGGCGGCTTGATGCACCCCGCTCACTCGTCGTGAGAAGGCAGAAGGCCCGCTGAAAAGCGGGCCTTCTTTTTGGGTGCCGGTAGAGCCGGCCGCTGGCCGGCTGCATGCGGGGTGCCCGATGCTGATGGGGTTGCCGGCCAGCGGCCGGCACTACCCGGTAGACGCCAACCTGCATCTGGTGGGTGCGGACCGTTGGTCCGCACGATCCCTCAGCGCAACGCGCCCAACCATGCCACGCACGCTTCGCTCGGGCTCTGCTTGGCCTTCACTGTCAGCCCGCTCACGCGCACGAAGGTCTGCGCGGCCTGCGCCACCACCTGGCGTGCGATCAGCGCCGCCTGCTTGGTCGCGGCCTGCTGCTTGCGCAGCTGCACGATGTGCACCGACGGCCGGCCCACCGGCGCGTATTTCTGGTCGCGGCGCAATACATCGGCCACCTGCGCCACTTCGAATTCGGCCTGCAGGTAGCGGTGCTGTGCCTCCACCAGCTCACGCAGCGGCGTGCGCAGTGCGGCGGTGTCGGCGAAGGCGGCCAGCGCCGCGTCGCAGGCGGCGTCATCGGCAAAGCGGGTACGCAGCGCATCCACGCTGGCCAGGGTCAGTTTGGCCATGTGGGCCTCGTCGCTGCAGGAAAGGAGCGCGATTGTCGCATTGCTTGGCGTGTTCCGGAGCGGCGGTCTTCCGTTTGGTAGAGTCGACTGTTAGTCGACTGCTCTTGGCGCGATGCCGGAAACCCCCGCGCTGCGCGCGATAGTCGACTAACAGTCGACTCTACCTGGCTGGCGTTTCAGGCGCAGCCGCAACCACGGAAGGAAGATCCATGCAGGACGCGCAGTACTGGTTGAACGAATTCTGGTCGGGCCTGAGCGTGCTCGATCTGCTGGGCGGCAGCGTGCTCGGCACGTTGCTTGGCCTGGTGCTGGGCATCTTCGCCTGGCGCGGGCTGCACCGCCGGGGGTGGTTGCAGCGGCGCAAGCGCTGGCATCACTGGCTGCTGGCCAGCTACGTGGTGCTGCTGCCACTGGCCACCGCCTTCTTCGGGCTGCAGCTGGGCTTTACTGCTGGTGCGCACCGCGCGCTGTTCAAGCAGCTCGATCATTTCCAACCGCACCTGCAGACCCTGGTGGAAGGCTGGAGCGAAGGCTTCACCGACTCGCTGGACGACCCGCGCATGCGCGAGGCATTGCGCAGCCAGGGCACGGTGGGCGACGTGGCCGATACCATCGCTTCGGCCTACCTCAGCGAATATCCGTTGCCCGGCCTTGATCGTCTTGGCAACGGTCCGTTGGCGCGCGGCACCGGCTGGGTGATCGGCAAGGTGCGCGAAGGCCTGCTGCGCGGCATGGTGGAAGACACGCTGGTGGACAAGGCCGGCACGGTCGGGCTGGAGCCCAAGGTGGTGCGCGAGGCGCTGACCATGCATGTGGATGAGCTGCTGCACACCCGTGGTGTGCTGCGGCTGGTGAAGGCGCAGATCAACGGCATGATGCCCGGCGTGTACTTCGGGCTGCTGTTGCCGTTGTTGATCATCGCGCTGCTGGTGGCGCTGGAGATCTGGGCCGCGCAGCGGTTCGGGTGGGCGCGGCGGGAGGTAGTGCCGGCCGCTGGCCGGCAATTGCAGGTTCCTGCCGAAGGTTCATGAGGTTGCCGGCCAGCGGCCGGCACTACCTGTTGCAGGGCGTGCGGACCAACGGTCCGCACCCACCAAGCGGGGGCCGCACCCACCGTCTTGGGATCAATCGCCGTCGGTTTCGTCCGGGTGCGCCTTCCAGTAGCCGGTCGAACGAATCCAGTCGCGCGGCACGCCCAGGTGGCCTTCGATGAACTTGCGCATCATCCGCGCGCGGCGCGATTCGGTGGCGATCCAGTAGAAGACATCGCCGTCCGGGGCCTCGAAGTCGGTCAGCATGTCTTCCAGCAGCGTGCTGCTGGCCGCCGGGAAGCCGTTGCGCTCCAGCCAGTGGATGCGCACGTTCTCGTACTGCGGCAGGTCCTGGCGTTCGGCCTCGTCGCTCACTTCGATGAAGGCCTGCACCTCGGCGCCGTCCGGCAGCACGTTCAGCCAGCGGGCGATGGCCGGCAGCGCGGTTTCATCGCCGATCAGCACGTAGGCGTCGTAGGTGTCGGCCACCACGAACGAGCCGCGCGGGCCGCCGATCACCAGCGTGTCGCCCGGCTGCGCGCGCTCGGCCCACGGCCCGGCAATGCCCTGGTCGTGCAGCACGAAGTCGATGGCCAGCTCGCCGGTTTCGTGGTCCCACCAGCGTGGGGTGTAGTCGCGGGCCGGCGAGGGCTCCTTGCCGGCCGGATAGCTGCGGCCTTCGGCAGTCACCACCGGCAGCACCATCTCGCCGCTGGCATTGGGGAAGAACAGCTTGATGTGGTCGTCGGCGCCGGGCGAATCGAAACCGGCCAGCTCGGCGCCACCCAGCACGATGCGGCGCATGTGCGGGGTGACCTCTTCGGTGCGCAGCACGGTCAGTTCACGGAAGCGCACATCCAGGCGCAGGCGCGTGTTGTTGTGTTCGGTCATAGGGTTACCAGTAAAGGTGTCGCGCGGGGGCGCGCGGCGTAGGGGAGACCTGGCTGGATTCAGTCTGGCTGGGTCATTGAAATGGGTGGGCTCTCGCTACCGGCCGTACCGTTGAGCAGGGCAGACGCCCGCGTCAGCAGCGCCGCTACTTCTTCCGCTTCGCCCTCGGCCCAGCGGCCGTGGTGATGCACCAGCGCCCGCTTGAACTCGCGCAGGGCGCAGGCCAGCGGCGGCGGCAGCGAGGCCTTGGTGATCTCGCGGGCACGGTCGAAGGCACGTCGCTGCGCCAACCGCACCTGGGTGCGCTGCACCTTCAGCTCGAACTCGCCGGCGGCGGTGATGCGGAAGATCCGCTTGCCGTCCACTTCCTCGGCCTCGATCCAGCCGGCCTGCTCGAAGCTGGCCAGCAGCGGGTACATGGTGCCGGCGCTGGGCGTATAGGCCTGCATGAACTGGTTGCTGATCAGCTGCATCAGCTCGTAGCCATGGCGCGGCTGCTCGCCGATCAGGGCCAGCACCAGCAGGCGCAGGTCGCCACGGCTGAGCACCCGCGGCTGGCCGTTGCGGCGCGGCACTTCCAGATTGGTGGAACGGGCTCTGGGAGAAGCGGTGCGGCTCATTTCGATATATCGGTAAACGAGTGTGCAAACGATATATCGATATATCGAAGCCGGCAATCATCGATCCGGCCACAAGCGGGTCAGTTTTGGGCCACGGCCAGCCCCGCGCACGGCAAAAGGGGCGCCCCTTGCGAGGCGCCCCGGGCAACACTGTGGAAGGGAGCGAGGCAGGGCCAGACGGCGGACCGAAGCGGGCAAGGCCAACACTCGAGGCCTACCCTGAGGGCAGGGTGGGGGGCCAATCCAGAGGCAGGTGCGACACGTTGTCGCCGGTTCAGCGCCGGCACGCGCAGCCGATACAGGTGGGCATGGCGCTGCCCTACAACCGTCATCGGCAGCGGTAACACTGCGTCCTGCACATGGGCGCAGCGGCCCGCAAGCGACAGCCCGCGCAGCCACCAAGGCCCGCCGCAGGGCCTTCAGCGGGCCCGGCAAGCCCCTTGCGGACACTGGCCGGTTGCATCCATACGCCTGCGTAGCCAAGTGACGAAAGCCCTTGGTGCGCTACACTTTGCGGTCTAGAAATCTATACAACAGTCGCGCGCGTGCGTGCGGTTATGGGAGCGCTAATGAACTGGTTGAACGAGGTGCTGAACAACGACCCGAATCCTGTGGAAACCCAGGAGTGGATCGAGTCGTTGAAGGCCGTTATTGATGTCGAGGGCTCCGAGCGCGCGCATCAGCTGCTGGAAGGCATGGTGGAACTGACCCGTCGTTCGGGCGCCTACCTGCCGTTCTCTCCCACCACCGAGTACGTCAACACCATCGAGCCGCAGCTCGAGGCCAAGAGCCCGGGCAATGCCGAGCTGGAATGGCGCATCCGTTCGATCATCCGCTGGAACGCGATGGCCACCGTGGTGCGCGCCAACCGCAAGCCGGGTGACCTGGGCGGCCACATCGCCTCGTTCGCCTCCGGCGCCACCCTGTACGACGTGGGCTTCAACCACTTCTGGCGCGCCCCGAGCGAGAACCACCCGGGCGACCTGCTGTTCATCCAGGGCCACAGCGCCCCGGGCATCTACGCGCGTTCCTTCCTGGAAGGCCGCATCAGCGAAGAGCAGCTGGACAAGTTCCGCATGGAAGTGGACGGCGGTGGCCTGTCGTCGTACCCGCACCCGTGGCTGATGCCGGACTACTGGCAGACCCCGACCGTGTCGATGGGCCTGGGCCCGCTGGCCGCCATCTACCAGGCGCAGTTCATGCGCTACCTGGAAAACCGTGGCCTGATCGAGAAGTCCGACCGCAAGGTGTGGTGCTTCATCGGCGACGGCGAGAGCGACGAGCCGGAAACCCTGGGTGCCATCGCCCTGGCCGGCCGTGAAGGCCTGGACAACCTGATCTTCGTGGTGAACTGCAACCTGCAGCGCCTGGACGGCCCGGTGCGCGGCAACGGCAAGATCATCCAGGAACTGGAAGGCGTGTTCCGTGGCGGCGGCTGGAACGTGATCAAGCTGCTGTGGGGCGGTTACTGGGATGCCCTGCTGGCCAAGGACACCAATGGCGTCCTGAAGAAGCTGATGATGGAAACCGTCGACGGCGAATACCAGAACTGCAAGGCCTTCGGCGGCGCGTATACCCGCGAGCATTTCTTCGGCAAGTACCCGGAAACCGCCGCGATGGTCGCCGGCCTTTCCGACGACGACATCTGGCGCCTGAACCGTGGTGGCCACGACCCGCACAAGGTGTACGCCGCCTACCACCAGGCCGTGAACACCAAGGGCATGCCGACCGTCATCCTGGCCAAGACCGTGAAGGGTTACGGCATGGGCAGCGCCGGTGAGGCACTGAACCCGACCCACCAGACCAAGAAGCTGGACGACGAAGCGGTGCGCCACTTCCGCGACCGCTTCAACATTCCGGTGACCGACGCGCAGCTGGCCGACGGCCAGGTGCCGTTCTACCACCCGGGCCCGGATTCGCCGGAAGTGCAGTACCTGCAGGAACGCCGTGCCGCGCTGGGCGGTTACCTGCCGCAGCGCCGCCGCAAGGCTGACAAGACATTCGTGGCGCCGAAGCTGGAGGCCTACGAGCGCCTGCTGAAGAGCAGCGGCGAGCGCAGCTACTCCACCACCATGGCCTTCGTGCAGAGCCTGAACATCACCCTGCGCGACAAGGAACTGGGGCCGCACATCGTGCCGATCGTGGCCGACGAAGCCCGTACCTTCGGCATGGAAGGCCTGTTCCGCCAGATCGGCATCTACGCGCCGTTCGGCCAGAAGTACAAGCCGGTCGACGCCGACCAGCTGATGTTCTACCGCGAAGACCAGAGCGGCCAGGTGCTGCAGCAGGGCATCAGCGAGCCGGGTGCGATCAGCTCGTGGATGGCCGCCGGTACCAGCTACTCGGTCAGCAACGTGCCGATGCTGCCGTTCTACATCTACTACTCGATGTTCGGCTTCCAGCGCGTGGGCGACATCGCCTGGCAGGCAGCGGACATGCGTACCCGTGGCTTCCTGCTGGGTGGCACCGCCGGCCGCACCACGCTGAACGGTGAAGGCCTGCAGCACGAAGATGGCTTCAGCCATCTGGTGGCCGGTGGCATCCCGAACGTGCGCAGCTATGACCCGACCTTCGGCTTCGAAGTGACGGTGATCCTGCAGCACGGCACCAAGCGCATGATGGAAGACCAGGTGGACGAGTATTACTACGTCACCCTGATGAACGAGAACTACACCCACCCGGAAATGCCGGAAGGTGCGGCCGAAGGCATCGTCAAGGGCATGTACCTGCTGACCGATGCCGGCAAGCCGAAGAAGGGCGAGCTGCGCGTGCAGCTTCTGGGCTCGGGCACCATCCTGCGCGAAGCCATTGCCGCGGCCGAACTGCTGGACAAGGACTTCGGCGTGACCGCCGACATCTGGAGCTGCCCGAGCTTCAACGAACTGCGTCGCGATGGTTTCGACGTGGAACGTGCCAACCGCCTGCATCCGGAAGGTGAGCAGCGCAAGGCCTACGTGACCGAGCTGCTGGAAGGCCGCCAGGGCCCGGCGATTGCCGCCACCGACTACGTGCGTGCGTATGCGGACCAGATCCGTGCATTCGTGCCGATGTCGTACACGGTGCTGGGTACGGATGGTTTCGGCCGTTCGGATACGCGTGCGAACCTGCGCCGGTTCTTCGAGGTTGACCGGTACTACATCGCGCATGCCGCGATTGCGGCGCTGGCGAAGGAAGGGAAGATGACCGCGAAGGATGTGGCCCGGGCAATCAAGCAGTACAAGATTGATCCGGAGAAGGCTAATCCTGTTGGGGTTTGACATCAGACAAAAAGGGGGCTTCTAGCCCCTTTTTTGTTATCATCAGTCACGAGTGAGCCCAGATACAAGGAGTGTGAGATGGGGAAAGTTGTAACAGTAATGAATATGAAAGGTGGGGTAGGGAAAACCACCGTTTCGATGAATATTGGCGGTGCTGTGGGGCACTATAAGTGGAAAGATAAGCCGACAAGAAAGGTTCTGCTTATTGATTATGACCCACAGTTTAACCTTTCCCAGGGCTGCCTGGCGGCAGCAGATTATTTTTCGTTAGAGAAGAATGGAAAGACAGTAATGTCTGTGCTTCAAGACAATTCTGTTAATCTTAATCCATACAAGCTCCAGGTGCCGGGTAGTAGCTCCCCTCCAAAAGTTGCAGATTTAGCCAGGACTGTCCTGGCTAGTTCTTCAGGAGGGCGTCTTGATCTAGTTCCGTCGACTCTCGATCTCATGTATGTCGCGCTCGGAAGGGCAGACGCCCATATTTCGATTATTGAAGATAGGTTTAGTAATTTCATTAGTGAAGCTAGATCGATTTATGATCTGATAATTATTGACTGCCATCCTGCGGGTTCGCTTCTGACTAAAACGGCCCTCTCAAATTCTGATCACGTACTTATCCCTGTCGTGCCGGAAGGTTATGCGGTTAGGGGTATTGGTTTGATGCTGGATTTTATAAACTCAAAGAAAGTTGGAGTTAATGGTCCTCAGCCGCAAATACTTTTCAATCGGGTGCCTCGGTCCGGTGTAACTCCGGAGGAGTATGCGATTCGATCGGATAAGAAGTTTTCACCATTCTGCATGACTGGAACGCTAAAGAAATACTCTGCTTTTGCGGCCCCGGTTGGGGGGACTGGTTTCGTATGGAATAGCTCGAAGCCATATAGTCATGAGGCGAAGCGAAACTTGACGTCCGTTGCGAGAGAGCTCACTGATAGGATGGGCCTGTAATGAGCAGGAGAAAAGGATCATTGCTGCGGCCGACGCTTGCTGCCCTAATAGGCTCGTCTCTCTCTACATCGCAGTTGAAGGAGCTTGCGATGCTTATTGAAAGTGATCCTGAGTTTCGGCATGCATTGGGGCGTTCGCTCTATGAGACTTCGCAGTCATTGAGTGTAAAGGCCGGATTTGAATTGGACATCGATGAGCCGATTGAGGATGTGGCTGAAGACTCTGCCTTAGTAGAGATTGCGTTAGGTATTGTTAATAGGAAGCGGCTCACGAAGCATAGAATTTACGATATCATTTACAGTGTCTATCCTCCCGCTGCGAAGAAAATTAATGAGAAAGATTCTGCTAGGCAGATTCTAAGTAAATTCTTCATGTCGGCAACGACAGCGGCGCGCCAGGAATTCCTAAAGGAGCTTGGTGTTGAAGTTGCGGTGGATCCCTACTTGGGTGGGATAAGTCGGCGATTCTGAGGTGCGAGAATGAGTGCTGATCTGGCTGATGCTCTCAATGGGGTCGATTGGAACAAGAATAGAGATTCATTCGTCTCGAATGGAGCTCTTGTTGACTCTGTCCATACAAGCATACTTCGGGTAGCGATTTGGGCTAGAGAGCTTGAGCTGATTGATGGCGGCAACATCGCGTTACCCTTCGTTAGGGAGATGCAGCACGGTAGTCATAACGTGGCCAAATGTTTTGCATTGGCGCTTTATAAGCCAGCTGCAGCCTCTATGCGATCAATGCTGGAGTGCGCGCTGTACTATACGTACTTTAGAAGTCATCCTGCAGAGCTCGGTACGCTTGTTCGAGATGATAAGTTCTACATTTCGAAGAAGGATGTTCTAGAGTTCTATAAGAAACACGTTCCTGGATACGCGTTGCGTCAATCTTCGTTAAACTTGTCTGACGCTTTGGATAAGTGGTATAGCAGAACCTCTGCTATCGTTCATGGCCAAATTCCAGGGGACTGGAAATCCACCCTTGAACTTGAAGATACACTTCATGAGTCGGCAATCAGTGCTGAGGTTGCGGCTCACTTCGAACAATGTTCCAAGATCATTAGTGATCTATTCTTGTGTGTTCTTGGTGCGGAAGCATGGCGATACATGAGTACGCCGTCGAAATGTTATTTCACAAAAGGTGTTGCGCCAGAAGTTAGGTTGGCGCTTGGTTTGGATAAAGCATAGTAAATGGTGCGCGATTATTTGGCGTGTTCGCTTAGCCGCGTAAAGCTCGCTGCTGCGTATGTTTGATGGCCGATATAATGGCCGCGCGTGTAAATGGTCCGCCGGTTTTTTCTCAGATCATGCGTTAATGTAGTGACGTAGTGGCCTCCGGTGTCATTGTCCTCTGTATGTGATGAGGGTGCTGTTGGTTATGGAAGGTGATTTCGTCAGAAATAACCTGTGTAAACATTCGCTTAGCGCTCGAAACGTCGCCGGTATATGAATTGACCCTTCAGTGTCCGGATCATCCGTTTCGCCACGCCGTTTTGCTACGGTCACCATGACGTAATGGACTCCTGATGCAGGCCATGCACTCGCACCGGGCGCGGGTAGCCGCAATTGTTGAGCATCGAGCCATTGTTAAATCGCGACAGGAACGGGCATGGTGCAGGGCATCGCCTGACGTAGCGGATGATCAAGGTCTGCCGCGCATGGCCTCGCGCGGCGCTAACCTTTCAAGTTCGCGACAAGCGCCAACCAAGCGGCATTCGTGCGCCCCAGTCGATCAACAGAGTCGGGCTCAGACAGCCATCCCTGCCGCCTAGACCCGGCACAGGGCGGTGGCCTAGCTATGATCTGGCTCTTCTACCCGAGAAGCCTTCTTCAACTCGAGCGCGCGAGCCAAGCGCGCGTGTGCACAGATGCCAACCCTTGAGCTGGAATATCCGTTGCACGGTGTTCTCGTGCATGCCCAGCACGCAGGTACAGCTTGGTATCCGAACGAAGGCTCTGGTTAGATTGCTCATCGGTCGGCTCGGCCAGCTTGGATAAGAACTTGGCCGCGTGGCTCGTTGGTTTGTACTGCTTCGTCCCGAGCGCCAAGCCGAACCACTGGCATAACAGAAAGCTCTGGAGTCAGTACATTGAGGAATGTGACGGCCGAAGGCGCCGATCAAAAACAACCTCTCGATGAAACTCCAGGAAGCTAAGCTGCTTCGAGGAGAAGAATCCATATCGGAGTGATGTATTCAATTTCAAGCCAAGCCGAACTTGCACATCCGATGGTAGGCTGCTCGAGACTAGTAGGCGACCGCTCGTTGAGAAGCTAATCCACCCCCGATCAAACAGCAGGTCCGCATGCGGAGCTAGAAGAAGCCCATTCTCGCCATCAACGCGCTCACTATGAGTACTATCTGCCCAGGGCTTGATATGACTCGCGCGGAGGAATCTAAGGTCTTCAATGCCGGTCAACCGGCAACCCTTTTCAACGCCAATCAGCCGCTCTCGGAATAGGCGTTGCTTCGTCCGCACTTCGGTTTCGCGTCTTGCGCTCGTCGCGCCAACGTCATCGATAGCTGCTTCAATCTCAGCTTGCTCCGTCTCGCTCGCCGCGAGGCCCAGTGAGGCTTCCAGTGATTTCAAGCGGAACACGATCGCAGACCTTGGCTGCCCTTTTCCATCTGGCGTGTCAGGTCGAACGTAGGAGGACTGACAGATGAACCTACCAAGGTACCGGTAGGGCCGCCCCTTGCCCATCATCTGAAACACTACGAGCGTCTTGCCATCCTTGACGTGGTCGCCAATGGCTCGGTTGCCCGCCACATACTTCATGTCTCCGACTTGACCCTCGCCGAAGTAATGAAAGACTTCGTCGTCGTCCCAAAAGTCATGGTAGCCGTGAGACACGCCGGCCTCGCCAGTGAACGCGATGACTAGCGGATGCTCCTTTGGTGTCGAAATGCCGCCTTGCTGTTGCCCGCCAAATACACCGTGGATCTGCTTTTGACGGTTGTAGAGCGCGCCCACCTCGAATGGGAGTTCCATCCTAGATCCCTGTCCCAGAAGCTAAGTGCCCAGGATTCTAGCCAGAACCACGTTGCTTGTGTCATTGGTTGACGCATTCGGCTGTCGGGGCAGGGGGCAGATGGGGGCTATTTGGAAGAGAGTGGAGGGCAGCTGTTCTCAGGTGGGCTCAAGTTCCTCCTGCGTCTCTCTGGTGAGCCCCAACCATCTTTCCAGCGCTGTAGCTCTATTGCATCGCTTGTGATCGTAGATATGGTGACTATCTGAAAACTTGCCCCAGAGTTGTCTACGAATAGAATGACATCGCCACGTACGCTCATATCGAAGAAGCGTCTACTGGAATCATGCTTTCCGATGGTGATGCCTTGGCAGGCCAACTCCTCGGCGAAGCTCTCGGCATCGGCCCGAAACAGGGCAAACTCCGCGTCGGTGAGTCTTGGGTAGTTCTCAAGACTCATTGTGGTGGCTGGCGCGTACGCCCCAGCAATGATCAATCCCAATAGGGTTGCCGCCGTCAGGGCAAGTAGAGTGCGGCTCGGCATAGTGAGGCCAGTGTTGGAGGCTAAAGGCTCAGACAGTGGCGAATGCTTCGGAGCTTGCACACTATCCGAAGCATTGCATTCGATGTGCGCAGCGAGGCGCGCTCTACTCCCGCACCTGCAACCGCTCAGTCACCTGCGCAGTCAACGCCACACACGCCATCTTTAACCCCTCCATCACCCGATCCCCCAGGTACTCCTCAGGCGCTCCGTTCTGCCGAGTCCGCTCCGCAGCCAACATCAGCTCCGCCACCACACGCAGCCCCGCCAGCGCGCAATCCGCGTCCGCCAGCTGAAGGCAACGCCCAGGCAGTTGATGCCGCTCCGGCCAAGGTTGCCCGTCCGCAGCCGCACCAGTGCCGATGCGGTGCAGCGTGGCGACGAAGGCGTTGGGATCGACGGACGGTTCGCGCTCGGGTTCGGCGTTGTCCGGATCGTACTGCGCGTGCAGGGAACGGAAGTCCGATGTGTTCATGGCAATGCTCCGTACAGGACAGATAGCAGCGCCACCAATAAAGGTGGCGGACGGTGCGGGCTCGAAAACCGGTATGTACCAGACCGGCGGATCCGGAGATCCCCACGCACCGCCCGCCATAGAACGCGAACGGATTGCCAGCCGGCGCCACACAAAAGGTGACGCCGGCCGGCAAGCGCATACATCTGGTACATAGACGGGTTTTCGAGTCCCGCGCCACCCTTTTCCGGTGGCACGCCAAGAGATACCCGCGCAGCTGCCAAATGCCAAGAAACCACAGGACTGATGATTGCCAGTCCTGACGCTTTCGGCATTGTCGCACACGGTGTTAAGCCGGCAAGCGATTGCGCCGCAACGGTCTTGATGGGCTTGGCGCTATTGGCTCCAAGCGCAGGAATACCTGCAGCCATGCCAATGGCCTAGGGCCAATTGCGACAGATTGGAGCAGCGGTTCAGCCGAGCGGCGCCCCGGCCGTGGGCACGAAGGTCAGACGGATCCGCACCCGCGCATGCAGCGCGACGCCGTCAGCCACGACCGGATCAAAGCGCCACTGGCGCACTGAGGTAAGGGCCGCACGATCCATCTCCCGCAGTCCGCTGGACCGCGCCACCATCACGTTGGAAACGTGGCCCAGCTCATCCAACTGAGCAACCAGCACCACCTGCATGGGAGCCTGCAGGAAGGTATCGGGCGGCGTGGCAGGGGCCGTTGAATACTCAATGGCAGGTGCCTGCTGCAGCTCGAAGGTGGGATTGTCACCGCGCTCCACGAACACTTCAGTGGAAACCTGCGGGTCTGCCGCCATGGCCATGGCAGGTGTAGCGCCCAGCAGCATCAGAACGAAGTTCAGTGCCAGGGCAGTGTTCAAACGGGGCATACGTGGTTTCCATTCCGGTGCGCTGCCAGCATAGCGGCCATCCCCTGGCATCGCTTGCCTTGAATGCCGGTATGCGGGATCTCTGCGCGGATCACATAGGCACGCCCGGCCGTGGCCACAGCGCATCGTCGCGCTCGAGGTCGTAGTCGCTGCCGAAGGCGAGCGCCGCCTCGCGTGGCGGTAGGTCTGCGTAGCAGCCCAGCAGGTACTCATCCATGCCGGCATCGCAGTGGTCGATGGCGAACAGGTGGAGGAGCTCCTTGTCGAAGGCTTCCAGCCATGTGGGGTCGATCCTGGTCACGGTCTTCCTCCAGTGAGAAGAGGAGTGTGGCTGCGATGGGTCTCACACGGCGGGACGCGCCGTCAGCGCTCCGCAAAATTTCATTGTGGTCCGATTGCGCACCAATGCATGCCAGAGTAAAAGGGGACCGTGGTTACCCATCGCAACATCCATAGGAAAGGAGACCCATGGCTGCCATCGAAGACAATGACGCGCTGTTCGATTCTCAGTTGATCATCGGTCCCACGATCGTTGCGGGAAGCAACCTGCTTCGCCGTCTGCAGGCGGCGGGCGAGTTCGACATCAACTCTGCACACAATTGGCTGTACCTGCCCATTGAGCAGGCGTTCGCAGATGAGCTGGGATGCGCGCGCTATGTGAAGGAGCCGATTGACGCCTACTCACAGGGCATGTTGCAGCAGTTGGCTGCCATCGAGGCCTCGCCAGACGGGCAGGGGGCGCTTGAAGGCGACCTAGGCTCTACCGTTCGGGCAGTGGAGGCCGTGAGGATGCTGCAGGACACGGTGAGGGTGGCGCTGATCAATGGGGATCTGGTGTTGGCATAGCGGAGCTGAACCTGGGGAGTGCCAGCTCTTGGAGCTTCGGTGCGTTGGGAACGTACGACAGCTATGTCACGCAGGGGCAACGTCCGGCAGGCGTGGCGCCAGCTTTCACGTAAATGAAAGGAGGTCACTTTCCTCTCCTTCAGGTTGGCTCTAGGCTAGCAATTAGGATTTTGTAAGGGATGAATATCATGGAGCAAATGGAGTCAACTCAGCCCAGACGTGGAGAATTCTTCCTCTTGATGCCGGATACCACGCGAGGGGGAAAGGGGCACGGGGTAGTGTTCGAGAATGTGAAGAAACTTCGCACACCTCCACGGTTGATCCTGCGCCCTGAAGGTGGTGGATTTCCACCTATGGCAGAGAAACCACTGTTGGTTCACTCGCCCAAGAAGGGGGGGCTTCCTGAAGATCTTGAAGGAGGAATGAGCGGTTACTGGCTCGTCTCGGAGCGCTTGCGTAACGCGTTCGTCTCTGTCGATCCCGACGGATTCGAGTTTGCGGAGAGCGAATACCGCCTCGCCAATGGATCTGAAGGGCCGCGCTACTTCCTCTGCGATGTGACCCGAGTGATCGATGCGGTCGATGAAGCTGCGTCAAAGCTCCGCGTTGTTCGCGACGAGGGCTATCCCGGAGGCAAGTTTTACGACCTCAGGGGTGGAAGTTCCCTGGCGTTCCGAAAGGATGCCGTCAGCCGGGCGCACATATTCCGAACGCCGTACTCAGGGAACCTTGTTTTCTGTGACAGCGCTTTGCGTAATGCGGTTCTGGCCGCCGGTATCGGCGGTAAGGGCGAGTCGCGAGGACTATCGTTTACGGACGCAGCTGATATCTGAGTCCGCTGATTGAGCTCAAGGAAGAGGGCGCTCTATGCCGCGCAACAGTCCGATTCTCCAGAAGCACCATGTGCTTGAGCAACAAACCTTCAATAACAACGATTTTCTGCAGGCGTTGGTGGACGCAGAGCTTGTTGAGAAGGATGTGTTCGAGAACCTGCTCTACATGCCGGCAGACAAGAGGCTCGCTGCTGCCATGGGTGTTTCCCCTCACGGCGGGGGCCGATCAAGGACTATCAAAACGGAATCACCTTTTCTCTGGAGATGATCGAGGCATCACCAGACGGCCAAGCTGCGCTTCGCGGTGACGTGGCTGCGATGCAGCGCGTGGCAGCTCAGGTCAACGGCCTTCGCGACACGATGACGATTGGCCTAGTCAACGGTGATCTTTACACGAACGCCCCTCTTGGCATGGATTCAGATGCCATCAGGCCCAGAACGCAGGCATTCTTCGGGAATGTCGATCGCTACGCGCAGGTCCACTCCTTGCAGTACGGCGCGTTGACTGGCATGCGTCCAGACGAGCGAATGCACCTTCTAGTGACCAGAACTGAATCGCGCATTGTGGCCTTGCTGGATGTCCATAATCAGTTCGGCGCCAAGCTGACTAAAGGAAGTGATCTTGAGCTTCAGAGGAACAGCCTGTCGGCGGCCATTTCCGATGCACAACAATCTGGTCGGATCGTCATGTCGGAGCCCGGCATCCTGAAAGTGGAGCGTGTGCTGGGTGAGGAGGCTGCCTATCGCATTCGTGCGCCCCGCTTGCAGCAAGGCGGCATCACTATGGACCTCCTCCTCGGCGAAGCCTCCACCAGCCAACTGATCCGCTCCGGCGGCCTGCTCGCCTCCGGCACCGACGCCGTTATCACCGCCCGCCGAACCTCACAGCTGCTGGAAGAAGGCAACGGCACCGCCGCCCAGTCCGAGCTTACTCATGCCCTGGCGCGAAACGGCGGTGGCTGGATCGGTGGCATGGCCACGGCGTCGGTGATCGGCACGTCCAGCTTCGTCCCAGCCGCCATCGTCGCGGGTGATGCGCTGCTGATGAGCAAGGCGTTCGACAGGGGCGCAGATCTGCTCGACAACCGCGCCGTCTACCGGCAGACCGACAAGGCCGATGTCACATGGCAGTTCGATGGCCGCAACTGGCAGCGCCAGGCGGTTATGGACAGCACAGGCGACGGCCTGGGCAATCCGGCTGAGCGCAGTGTGGGCGCCAGTTACGAGAAGGCCCGCGAGCTGGGCGCATACGCCCATGTAAAAGCGGTAGAGCTGGCGCTGGGCAAGGCACCGCCACCGCAGGATCCTTTCAGCATCCCGGCGAAGGACGGCGAGGGCCGTCTGGACAATCCCAACTGGCACCGCGATGCGCAGACCGAACAGTGGACGCGGCAGGTCAAGATTGGCGTGTCCGGTGCCACCGACCGGGGTATGTATGAGACCCAGACCGCCACCCCCGAGCGCGCCGACGAGTTGAATCGCGAGGCGGTGCAGCGCATCGAGAACAACATCGCCAACGGCAAGGCCGCCATTGCCGCCAGCTATCTGGAGACCTACGCCGCTACCCGTGCCAGCGACTTCGTGCCGCTGGTGCCGGAGGTGGTGGAGCAGGCCCGTGCCAGGCCCGACGCCATCCAGGGCTCGGACAACCAGCTTTACCAGCGAGATGAAGCAGGACAATGGAGCCATGCTGGCCAGATCGCGCAGGGCAACATGGCGCTGGAGTTGGAGCTGACCCGCACCATCCAGCAGCCGCCGCTCGATCAGTTCAACCAGACCATTGCCGCATTGGACGCGCGACCGTTGCCATCTGCGGCGGAAGTGAACCAGAACGAGCTGCGCCACAGCTACTACGCTGCGGGCGTCGCGCTGTCACCGGCGTGGGAGCAGGCCATTGCCCTGGCCACGGCACGCACGCGCGAGCAGCACGGCATTACGGGTCCCACGCTGCAGGAACTGGGGCCTGTAGCCGAGGGCAACGCGGGCGCGTCTCGGCCCATCACCCATTACCAGGTGGGTCAGGATGGCGTGGCGCGCGCCGTCGCGACCACCAGCACGCAGGAGCTGCAGGCCGCATGGAATGAGGTGCGCGCGCGTACCAATGAGCAGGCGCCGTTGCCCGACTCGCCCGAGCTGCGCATTGCTGCGCTGTCGGCGGGTGAGCAGGAGGCGTACCGGCAGGCACTGCAGGAAGCCAATCGGCTGGGTGCTGCGCAGGTAGATGCAGGACAGGCTGCACGAGCAGCCGCTCAGGTGGCACATGGCGACAAGCCATCCGAGCAGGATGGGAACGTGGAAGAGCGGCCTGAAGAGCCGGCGACTGCGCAAACCATCGCGCCTGCGGCGGTTGCGGCAGCGCCGCCCGCGATAGGGGTCACGCCACCGCCTACGCCCGCCCCTCAGGACAAGCCCGACCTTCAGCGGCACGCCGAGCAGCGCGATCCACCGCGGCGTGAGGCGGAGCCCCAACCTCAGCCCCATCCAAACAGCGAGGCGCCCACCGAAAACCGTACCGCCTCACAGACGCCAGAGCCCGCGGGGCCTACGCAGGCGCCCACGGCCGCATCTGAGCGCGCGACGCCACACGCTGCCACGCCTCTGGCAGCGGCAACGCAGACGGTGCCCACGCAGCGCACAGAGCAGGCATCGGAGCCGGAGCGGATGGCCCCGGTGCCTGCGGTTGCCCCCACTCCAAAGCAGGACATGGCAGTGCAGGAGGTGGAACCGGTGCCCTTCAAGGAGCCGCTGCCTGCTGAACCTGCGCGCGATCCGTGGCCTACGGAGCAGGAAGCGGCACAACACGTGCCGGAGCCCGAACCGACTCCATCGGATGACCTCCAGCCCGTCACTGCGGCTGTCACTGTTCCTGCCGAGCCCACGACAGCGCCAGGCCCTGAACCGGCCGCGCCCGCACCGGATGAGGCATCGGGCCCGAACCGGGCGCTGCAGGACCCCACGCAGCCCGGCCACCCCGATCACGCGCTGTATCAGCAGATCCGTGAGGGCGTGGAAGCGCTGGACGCCAAGCACGGCCGAAGCTTCGATGAAGTCAGCGAACGCATGACAGCCAGCCTTCTGGTACTGGCCAAGGACAACGACCTGGAACGGGTGGACCATGTGCTGGTGAGCAACGCTACGAGTGAACATCCGGCCGGGCACACGCTGTTCGTGGTGCAGGGCGAACCGAGCAATCCGGCCCATCAGCGCGCTGCGATGCCGACCGAGCTGGCGGCGCAGACATCAGTTGAAGAGTCACTGCAACAGTTCGACTCTGTCAGCCGTGAAGCGCATCAGCGTGCGCTTGCGAATCAGATGGACCAGCAGCTGGAAGACCAGCGGGTGCAGCACGACATCCAGATTCGTGCGGCCAGCGGGGGGTGATCAACGTATGAGCTGCACTGGGCGACCTGCGAAAAGGACCGAAGATGAAGCCACAAGGAAAGCGCCCGATATGCATGCTCGCTGGACTGCTCGTTCTTCTGGCTACCGCGTGCCGACCCGAGGCGGCTCGCGACGCAGGCTCGATCGCAGAGGCCCATCGTCCGGATCTGGTGCCGCTTGTGCGCGCCATGCCCACCTGGTCAATGGATGAACCATTGGCGGTGGAATTCGATGTGGATGTTCCCAGCAGGAATTCCTCTCCAACGCTCATGATCGGCATTCGGGTCAATCGTACGGACGACGTCCCGGCACTGGAGGCACTGGTCGATGTTCAGGCATCCGGGCTCCAGGCCAACGTCTCCATGGCGCGCCTGGAATCGGGTGGATGGAAGGACGTGCCGTTGCTCCGGCTGGAATCGATCATCGGGGAACCTGCCCGGACGATTCCCATCCCCGCCGATGGTCGAGTAACCAGCGCGTGGCTGGACGATGCTGACGTACTGGCGCTGCAGAATGCTGGGCTGGAACGACCCGGTGATACCTACGCACAGCTGGCCTTCGCATGGGCAAGCAATCCCTCGCCGGGCCGATACCGGGTTGAAGTGCAACTGCATTCGCCTCTGACGCAGCTTGATCCGTATCACCCCGAACTGCTGATTGCCTACCTGCGCAGGCCCAAGTAGCGAAGCACTCAGCTTCTTGGATTGCTGGCTGGTTCACACATTCAGCATGCCAGTCGTGGCCCCAACTTTGTCCTCCACCTGCCCCCCATCCCACCTATGCCATCATCCGGCCAGGACCGCAGCACCCATCAAGGCTGAACAGGCATGGAGCAGGCAACACGCTACACCGCAACGCTGTACCTGGCCGCCCCCGGCACCCCACTGAAGAGCGGGGGCATTTCGCCGCGCGGCCACATGTACCTGCAGGTGGCGGCGGGCGACGAGGCCCACAGCTATGGCTTCGCACCACCGCGCCAGGTGCCGGGCGAAACCCGCTCCGGCGTGCAGTACGCGCAGGTGCGCCACGATGATGCGGACGAGCATCTGGACCCGTACTACAGCCGCACCCTGGAAATCACCGAGGAGCATTACGGCTGCCTGCGTGATTTCGCCGAGGAACCGGCCGAGTTCGAATTCGACGTCGATCGCCCGGCCACCATCAATCGCTGCAGCGATTTCGTCTGGGCGGCGCTGCACTATGCGGGCTTGCATCCGCTGCCGGCGCCGCTGGACGGCGGCAGCAACCTGGGCGAGTTCGCGGTGCTGTTCAACCTGCCGGAAATACAGTGCATTGCCGCGCCGTTCCCGGGCAGCGATCTGAATGCCGAAACCCATCACGCGATGCCCGAGCGCGAGGCCGAGCGTCATCGCCAGGGCGACCGCGCCAGCGATGAGCCGCCACCGACGCCGATCGAAGTGGCCGGCACGCTGCTGGACCCCTCGCATCCAGACCACCGTCTGTTCTCGCAGCTGATCCAGAAAGTGGCCGAGCTGGATGCGGCGCATGGTCGCCCGTTCGATGCGGCCAGCCAGCGCATCAGCGCCAGCCTGCTGGTGCTGGCCAAGCAGAACAATCTCTCGCGGGTGGACCACGTGCTGCTCAGCCAGCCAACGAAGAGCAGCCATGCGGCAGAGAGCATCTTCATCGTGCAAGGCGATCACAATGACCCGGGGCACCGCCGCGCCAGCATCGCCACTGAAGTGGCGGCCACGACCGATGTGGCCGATTCGCTGCGGTTGAAGGAGCAATGACGCGGCCACTGCGGCAGAGGCTGGTGTTACTGGCGGTGCTAGGCGCGCTGGCGGCATGCCGTGTGTCACCAGCGCCTGAGATTGCGCCGCCCCTGCTGACGCGCGCACAGGCCGAGGCGCGCACGGTTGTGCCGTTCACGCGAGCCGTGCAGTTGCAGAAGGCCGGCCGGATTGCCGAGGTCACGTTTGATTTGCCGGCACCCCAGAAGCCGGCCATTCCGATCCTGAACATCGGGCTGCGGCTGCAGGATACCGACGCCCGACGGCTGCTGGATGCGTCGGAGAAGATCACTCTCGGACGTTTGCCAACGCGGCTGCACCTGGAGCGAATTGATGGCAGCGCGCCTCGTCATGTACAGCTCTGGCAGCGTACTCGCGATGGACGCGACTCGCAGAAGATCGCCGATGATGGCGTGGTCACAGACCTGACGACGGGGAGCGTGGACATCAACAGCTTGGCCGAGGCCGGGTTGTACTCTGAAGGCGTGCTCTATCGCACGCTGCAGCTGGCGCAGGTCGGAGGCATTACACCCGGGCGCTACCTTCTGCGGGTGGACCTCGTGGAGGATCGGCCCCAGCTGGAAGGCCTGAAAGCAGAACTGATCGTTGGCTACCAATCACTAGGAAAGTAGACATGCACAAGGACGATGCCGAGCGCTACAGCGTAACCATCCATCTGGCGGCCCCCGGCACGCCGCGCTACGGCCGAGATGCTGAGGGAAACAGGTTTCTGCTGGAGCCCTCGTTCGCGGGTCACATGTTCCTGTCGCTGCGCCGTTCGGGTGAACCCTTCCCGGAGAGCATGGGTTTCACCCACGCAGGCACCAAGGACGAGCCGAACAGGGGCAAAGTCGATGACATGGACGTGTCGGTCTACGACAAGCCCCGCTTCGAGCGCACGATCGAGATCAGCAAGGAGCAGTACGACCGCATCCTCGAGTTCTCCGCAGACCCGAAGAAGCACGGCTTCGACATGAACTACGACTTCTTCTCCAACGCCTGCACCGATTTCGCATGGGGTGCCCTGAACCACGCAGGGCTGCGCCCGGTGGGGCTGGCCGGGGAGATCACCAACTACGAGGGCGCTACCAGGGTCCTGGACAACATCCGCGCGGTCAACGCCATTCCGCAGCAGGTGAAGGGCAGCGAGCTGGACAGGGTGCAGTGGAACCCGATGCCGAAGCAGACGTTCCGCGAATGGATGTTCACCGAGAACGGCGAGCAGTGGCGCGGCAACAGCAGCCTCGCGGCAAGCGCCACGCCCGCAGACCCGGCGCACGACGATCATGCCCGCCTCAACCAGATCCACCAGCAGGTGGCCGACCTCGGCGCTTTCGGTGCACGCAACGGCAATGTCAGTGCCAGCCTGCTCGCGCTGTCGAAGGAGCAGCAGTTCTCGCGCGTGGACGAAGTGGTGCTGGGCGAGCAGCGCGGTGATACCGCACCGAAGCTGTTCATCGTGCAGGGGGACCGCAGTGACCCGGCACACCAGCGCGCCAGCATGCCGGCGGAGGTGGCTGCGCAGGCACCGGTGGAGGCCTCGTTCGATCGTGTCGCGCAGTTGCAGCAGAACGAGCCGCAGCGAGACGCGCAGCGCCTGCAGGAGGAGCAGCAGCTTCAGCAGAGCCACGGTCCACGGATGGCATAGCCGCGGGCGCAGCATCGAAGTCGAGCGTCGGCCATACCCGCGCCGGCGCACGCCACGCCCCCCACCTGCTACCATTCCCCCGCAACCCCAGCCAGCCCACCCCGCGCAGACAGATGCGGTGCGGGCCGTCGTAGAACGGCCCAGCGAGCCAGGACACCCTCCCGTGCCCATTCAAGGACGCTCGCATGTTCCGTACTCCTCTCTTCCGCTCGGCCGCCCTGGCCGTTGCCGTTTCGCTTAGCCTCGGCGCGCCCTCGGCGTTTGCCGACAATGCACCTGCCGCCAGCGCCACCGCCGCCGTACAGCGCCAGGCCGTGGCCAAGGGCCTGTACGAGCTGGCCTACAGCCCGAAGCAGAACGCCGTGTTCGTGGCCTCGTCCGGCGGCTTCGGTGATGACGCCGGCCCGGCTCAGGTGCTGCGCCTGAACCCGGCCACGCTGGCCGTGGAAACCCGTATCCCGCTGGAGCGCAAAGCCTTCGGCGTGGTGCTGGATGACGCCCACAACCGCCTGTACGTGGGCAACACCGTAGACCTGTCGGTGACGGTGGTCGACACCGCGCAGAACAAGGCCGTCGGCACCATCCAGTTGATGGAAAAGAAGACCGGCAAGGACGGCAAGGCCGCCTACACCCACGACCTGCGCGAGCTGGTGGTCGACAGTGCGGCCAACCGCCTGTACGTGACCGGACACAGCAGCCAGCCGGACGTGAGCAGCGTGCTGTTCGTGATCGATACGAACACGCTGAAGGTGATCAACACCATCGACGGCCTGGGCAATGCCAAGGCGCCGGGCCTGGCACTGGATGCGGCCAACAAGCGCGTCTACACCAGCAACTTGCTGGCCGACCTGGTGGTGGTGGACACCGATTCGAACACGGTGGTGGCGCAGCACAAGATCGCCGCCGAGCAGCCGATGAACATCGCGCTGGACCCGGCCGGCAAGCGCCTGTTCGTAACCGACCAGGGCTCGGAATTCCTGCGTGGCTACCAGGCCAAGAGCAGTGGCCTGGTCAGCAAGCATCCGGGCCAGCGCGTGCTGGTGCTGGACCGCAGTACCGGCAAGGAACTGGCCAGCATCCCGACCGATGCCGGCCCGCTGGGCATCCTGCTGGATGCACCGCGCAAGCGCCTGTACGTGACCAACCGCGAAGCCGGTACGGTGACCGCCTACAACAGTGACAGCTACCAGAAGGTGGCCACCTACACCGTGCCGACCCACCCGAACAGCCTGGCGCTGGATGCGAAGAACAACGTGCTGTTCGTGAGCATCAAGAACGGCGAGAAGGATGACAAGGGCGCTGACGAGAGCGTGGCGCGGATTCAGCTGTAACTGCGTGCACAGGCTGTAAACGCAGGGGCAGGGCGCAACGCGCTGCCCCTTTTTCATGTCGCAGCGTTTACCCCAGCCGCGGCGCGGGGTTCTGCATTTCCTGCGCCTGCGCCTCCGCCGGCTGCTGCACACCCAGCCCCAACTTCTGCATCGACTGCTCCACCGGCGTCTGCGCCGCCACCGCGGTCGGCATCATCGCCCGCAGGTGCGCCGGATTGGCCGGGTCGCCCTGTACCACGAAGATGTTGTGTCCCGCCGGCTGGTTGGCCGTGGCGTTGCTGACCAGCACGTGGTCGACCTGCTGCAGGCCCTGCTCGCGGGCGAGCACGGTCAGGCTGGCGGTCAGACGCTCGCTGGTCTGGTCGAACGGACGGCCATGCTGCGCGTCCAGGGCGGCCACGCCCTGGCGGATCTGCTGGTTGAGGCCGTACTCGGGATGGTTGGGGGTGATCTCTGCCATGGGTCGATCTGCAGCGGTAGGTCGTGATGGACCTGGGCAGTATAGAACCGGCTAGTGAACCACCGCATCGCGGCGATCAGTCCGCCGGCCGATGGTCGTAGCTGATCACCCGCTCGGCCAGCCAGCGCCCGTCCACGCGGCGCCAGACCTGGATGAAGCGGGCCTGGCCGGTCCAGTGCTCGATGCCGTTTGCATCGCGCTCGTGGAAGCGGTGGTCGCCGATCTCCAGAGCGCGATCGTCGTGCAGCGGAAACACCTGCAGCGAGCTTTCCACCAGCTCGCGGCGCAGATGGGTGCGGTTGGCGCGGGTGCTGTCGCACAGGGCGGTCACGCTGCGGCGGAAGTCGTCGCGCTTGCTGGCGGACTTGCCCGCCTTGTCATGGAAGAACTCCATGTCTTCAGTGGTCATGGTCGCGGCCTTGTCGGGGTCGCAGTCGTCGAACGCGGCGGCGAACAGCTGCGCGTCGGCCTGGTGGATCTGCTCGCGCAGGGTTTCGTTAGCGCTCGGGGCGGCGGCCAGGCCGGCAGCAAGCAGGGGCAGGGTGAGCAGCAGCATGGCGAGGCTCCAGGACGGGATTCACGCAGGCTCGCACGGCGCTCCGGGGGCCGCAGCCGCCCTGCGACGAAACGGGATTTCCAGGGAGTGAATGCCCGCATCTATGGATTGGCCGGGTGGCGTGGCCTGTGCAGGTGGTGTCATGGCGGCCGGCGATTCCATCACAGTCGCGATAGGAGCCGACCCATAGCCTGAAAGCCTCCCCTTCCACAGGAGCTCCCATGCCTGCTTCCCGCGTCCGCCTGCACGTTGAAGACACCGGTGGCGATGGCCGCCCGGTCATTCTGATTCACGGTTGGCCGCTGTCCGCCGATGCCTGGAAGACGCAGGTGTCGATCCTGCGCGACGCCCAGCACCGGGTGCTCAGCTACGACCGTCGTGGCTTCGGCCGTTCTGACAAGCCGGCAGAAGGTTACGACTACGACACGCTGGCGGCGGATCTGGCCGGGGTGATCGAGGAACGTGACCTGCGCGACGTCACCCTGGTCGGCTTCTCGATGGGCGGCGGTGAGGTGGCGCGCTATGTGGCCAATCACGGGCAGGAGCGCCTGCACAGCGTGGTGTTTGCAGCCGCCGTGCCGCCGTATCTGCTGCGCGGCGAGGACAATCCGGAAGGTCCACTCACCCAGGAGAAGGCCGATGAAATGCGCAGCGGTCTGGAGAAGGACCGCGAAGCCTTCTTCGATGGCTTCACCCGCGATTTCTTCAGTGCCAATGGCCAGCTGATGGTGACCGAAGAGACGCGTCAGGCGGCCATCGCGCTGTGCCATCAATCCGATCAGACGGCGGCGCTGGGTTGCATGCACGCGTTCGCGACTACCGACTTCCGCGACGATCTGAAGAAGATCACGGTGCCAACCCTGATCCTGCACGGTGACAGCGATGCCATCGTGCCGTTTGAAGGTTCTGGCCAGCGCACGCACCGGGCGATCGCGGGCAGCGAAGTGGTGATCCTGGAAGGTGCGCCGCATGGCTGCAACACGAGCCATGCGGACCACTTCAATCTGGCGCTGCTGAACTTCCTGAAGCGGTAAGCTGCGGCCATGCGCCAGACCAAGACACCCCCGTGGAAGAAGCCCAACCCCAAAGGCCAGACCTCGCAGCCGCTGTCGCCTGCGCAGAAAGAGGCGGCGCGGCAGCGGGCGGAAGAGAATGGGCGGCGTTATCCGAATCTGGTGGACAACATGTGGGCCGCGAAGCTGCCGCGCGGGTCCTGATCTGTAGAGTCGAGCCGAGCCGTGTTCGACCCCGCACGGTGCCCATCCACGCATGGCGTGGATCTACTGCAACAGCAGCCTGGCTTAGCCCGGCATCTACATGCCGTCCAGCGGCGTCCAGCCGGGTTCCAGCCATGGTGAGATCTCGCTCTGGCGGACGGTGATTGCCTCCGTCGGCAGCCCCGCCAAGTGCGCAAGCTCTGCACGCAGCAGCTCGGAATCCACCGGCGCGGCCGTAGCCACCTGCAGCCGATCACCCTGATGCCTCACTTGAACCGGTAGCGTGGCGCGCGCGTCATGCTGGCCGCCGGTGCGCCCGATCGGGTAGCGCATTGTTACCGGCCGTGACAGCTGCGCCAGTGCGGGCTGCCACGCCTGCAGCACGAGGGGCTGCCCGGCAGCGGGAACATGTACTTCAGCAATCGTGGCCGGGTAGCCTGTAAGGCTCTCGACCAGCACCTGGAAGCGCGCGCCATCCGGCATGACCAGCACGGCGGCAATCAACGCAGAGAACGAAACGAACACCGCCGCGAGGTTCCAGCTGCGCGGCGCGGTGGCCGGGCGCGTTGCGGTGCGCAGGCCCGGTCTGCGCCGCAGCTTGCGCGCGTAGATGCGCCGGTCCTTCCTGCGCGGGCTGCTGCTGTGCTCGGGCAGGTTCAAGGGCACCCGTGGAAGGCGCGCCACGCGGGCCTTGATCAGGCGCGACAGCAGCATCCACGCGATCACGAACGCCAGCAGCGGAAGCAGCGTTCGCACCCACAGATACAGCGTGACCATCCACAACACCTCTACATGCGACCATCCATGCTCATCCACATCCTACCGGGACCACGCGGCGGTTGTCGTATCCGCCAGCCGACAAGCACAGGGCGCTTGGTTAGGATGGTCCTTTGTTGTCACGGATGAACCGATGGTCTCTGCTGCTGCCCGCTTCTGTCGTATCTGTGGTCCTGGCCCGATTCTGCTGGCACTGCAGGTGGTGGCGCTGCTGGCGGTAGCCCTTGCAGCCGGCTTCTTCCACTACCGCGTGGGATTGCTGCTGGAGCCGGTGGATGACGCATGCGGTGGGCCTGATCCTGTCGCGCGCATGCAGGTTGCAGAACAGCTGCTGGCGCGGTCCGCTGCGCTTGCACCATGGCAACCGTTGCAGTGGATTCCGATGGCAGGCGTGGTACTGGCGCTGCTGGGCGCGATGTCGATCAGCGTCTACCGCCTGGGGCGTCTGTCCGAACGCCTGCGACGCGCCAACTGGGGGGTGATGGCCCTGCATGCCGCGATCCTGGCGCTGGCGCTCAGGGCATTGCATCTGTACGACATGGCATGGACCAGCGTGGCCAAGCTGTCTCCGGCGGCATGCCTGGTGGAACTGGGCGAACAGGGCCGGCTGCCACTGGCACAGGCGCAGCAGGTGGTGTTCGAGATCCTGACCCATGAGCATGCGCCGTTGCTGCGCAATCCCGATGACCTTGCCCTGGTGCTGGTCGCGTTGATGCTGGTGGCAATGGCTGCAGGATTCATGCTGTGGCGGGCGATCGTGCGCGAACGTCAGGTGCAGTCGCCCAGCCCCTGAGGGGGGTGTGACCGACCACGCGCCCGCAATCGCGCTACAGTCTGCGCTTCGCTCCTGCAAGGATGTGCTGATGCGTTGGTTGCTGCGTGCTGTACCGCTACTGCTCTGCTCGTTGGCGGTACACGCCGCTGAAGTGGATCGCCGGATCGCGGTGACCATCGACGACCTGCCCTGGGCGCGGGTGGACGAGATCGTTCCGCCGGATCTTCAGGCGCGGCACGAAGCGCTGATGGCGCAGCTGCACCAGGCGGGTGTGCCGGTAGTTGGCTTCGTCAACGAGAACAAGCTAGAGATCGATGGGCAGGTGCAGCCGGCGCGGGTGCAGATGCTGCGCGACTGGCTGGACGCCGGTTATGTGCTGGGCAACCACACCTACTCGCACATGGACCTGAACGCCAAGGGCGTGCCTGCGTTCCAGCAGGATTTCCTGCGTGGCCAGGCGGTGCTGCGGCCGTTGCTGGCCGAGCGCGGGCTCAAGCCGCAGTGGATGCGTCACCCCTATCTGCGTGCCGGGCGCACGCCTGAAGAACGCGCGGAGATGGACGTGTTCTTCAAGCAGCATGGCTACCGCGTGGCACCGGTGACGGTCGACAACGGCGAGTGGGTGTGGGCGTTCGCCTATGCCAACGTGATGAACGAGCAGCCGGATTCCCCGGCGCGCGAGGCGACGCTGGCGCAGCTGCGCAAGGGCTATGTGCCGTACATGCTGAACAAGCTGGACTACTACGAGAAGCAATCCCAGGCGCTGCTGGGCTACGCGCTGCCGCAGGTCTGGCTGATGCATGCGAACGAACTCAATGCAGCCACGTTCGCCGAACTGGTGACGGCGACGAAGCGGCGCGGCTATCGCTTCATTTCGCTGGACGAAGCGATGCGTGACCCGGCCTATGCACGTGGTGCCGAAGGCTACAGCGGCCGTTACGGCCCGAGCTGGCTGCACCGCTGGGCGATGGCGGAGAAGAAACCGAAGGACTTCTACGCCGGTGAACCTGAGGTGCCGTCGTGGGTGATGAAGCTGGCGAAGGTAGACTCGGAATGAGGCTCAGCGCTTGACGGCCAGCACGCCGTCAAGCGCCAGTTCGGCCTTGAAACCGGCCTTTTCCAGGCGCTTGGCCACTTCACGCGGCACGTCACGGCCGCTGGTCAGCTTGTTCGGCGCGCCGGTGTAGTGGAACAGGCGACCGCCCTTGCGGATGACGCGGGCGAGATGGTCGTAGAACACCTGCGAGTACAGTTCGCCGGCGATGCCGAAGCGCGGCGGGTCGTGCAGGATCGCGTCGACGCTGTTGCTGGCCATCTGTTCGATCTGCTGCGAGACATCGCCGTGGCTGAATTGCAGGCGGCCACCAGCCGCAGCCGATTCCGGATCCGGCGACCACGGGTTGAGCGTGCGCAGCCACATCACGTCGGCATTCTTCTCGAACGAACGGATCTGGCCGACGCCGGCCTCCAGCGCGCAGGCGGCGAAGTAGCCCAGGCCACCGCAGGTATCGAGGATGACCTTGCCGGCCGGGGCGACCAGCTCCACCTTGCGACGCGCGTCCTCGAACGGTGACAGCTTGGAGGTCGGCAGCATCTTGATGCCGTCGATCTCGAAGGTCGGTGCGCCCCATTCGGTCGGCACCAGCTTGATCAGCGAACCGCTGTAGCGCGAGATCGGTTCGAAGTCCTCGCCGTCCCAGTAGTACAGCGTGCGGTCCTTCAGCTTGCCCGGCCACGGGTAGGGCTGGCCACGGAAGCGGAAGCCGTCGGCATCCAGCGCCACGCTGTCCTCGCTGCGGCCGAGGTCGAGCGAGCCCTGCCAGTCGGCAGCGCCCTTGTCATGGGCACGGCGCAGGGTATCGGCGCTGTCGCGGGTCAGCAGGGGGCCGGTGTAATGGGGCACGGCGGGTACCGGGGCGGTTCGGGGGAGGGCATGGTACCGCAGCTGTTGCCGGGGCCACGTGTGGCTGCTGCAGTAGAGCCACGCCATGCGTGGATGTAGACGGGAGGAGCCGAGCGCGGGCTCGGCGCTACCGCTGGCTGGTGCAGCTGAAGCCGTGCGTGGCTCCTTGTCCTGAAATCATGTTGACGCCACGCGAGGGCTGCATGCCCTGCAGCGCGCACGACCGACGATGGACGTCCTGGGTTTCCGGTGGCTGCCGATCAAAGTCGTAGCGCAGGCTGCCGTCTTCCTGCAGCAGCCAATGCACGGTAACGCGCTCGTGGCGACCATCACCGAGATCCCAGTCCAGGGTGCGCATGATCAGGGTCTGGCCATCGGCCAGCTGCCGGACTTCGTCATAGGCACCCTGGGTCTTTGGCGCGCTTACCGCAAGCAGCAGAAACAGCAGCATTGGCATCGCTCCTCAAAGAAGACAGGATGCGCCCATAGTGCCCTGAGTCGCCATCAGAATCATTGCGTCTTACGGGCACTTCACCGCATACACCGGCCCAGCACCGATCAGCATCAGCGCCATGTAGTCACTATCACTGGCCTTGCCCTTCAATGTCGCGCCCTTGTTGAAGTGGAAGATGCCGAAGCCACCGGCCATGCGGATCAGCGCCTCGTCGATCTGTTCTGCGTCATCACGGAAGTAGCGGCTGATCTCGCTGCGGGTGGCCTTGTGCAGGGCATTCGGCTCGCGCTGCCACTGCTCGCCGCGGCTGAAGGAGACGAAGTACTGGCCGCCTTCCTTGTCGATGCGGAAGTCGGCCGGTTTGCGCGCGCCGGTGGCGAAGCAGCCCTGCAACGGGTCGGCGCTGAAAGGAAGCCCGGCATCGCCACTGCAGGCGGTGAGCAGCAGGACGGCACCGGGCAGCAGCAGGCGGAGCGTGCGCATGGGATGTCCCGACGGGGCAGGTGCGGCTAGTGTAGGCAGCACACGGGCGTGGTCCGTACAGAAATTCGGCAAGGACACAGGGGTTTTCGGATGGCGCAGGGCAAGGCACCGTGGTGCGGCATGGCCAGTTGGCTGGGGATCGTGGTGGGCTGGGGGGCAGGCAGCCTGGCTGCGCAGGCGGCGGTGGCCGCAGGCGGTAATGGCATGGCCGCAGGGCTGGGTGTGGGCGTGCTGGGCGCGGCACTGGTGGGCTGCGGTCTGGCGGTGGCCTCGCGCGTGCGCGGCGAGCGCTGGCCGTGGATCGGCATCGGTGGTGCGGTGCTGAGTGCGCTGCCGTTACTGATGTACCTGCTGCGGATGATGCTGAAGCTCTAGCGGTAGTGCCGGCCGCTGGCCGGCAACGCTGTATTGTTTCCGGAGCCCATGAGGTTGCCGGCCAGCGGCCGGCACTACCCGGCGTGGATCAGGCGCTGCGGTGGATCTCCACCGTTACATGCACCAGCTCTTCATGAATCGCCAGCGCGTTGCGCACGGTATCGGCATCCAGACGGGCGTCGCTGGTAACCACGCTGGCGCTGACCGCGTACTTGCCGCGACCGACCTGCCAGACGTGCAGGTCGGCCAGGCGCGCCGGCCAGGGGCCCTGTTCGATCACTTCGCGAACTTCGGCCACCACCGGTGCGTCCATCTGCGCGTCGAGCAGGATGCGGCCGCTGTCGCGTAGCAGGCCTACAGCCCACACCGTGACCAGCACGGCGCCGACCAGGCCCATCACCGGGTCCAGCCAGGTCAGGCCCAGCAGCTTGCCGCCGAGCAGGGCGACGATGGCCAGCACCGAGGTGGCGGCGTCGGCCAGCACGTGCACGTAGGCCGAGCGCAGATTGAGGTCGTGACCGTGCGCATGGCCGTGATCGTGGTGTTGGTGGTCATGCCCGTGATGATCGCCATGGTCATGCCCGTGGTGGTGATGCGCGTGGCCCGGGCTGTCGTGCAGCCACCATGCGCAGAGCAGGTTCACGCCCAGGCCTACCGCAGCGATGGCGATGGCTTCGTTGTAGTGGATCGGCGCCGGTACCCACAGCCGCTGCAGTGACTGCACGGCCATCAGCGCGGCGACGCCGAGCAGGGCGATGGCGCTGGTGTAGCCGGCCAGGATCTCGATCTTCCAGGTGCCGAAGGCGAAGCGCGGGTCGTGCGCGTAGCGGCGCGCGCAGCGGTAGGCGAACACCGCCAGGCCCAGCGCCAGCGCGTGCGAACTCATGTGCCAGCCGTCGGCGAGCACGGCCATGGAGTTGAACCACCAGCCTCCTACGATCTCCACCAGCATCATGCCGACGGTCAGCCACAGGGCGCGGCGGGTATTGCGTTCGGCCAGCGGGTTGCCGTCGTCGAAGCGGTGTTCGTGGCGACGGGCGGCGGCGAGGGCGTCCAAGTGCATGGGGGGACCAAGGGGGGTGGAGTGGATACCCCCATAGGGTATATGATCCCGCCATGGCCCATGTACACAGGAATCGAAAGCAGCTGCTGACCCGGGTGCGCCGCATCGCGGGCCAGGTGGCGGCGTTGGAGCAGGCGCTGGACCAGCCCGAGGGTAAAGCCGGCGACTGTGCGGACGTGCTGGTGCAGGTCGCCGCCGTGCGCGGTGCCGCCCACAGCCTGCTGATGGAGCTGCTGCACGAGCACCTGCAGGAACACGTGGTGGGTGCCGACGACCCGCAGCAGCGGGCGGACGAGGCCGCGGTGCTGGTGGAGCTGCTGCGCCGCTACGGCAAATAGGCCGGGGGGCGGTAGAGTCGACTGTCAGTCGACTGCTCTTCGTACAACCAACGAAAAACCCCGCGCTTCGCGCGATAGTCGACTAACAGTCGACTCTACCCCCGTGCCGGTGCCGCGCGTTCCAGATATGCGTTGCGGCCAGCAGCAGGCTGCCGGTGACCGTCATCGGCGTTTCCCAGTCATGTGAGGGCAGCGCCAGCGCGCCGGCCAGCAACAGGCCCAGACCGACGCCGGCGGTGGCCCAGGCCAGTACGGGCAGCGGGTGACGGCGTTCGGCCCGCCACAGCGCGTAGCCGGTCAGCGGCAGGGCGATGGCCACGAACAGCAGGTGCACCCATTCCGCTTCGGCCCAGGTGCCGAACAGGGGGAGCGCAGCGGCCAGCAGGGGCAGCGCCAGGCAGTGCAGCAGGCACAGGCTGGACAGGGCGACCGCGCCGGCATCAAGCAGGGCGGCAGAAGGCGACTTCATCGGGGGAGGTTCCTTGCGCAACAATTGTTATACAGTAACATTTCCGTTCCGCAGCCAACCCGCTCCGACATGAACACTGTTTCCCGCGCCGACCGTCGCCTTCCGGTCACCGTGCTGTCCGGCTTCCTCGGGGCCGGCAAGACCACCCTGCTCAACCAGATCCTGCGCAACCGCGAAGGCCTGCGCGTGGCGGTCATCGTCAACGACATGAGCGAGGTCAACATCGATGCGCAGCTGGTGCGCGAGGGTGGCGCCGAGCTGCGCCGCACTGAAGAGACGCTGGTGGAATTCAGCAACGGCTGCATCTGCTGCACGCTGCGCGATGACCTGCTGCAGGAAGTGCGGCGCCTGGCCGATGCGGGTCGCTATGACTATCTGCTGATCGAATCGACAGGCATCGGTGAACCGATGCCGGTGGCGGCCACCTTCGCGGTGCGCGACGAGCATGGCTTCAGCCTGAGTGATATCGCGCGGCTGGACACGATGGTGACGGTGGTCGACGGCAGCGCGTTCCTGGCCGACTTCGGCTCGACGTCGCGACTGGCCGAGCGCGGCCAACAGGCCGGCCCGGAGGATGATCGAGGTGTGGTTGACCTGCTATGCGAGCAGGTCGAGTTCGCCGACGTGATCGTGGTCAGCAAGGTGGACCAGGTGGATGACGAAGTGTTGCAGGACACGCTGGCCGTGTTGCGTGGCCTGAACCGCGACGCGAAGCTGCTGCTGTCCAGCTTCGGCGATGTGCCGCTGGCCGAGCTGCTGGATACCGGTCGCTTCGACATGGAGCGTGCGCAACGTGCGCCGGGCTGGGTGAAGGAACTGCAGGGCGAGCACACACCGGAAACCGAGGAGTACGGCATCGGCAGCTTCGTCTACCGCTCGCGACGTCCGTTCCACCCGGCGCGCTTCGCCCGCGCGCTGCAGTCCGGCATGCCCGGCGTGATCCGCAGCAAAGGCTGGTTCTGGCTGGCCAACCGCATGGACTGGGTGGGTGAGCTGAACAGCGTGGGCGCGGCGACGCGCACGCAGGCGGCGGGCTTCTGGTACGCCGCACGTGACCGCGTGCGGGCCGGGCTGGAAGACACCGCGCCGTTGTTGCCGCCCACGCCGCTGCCTTACAGCGACCTCGGATGGGCGCGGCAGCAGGCCGATTGCTGGAGCGCGCCGCTCCCGGGGCCTGAAGAATTCCCGGATGAGGCAGCGCACACGGCGATGCAGCGGCTTTGGCACCCGTTGTGGGGGGATCGCCGCCAGGAACTGGTGGTGATTGGCGTGCACATGGATGAGCGCGCGGTGCGTGCGGAGCTGGATGCGTGTCTGCTCAACGACCAGGAGCTGCGTGCGGGGCCATTGCTGTGGCAGCAGTTGCCGCAGGCGTTCCCGGTGTGGAAGCGTTGACGGTGCATTGAGGATCCATGGGTTGCCGGCCAGCGGCCGGCACTACCCCCTGGTCGATACGTCATGCGTGGATGGATGCATGGCGGAGTCGAGCATGGCTTGACTCTACAGACTGTCGCGCCACTGCCAGCCCCCGGTGCTCACCTGCAGCACGTGGGTCGGTCGCAATGCCTGCAGCAGATGCCGGTCGTGGCTCACCATCAGCAGCGCGCCCGGCCACGCCGCAAGCAGTTCCTCCAACGCCTGCAATGCGCTCAGATCCAGCGCATTGCCGGGTTCGTCCAACAGCAACAGCTGGGGCGCGGGATCGGCGTACAGCACGCTGGCCAGCGCACCTTTCACGCGTTCGCCATCGCTGAGGCTGTGGGCTGCCCGCTGGATGCGCTGTGCATCCAGCCCGAGCAGGGCCAGCCGCGTGCGCAGCTCGCCTGGGTCCGCGCCCGGGTTGGCGGCCTGCACGGTGTCGAGGATGCTGCGCTCGCCGGACAGCCCCAGCAGCTGCTGGTCGAGCAGGGCCAGTGGCGCATGCCGTTGCACGGTGCCACTGCGTGCCGGCAGCTGGCCGGCCAGCACACGCAGCAGGGTCGATTTGCCGCTGCCGTTGTCACCGACCACGGCGATGCGCTGGCCGCGGCGGATCTCCAGCTGCAACGGTGCACTGCAGCCATGTGGCAGCACCAGCGCCTCGGCCTGTAGCAGGCGCGTGCTGCCACGGTCACCCGCACCGGCGAACAGTGCCAGTTCCGGCGCCGCGTGCACCGCCGATGCCGCTGCGCGCAGATGCTCTGCGCTGGCCTGCAGGCGTTCGGCCTGCACCTGTTGTGCGCGGCCGTGGCTGGCCTCGGCGCGCTGCTTCTGCCGGCCGAGCAGGATCGGGGCCTGGTTGGCCTGCTTCGCATCGCGGTTGCCACGCGCCTGGCGTTGTTGTTGCCGTTCGTGCTGTTCGCGCGCGCTGCGTTGCTGCTGGCGGTGCTGGGCGCGCGCATGATCGAGCTGAGCGGCGGCAGCTTCGCGCTCGGCGGCGCGCGCATCGGCATAGTGCTGCCACGGTCCGCCGTAACGATGCAGCCCGCGCCCATCGAGTTCGACGATCTGCTGCATGTGCGCCAGCAGCTCGCGATCATGACTGATCACCAGCAGGCCACCGCGCCACTGCTGCAACTGCTCGTACAGCTGTTGGCGATGGCGTGCATCGAGGTGGTTGCTAGGTTCGTCCAAGATCAGCCAATCGGCACCGCTGGCCCAGGCACCGGACAGCGCGACCTGCATGGCCTGGCCACCACTGAGGCGCGCGGCCGGCTGGGCGGGATCGAGATCGTCGGGCAGCCGAAGCGCCTGCCATTGCTGCTGCAGGCGTTCGCGCAGATCCCAGCGGTCGCCGACGCAGGCGAAGTCGGCCTCGTCCACGCTGCCGGCTTCGATGCGTTGCAGTGCGGCCAGTTCCGCGCCGACGCCGGCCAGTTCACCGACCGTGCCGGCGGGTGGATAGCCGGGCGTCGGCAACAGGAACACGCGGCCACTGCCGCGCACCTGGCCAGTGTCGGGCAGCAACCGTCCGGCCAGCAGGCGTGCGAGCACGCTCTTGCCGGCGCCATTGGCACCGACCAGGCCGGTGGCGACCGGTTCGAAGGAAAACGTCAGATCGGAAAACAGCGGGCGGCCGTCGGCCAATCGATACGACACGCGATCGAGCGTGAGGGAATGCGGAGTCATGCGACCTCCATGGATGCCGGGTTCTCCCCTGCGCGCAGGGGCGGGAAGAGTCAGGCCGTCTGGTGGGAAGACGGCGGCATCAATGGCGCATTGGTCGCGAGCCTCTGGGAGGAATGAGCGGCCAGTATAGCGGGGCTGGCTGAATGGTTTGATGGCGCGACTCTACAAAGGCATCCACGCATGGCGTGGATCTACTGTGGGCCGGGCATGGGGTGGATCGATCGCCTAGGGCACGGTTTCCAGGCGTGCGCTGACGAAGTCGATGAACACGCGCAGTTTCGGTAGCACGTGGCGGCCGGAGGGCCACAGCAGGTGGAAGATGCCGCAGGAATGCACATGCTCGTCCAGCACGGTGACCAGGCGGCCATCGGCCAACGCATCGCGCACCGAGTGCACTGGCACGAAGGCCAGGCCGATGTCACGCAGGGCCAATGCCACGCGCGCTTCGATGGTGTTGGCCACCATGTGCACTGGCAGTTCCTGCGGTGTTTCATGGTCGGGCCAGTGGATCGGCCACAGTTCCAGTTTGCCGGTACTGGGGAAGCGATAGTGCAGCAGCGTGTGCTGCATCAGATCGGCCGGTGTGCGCGGCGTGCCGCGCCGCTGCAGGTAGGCGGGTGAGGCGACGATGCGGCGTGGAAACACACCCAGGCGTCGTGCGTTCATGCGTGAGTCGCTGGGCTCGCCGACGCGCAGTACGGCATCGAAACCTTCCTCGATGACGTCGACCAGCCGATCGCTGAAATCGAGGTCGAGGCGGATATCGGGATAGGCCGCCATGAACTCGGCCATCAGCGGCAGGGTCAGGTCGCCCACCAGTGGCAGGCCGATGCGCAGCGTGCCGCGAGGCGTGGCGTGCGGTTGTGCCAGCTCGGTGCGTGCGGCATCGCGCTCGTCGAGGATGCGCCGGCAACGCGCCAGGAACAGCTGGCCTTCGGCGGTGAGGGTGATGCTGCGCGTGCTGCGGTGGAACAGGCGCACGCCCAGCGCATGCTCCAGGCGGGCAACGCATTTGCCGGCGGCCGAGGCCGAGATGCCCTGCAGGCGCCCGGTCTCGACGAAGCTGCGGGTATCGGCCGCGTGCACGAAGGTCTGCAGGTTGGCGAGGTTGTCCAGGACTGACATGGGCGTGTGGGCGATGAAAGCGGCAGGGTAGGTCGGCGCGGCCGTAGTGGACGGCTCCGCCATCGCAACACTGTGGTGCGGGGTGGCGTTGGGACCGTTGCGGCCTTGCAGTTCCGGCCATCATGCCGATTGCGGACTGCACGGTCCATGATGCCCGGAGCGGCAACCGGCTTTTTGCGCTGCGCCGTGCTGCCTAACGTGGCGGGCCTCTCCCCACGGATTCCCGCGATGAATGCCGCTCCTTCCTTTGAACCCACGCCGACGCTGCCATCGGTGCAGCGGCTGCTGCAGCAGGTGCACCCGCAGCGCCTGGTCGGTGCGGTGGTGCTGGTGTGCGAGCACGGTGTGCAGCGCCACGCCAGCGCCACCGGGCTGGCCGATCGCGAGTCGGCAACGCCGATGCAGCGCGACCAGTTGTTCCGGCTGGCATCTGTGAGCAAGCCGCTGCTGACCACGGTGATCCTGCGCCTGGTAGCAGAGGGCGTGCTCGACCTCGATATGCCGGTGCAGCGCTGGCTGCCGGACTTCCGCCCGGCACTGGCCGACGGCAGCACGCCGCCGATCAGCCTGCGCCAACTGCTCAGCCATAGTAGCGGGTTGGGCTATCGCTTCCTCGAAGCCGATGCCGACGGCCCGTATGCGCGCGCTGGGGTCAGCGATGGCTTGGACGCGAACGCGCTCTCCCTGGCCGACAACGTGCGCCGCATCGCGCAGGCGCCACTGCTGTTCGCGCCGGGCAGCCAATGGCTCTACTCGTTGGGCGTGGACGTTGCCGGTGCCGTTGCCGAAGCAGCGACGGGTGAAACGCTGCAGGCACTGTACGAGCGCTTGCTGGCCGCACCGCTGGGCCTGCGCGACACCGCCTTTGCTGCGCGCAACGCGGCACGCTTGGCCACGCCCTATGTAAGCGACGCGCCGCAGCCGCATCGCCTGCAGGAAGGCGAGGTGGTCGCTCCGTTCGAGGGTACGGTCGGCATCGAATACAGCCTCGCGCGCGCCACCGATGCCAGCCGTTTCCCCTCGGCCGGGGCCGGCCTGGTCGGTACCGCCGATGACGTGATGGCGGTGCTGGAAGCCTTGCGTGATGTGCAGCGTTCAGGCCTCCTGCCGTCCGCACTGGCAGCGGAGATGGCCAGCCCGCAGGTCGGCGAGCAGGGACCGCCGGAACCGGCCGGCTGGGGCTTCGGCCTGGGCTTTGCGGTGCTGCGCGATGCGGCCGCAAGCGGTACGCCGCAGAACGCAGGTACATGGCGCTGGGGCGGTGCCTACGGGCACAGCTGGTTTGTCGATCCTGTGCGCGGGCTGAGCGTGGTGGCGCTGACCAACACCCTTTACGAAGGCATGGACGGTGCCTTCGTCGATCAACTGCGCGATGCGGTGTATGCCGATGTGGGGACCGTGCGATGAGCGGCCATGCCATCGATGCAGCCAGCCCCGCCGGTGAAGCCACGCGCCTGCCATGGGCCGGCCTGCTGGCGTTGGCCGGTGGCGGCTTCATCACTCTGCTGACCGAGACCCTGCCGGCCGGTGTACTGCGGCCGATGGGCGACAGCCTCGGCGTGAGTGATGCGGCGGTCGGCCAGCTGGTCAGCGTGTACGCACTGGGCTCGGTGATGGCCGCCTTGCCGATGACCGCACTGACCCAGCGCCTGCCGCGACGCCCCTTGCTGCTCGCTGCGATTGCCGGCTTCGTGCTGGTCAACACGCTGACCGCACTGAGCAGCAGCTATCCGCTGATCCTGGCCGCGCGTTTCCTGGCCGGCGTGAGTGGTGGCCTGCTGTGGTCGCTGGTGGCCGGTTACGCCGCGCGCATGGTGGTGCCGTCGCTGCAGGGCCGGGCAATCGCGGTGGCGATGGTTGGATCGCCGTTGGCGCTGTCACTGGGCGTACCGGCGGGCACCTTGCTGGGCCAGCAGATCGGCTGGCGTTGGGCGTTCGCGCTGATGAGCGTGCTGGGCGTGGGGCTGCTGGCGTATGCACGTTGGGCACTGCCGGCCTTGCCCGCCGCCGGTGCCGGCCGGCGCATACCGCTGGGCACGGTGTGGCGCATGCCGGGCGTGCGCAGTGCACTGCTGGTGATGGTGCTGTACGTGCTGGCGCACAACGTGCTCTACACCTACATCGAACCGCTGGCGGTGGAGGCCGGCGCCGGCCCGTGGCTGGACCGTCTGCTGCTGGCCTTTGGCGTGGCCGCCATCGCCGGCATCGGCATTGCCGGCTGGGGCGTGGACCGTCATCTGCGCACGCTGGTGTGGGCGGCGGTGATCGGCTTCATCGTGCCGGTGCTGGCGCTGCTGCTGTGGCCGGGCGACGCGACCGCGCTGCTGCTGGCGACGATCCTGTGGGGCGTGGCCTTCGGTGCGGTGCCTACGTTGTTCCAGACCGCATTGGCACGGCGTGCGGGTGCCGCCGCGGATCTGGCGCAGTCGATGCTGGTGACCGGCTGGAACCTCGCCATCGCCGCCGGAGGCGTTGCAGGGGGTGTGCTGCTGCAGGCGGGCGGCCCGAACCAGTTGGGATGGCTGCCGTTGCTGCTGCTGGCGGTGAGCGTGGCGTGGCTGCTGGCACGGCCGAAGGCCTGGGCGTAGGCCCAGAGCAAACGTTACGGAGGTGCCGGCCAGCGGCCGGCACTACCGTGGTCCCCGCCATCCACGCATGGCGTGGATCCACCGAGCGCAGCGACCCGCGTTCGCCTTTGCCTTCTTCTGTTGATTCCGTGGCGAGACGCCGCCGGAACCTGTCAGAGGCCGGGGCGGTCGGGTTCGCGGGGGTGTCCGCGGCATGGATGCCGCGGCCAAGCCCCCATGGACGGGTTTACGGCGTCCCCCGCGAACCCGACCGTCCCGGCCAGCCAATACGCGACCCGCCACGAGGGGCTCCGCCGTTCGCCGTCCTACTCCACCCCCTCACGCTCGATCGGCACGCTGCGCGGATTCTGCATGTGCTCCCGCGCCGCGCCATAGCGCTGCTGCCGCTTGTGATGGAACGCCACGAACTCATCCCGTGGCAGCGGCCGCGAGAACAGCCAGCCCTGCGCGAACTCGACCTTCCGGGTATGCAGGTACGCCAGCTGTGCCTCGGTTTCCACGCCCTCGGCCACCACCCACAGGCCCAGCTCCTTGGCCATGTCGATGATGTGCGGCGTCACCGGGCTGGTCGCGCTCTCGGTGCCGATCGCATCGATGAACGACTTGTCGATCTTCAGCGCGTCAAGCGGCAGCTGCTCCAGGTACTGCAGGCTGGAGAAGCCGACGCCGAAATCATCAATGGCCACGCTGTGCCCGGCCCGACGTGCCTGTGCCAGCATCGTGCGGGCGCGGTCCAGATCGAGGAAGCCGCGCTCGGTGGCTTCCATCCAGATCTGTTGCGGCAGGATGCCGCTGCCGGCCATGTGCTTGGAGATCATCTTCAGCGCACGGCCGCTGCTGATGTCTTCGGCGGCCAGGTTGATCGCAATGTGCGCGCTGCGGTCGGCCACCAGCAGTTCGCGCATGTCGCGCACCACGTTCTCGATCACCAGATCGGTGACTGCGGCGATCATGCCGGCCTCTTCGGCCAGCGGAATGAACAGGTCCGGCCGTACCTGGGTGCCATCCGGGCGCTGCCAGCGCACCAGCGCCTCGGCGCCGACGCAGATGCCGGTATCCAGTTCGATGATGGGTTGATAGTGCAGGTACAGCTCGCGGCGGCGGATCGCCGTGGCCAGCTCGCCGCGCAGGGACAGGCGGCGACGCGACAGCCAGATCACCAGGCCGGCACCGATGGCGGCCAGCAGAACGCCGATCGGCACGAACAGCCAGGCCTGCTGGCGGAAGGTCGCGGCAAGCGCGGTACGCGGCGTGGTTGCGATCGCCAGCCACTCTTCGTTGCGCGCGGTGGCGTACAGGGTGTTGTGGTCCAGACCCTCACCGGGCGCGCGCAGCAGGGTCTCCAGCAATGCCGGATCCATGCCGTCCTGCCTGGCCAGGAGGCGGCCGTCCGGACTGGCCAGGGCAAGGCGCACGTTCGGGTCGGCGATGACATCGACGAAGCGGCGCGGATCGACCAGCACGTCGTAGTTGCCATACAGGATCGACAGGACCTGGCGCCGTCCGCTTGCCTCGGGGCGCACATCCACGGCGATGCCGGCGCCATCACTGGTGACGTGGTCGGACCTGGGCTGGTTGACGTCGGACAGGAACGGGCCCCACGACGTGCAGCGCAGCTTGCCACCCTCGAAGTAGCCCATCTGGTCGACCGACGGCGAGGTCATCACCAGCGTCTGCATGCGCCGGATGTGGTCCGGCCCGCACGGATCGTAGGCGCCGGCCTCGGCGGACTTCAACGCGGCCAACGCTTCCAGGTAAGACTGGTCGGCGCGGCGCAGAGTGCGGCCGGCGATGTCGCGCAGGCGCTGCTGCTCGACACTGACCGCACGGTCCCAGGTGGCATAGGCCATCACCGCGATCGGCACGGCTGCGGCCAGCAGCGCCAGTGCGGTGCCGCCGATGATCACGCGCAGCCGGCTCATGGCCGGGGCTCCAGCGGGGCGGGCGGGGCAGGGCGCATGGTCGGGCCGATCCTTGGGCAGGTGCGGCTATCTGAGCATGGCGCCGGGCCGGGCGGAATGGGATGAATCCGGTATTCGGTCACATTGTGATGAAAGCGGCCAAGTTTGACGGGATTGGCCCATCCGACGCTGGCGCTCCGGCCTGTGGAGGACTACCGTCGAACGCTTCGCCCGCCCTTTTGCCCGCGCCCATGACCGAGCCCGCAACGCCCCCCGAGCACCTGCGCCGCAGCCTGTCCAACCGCCACCTGCAACTGATCGCCATCGGTGGTGCCATCGGCACCGGCCTGTTCATGGGCTCAGGCAAGACCATCAGCCTGGCTGGCCCGTCCATCGTCTTCGTCTACCTGATCATCGGCGCGATGCTGTTCTTCGTGATGCGCGCGATGGGCGAGCTGCTGCTTTCCAACCTGCAGTACAAATCCTTCATCGATTTCTCCACCGACCTGCTCGGCCCCTGGGCCGGCTTCTTCTGTGGATGGACGTACTGGTTCTGCTGGATCGTCACCGCCATCGCCGATGTGATCGCCATTGCCGCCTACGCGCAGTTCTGGTTCCCCGGGCTTGACGCCTGGAAGCCGGCGCTGGCGTGCGTGATGCTGCTGCTGTCGCTGAACCTGGTGACGGTGAAGCTGTTCGGCGAAATGGAATTCTGGTTCGCGCTGATCAAGATCGTGGCGATCTGCGCGCTGATCATCACCGGCGCCGGCCTGGTGGCGTGGGGCTTCACCTCGCCCAGCGGCCACACGGCGTCGCTGTCGAACCTGTGGAACGACGGCGGCATGTTCCCGATGGGCCTGGTCGGTTTCTTCGCCGGCTTCCAGATTGCGGTGTTCGCCTTTGTCGGCATCGAGCTGGTCGGCACCACCGCCGCCGAAACCGCCGACCCCGAGCGCAACCTGCCCAAGGCGATCAACTCGATCCCGGTACGCATCATCATCTTCTACGTGCTGGCGCTGATCGCGATCATGGCCGTCACCCCGTGGCGCCAGGTGGTGCCGGACAAGAGCCCGTTCGTGCAGCTGTTCGTGCTCGCCGGCATCCCTGCCGCCGCCAGCCTGATCAATTTCGTGGTGCTGACCTCGGCCACGTCCTCGGCCAACAGCGGCATCTTCTCCACCAGCCGCATGCTGTACGGCCTGGCCGAAGAGGGTCACGCCCCACGCGGGTTGTCGAAGTTGTCACGCGCCGCCGTGCCCGCCCGCGGCCTGCTGTTCTCGTGCCTGTGCCTGCTCGGTGGGACGCTGCTGATCTACCTGATTCCGAACCTGGTGACCGCCTTCACCCTGGTGACGACGCTGGCCACGGTGCTGTTCATCTTCGTCTGGTCGCTGATTCTGGTGGCCTACATGGCCTATCGCCGTCGCTACCCGGAGCGCCACGCTGCCTCGATCTTCAAGATGCCCGGCGGTGTTGCCATGTGCTGGGCCTGCCTGGTGTTCTTCGCCGCCGTGCTGGTGCTGCTGAGCCTGCAGGCCGACACCCGCCAGGCGTTGATCGCCAGCCCGGCGTGGTTCGTGCTGCTGGGCGTGGGGTATTGGGTGCGTCGGAGGACCGCGAAATGACCGGGGATGCGGGGGCGGCAAGGCCGAAATCGGGAACGTCGGTAGAGTCGACTGTTAGTCGACTGCTCTCCCGTGGGCTTCCGGAAAACCCCGCGCTGCGCGATAGTCGACTGACAGTCGACTCTACCGCCGCCGGCGCCGGCGCCGGCGCCGGTGCCCGCGCGGGTGCAGGGCGCAGCCCTGCCGGCCCCCATTCACCCAACATTAGCGGGCGCGGCCGGATGATCCGGCCGCCATGTCCCGTCACCCTCTCCTGCTTGCGCTGTTGCTGCTGCCCAGCCTGTGGCCCGGGCTGGCCGCCGCGCGCACCGTTTATCGCTGCGTGCAGGGCAACACCGTCAGCCTGGCCACCGCGCCGGAACCCGGTTCACGCTGCACCGCGAAGGAAATCGACGACAACGCCATCCAGACCCCGAACCTGTGGGGCAACATGGGCGTGTTCAGCGGCGTGCTGTACGAGCGCGAGCAGGATGGCGCGCTGGTCTACTCCACCCGCAACCTGCCCGGCTCGCGGGTGTTCCTGAAGTTCACAGTGGCCACGCCGCCGGGCGAACCTGCCCACGAAGGCCTGGGCAAGGTCGGCAAGCCGCAGTTGGCGCAGCACGCCAAGCAGTTCAAGGCCGCGGCCAAGGCCACCGGTGTCGATGACGCATGGCTGCGCGCGATTGCCCATGCCGAAAGCAACTTCGATGCGCTGGCGGTCTCGACCAAGGGCGCACAGGGCGTGATGCAGTTGATGCCGGAGACCGCACAGGAATATGGCGTGCGCGATCCGTTCTCGCCGCAGCAGTCGATCGAGGGCGGCGCGCGCTACATGCGCGCGCTGCTGCGCCGCTACAACGGCGATCGCCCGTTGGCGGCGGCCGCCTACAACGCGGGCATCGGTGCAGTCACCCGCTACAAGGGCGTGCCGCCCTACGCCGAAACCCTGGCCTATGTGGACAAGGTGATGGCCCTGTATGCACGCTACCGCGAAGCGATGGGCATCCGTACCGAGGTGCCAGCCCGCTAGGCGGAAGGTGTAGTGCCGAGCCCACGCTCGGCGCCACAGAAAATCGGCTCAGCGCGAAGTGGAAGCGCTGACCAGGTCGTAGCGCTCAATGCGGCCGACGCGTGCCACCTCGGCCTGCACGTCGGCGCGCTGCTTCAGCGCACGCCAGGCCGCATCGATCTTCACGTCACCGGGCAGCGAGGGGTAGGTGCGCATGTCCTGCAGGGAGGCCAGCGTCTCGCCACGGTCGGTGGGGGAGCGCAGCTGTTCGATCAGCACTGCGGCTGCGCCGTCCAGGTTGCCTTCGTCCAGCAGCATCTCGCGATGGAACAGGCGTGCGTCGTCGCGCTGGGCAAGGATCACCGAGCGGGCGGCTTCCATTGCCTGGGCATCGCCGCGTTCGCGGGCGGCAGCGAGCTGCACCAAGGCTTGTGCGGCTTTGCCGTAGCCACCGAGGTCGGGGAGATCTTTCACGGCCTGCGCTGCATCCTGCATGCGGCCGAGCGAGGTGAACACGAAGCCGACATTCAACCTGTGCTCGATGTCATCCGGGCCGAGCGCGCCGATGCGGGCCGCCTGTTGCGCCGCCGCCAGGGCATCGTCGGTGCGGCCCAGCCGGCGCAATGCGGTGAACCGGCTGTTGAGCAGCCACGCCACCCATTCGGCTTCCTCCGCCGACGGCGATTCGCCGTCGGCGGCCGCCCGGGCCATGCCGTCGGTCAGTGCCAGCACTTCCTCATTACGGTCCAGCATCAGCAGCGTGACGCTGAATTGGGCCATGCGCGCGTCCAGCTTGCGATCAAGCAGGCCGGACACCCGCAGGTCGTCCAGGTGCTTCTGCGCGACCTGTACCGGGTCGAAGCGCGGATCGGCGCGGTCGACATAGCGGTCGAAGCGCTTGTCGCTGCGCAGCTGGATGATCTCGGCCGGACTGTCGATGCGGGCCAGCGTGGCCGGAATCGCGTCGCCGCGGCCGTTCTCGGCCTGCAGCGTTGCCAGCGCCAGCCACAGTCCGGTCGGTTCCAGGCCACCGCTCTTCCAGCCGTTGTCGAACAGCGCCTGCAGCAGGTCCATGCGCTGCCGCGGCTGATCGCGCAGGCGGTACTGCAGGTAGCCGATCGTCTGGTGTTCGAGCGGCAGCGGCGCTTCGGCGTGTTTCAGTGCCTGCACCAGATGACGGGTTGCCGCTGCAGGCTGGTCCTCGGACAGTTCAACCGACATCAGGGTGAGCAGGACCTGCGCATCCTCCGGCAGTGCTTCCTGCGCGCGCTGCAGGTAGCGTCGGGCCTGCTCCGGCTTCTTCTGCACCATTGCGGTCCAGCCGGCCACCTGCGCGGCGCGGCCGCGGTGTTCGGCATCGAAGTCATCCAGCATCGGATCTTCCATCAGCCGTTCCATCGCGATCAGCGCACCCAGCGTGTTGCCACTGCGCGACTGCTGGATGGCTTCATCCCATCGCGTGGCATAGGCCTGGTGCATCGCATCGGCGGTGACGGACGGCTTCTGCGGTACCACCGTGATCGAAGCAGTGGCGGATGTGCTGGCCAATGCGGCAATCAGCAGGGCGGCGACGGGGAGGATGCGGGGCATGGAGGATTTCCATCCGTGGGAACCGCATTGAACCCGCTGCAGCCAGCGAGAACAAGCGCGATGGATGGAACTCTGGCGTTTGACCGCACGATTGGCCATGGCGGATCGTGCGTTCAGCGACTATTGTCGGTGCCTCTTCAGACAGCAGGCAGGCAGCGCAGCACGATGGCACGGTGGCAATGGATGGCGGCAGGCGTAGCATTGGCGACGGTAGTGGCATTGGCCGCAACCTGGTGGGAGACACCGCTGCATACGCTGGCTGAACCGGCGGGTCCGGTTCCAACGCCGCTGGCGTGGACCGCGCAGATCGAACCGCTGGCCGGCGATGGCCACCCGGGTGACCGCGATGGCGCGTCCGCGCAGGCACGTTTCGCCGATCCGTACGCGTTGCTGCGCAGTGCCGATGGCAGCGTCTATTTCACCGATGCCGGTGACAACAACCGGATCCGCCGCCGCTTGCCCGATGGCCGCGTTGAAACGGTGGCCGGGCAGGGCGAGGGACGCGTTGATGGCCCGGCACTGCAGGCCAGTTTCAATACGCCTTCGGGCATTGCCGCCGACGCGCAGGGCAACCTGTATGTGGCCGACACCGGTAACCATGCCATCCGCCGCATCGGCATCGATGGCCAGGTGACCACGCTGGCCGGTGGTGAACAGGGCCACGCCGATGGCCCTGCCGCGCAGGCACGCTTCGATGCGCCGATGGGCATCGCAGTGGATGCGCAGGGCCAGGTCTACGTGGCCGATACCTTCAATGACCGCATCCGGGTGATCGGTACTGATGGCAACGTGCGCACCCTGGCCGGCGGCGATCGGCCCGGCCTGGCCGATGGCACCGGCGCCACTGCGCGCTTCGATACGCCGGTGGCGCTGGCCTTCGATGCGCAGGGCGCGCTGCTGGTGGCCGACCTGTTCAACAACGCGGTGCGCCGCGTAGGCGCCGACGGCACGGTCAGCACCGTGGTCGCCGCCGGTGGCGTGATCAATGGGCCGCTGTCGCTGGCCACCACCCACGATGGCGTGCTGTACGTGGGCGATCTTGATGGCCGCATCGTGCAGGTGACGCCGCAGGGTCACCAGATCGCGCTGGTTGGCAATGGTCGCCTGCCGCGCCTGGCCCGCCCCAGCGGGCTGGCGATGGATGCCGATGGCAGCGTGCTGGTGGCCGACGCCGCCAGCTACCGTCTGCATCGCCTGCGCCCGCTGCCGGTGGGCGAACTACCGGCACCGGCACTGGTCGGCCCGGCTGCCGATGCGGCGTTGCCGGAGACGGGCGGTCGCTGGCCGCTGGCACCGCAGGACGGTTGGCATGAAGTGGTCGGTACGTTGGGTGAGGTGCGCGGCAACTTCACTGGCGAGAGCCGCCACCACCTGCATGGCGGTTTCGACGTGCGCGGTGATGTGGGCCAGACCGTACTGGCGATTGCCGAGGGCAAGATCAGCAGCCCGGTGGCCGCCTGGAACCTGGGTGAGCAGGCCGAGGGCCTGGCGGTGGACCGCCTCAAGTACATCCACATGCGGGTCGGCCGCACCCCGCGCGATGAGCCCTACGATGCGCGCTGGCAGGCGTTGTATGACGAGCAGGGCAAGCTGGAGCGGATGCGCGTGCGCCGCGGCATGCGCATCCACGTCGGCGACCGCCTGGGCAGCATCAACAACCAGGCGCACGTGCACCTGGCCGTGGGTACCGGTGGTTTCGAGACCAATGCCGTGGCGCTGGGCTTCCACAACTACGCCGACCACTTCGCACCGCGCATCACCGATGTGGCGCTGCTGGATGACAACGACCAGCCGATGGCCGCCGGCAGCGATGGCGTGGTGATGGTGGCGCGCCAGGGCCGCGGCGTGCAGATCGTGATCGAGGCCTGGGACCAGGTCGACAACAACCTGCCGCGCCGCCGTCTGGGCATGTACCAGGTGGGCTACCAGATCCTCGATGCCAGTGGCCGGGCGTTGCAGGGCTACGAACAGCCGCGCTGGAACATCGTGTTCAACCGCATGCCGCCGCAGAAGGAAGCGGTGCGCGTGGCCTACGCACCGGACAGCGGTATCACGGTGCATGGCAGTGCGGTGACCCGGTTCCGTTACCTGGCCACCAACACCGTGCGTGATGGCCTGATGGAAACCGGGCGCTGGCAACCGGCGGCGCTGCCGCCGGGCGAGTACATCGTGCGCGCCAGCGTGCGCGATTACAGCGGCAACGAAGGCGTCGGCCCGCGCGAGATCAGGGTACGGCTGCTGCCATAGCCGCAGCCGGGGCGCCGCAGCGCTCGCGTTCGGCGTCCATGTCTTCCAGCGGCCGCACTTCGATGCTGCCAAAGCGCGCCCATGGGAAGTCGCGGGCGATGCGCATGGCTTCGTCGCGGTCGCGGGCGACGATCAGGTTGAAGCCGGCCAGCAGTTCGCGGGTTTCGGCGAACGGGCCATCCAATACACGGCTGTGGCCATCACGCACGCGCAGGGTCTGCGCGGTGTCGACCGGCTGCAGTTTCTGCGCGGCCAGCAGCGTGCCCTCGGCCTGCAGCTTGTCGGCGTGGGCCAGGCAGTCGCGCATCAGCGCGTTGAATTCTTCGGTGGACAGGGCCTGCAGCAGGGCAGGCTCGATGTAGATCAGAAGCAGGTACTGCTGCATGGCACGGTCCTGGCGGGGGCGGAGTGTCCATGATCGCGCAGGATTGCGCGTGGGCATGTTGCAGCGCGGGAGGCGGCGCCTTCGGCGGGGATCGGCGAACGGCGGAGCCCCTCCGTGGTGGGGTTGGGTTGGTCGCTGAAAGCTGGGTTTCTGGCGGTTGGCCGGGTGGGTAGGCGGGTCGGGGGACGCCGTAAACCCGTCCATGGGGGCTTGGCCGCGGCATCCATGCCGCGGACACCCCCGCCCCGCCTACCCACCCGGCCTTGGACAGATCTCTGCAGCTGATCCACCACGGAAAATCACAAACAAGAGCAAAAGCGGGTCGCTTCGCTCGCAAAGCCGAGGCCGAGGCCGCCAGCCAATCGCCGTTGTTTTTGTTTTTGCTTTTGCTTTTGCCTTTTTTCTTGATCTTCCCGTGGTGCGTGCCGGAGGCAGGAAACTGTCCAAGGCCGGGTGGGGAGGCAGGGCAGGGGCGTGAGCCGCATGGATGCGGCGACCGAGCTTACATGGACGTACTTGCAGCGTCCCCTGCCCTGCCTCCCCACCCGGCCAAACCCATGAACCCGAGCTTTCAGCGACCAACCCAACCCCACCACGGAGGGGCTCCGCCGTTCGCCGACCCTCGCCGAAGGCGCGCTTTCCGCGGAAGAAAAAATTTCCAACAGACGTGTCGATTCCCAGCCCCTTGGTTCGTTGTACCCAGTGAAGGGCACGCACCGCGCGTCCCCACGGGAGACCGCAATGAAAGTGATGGTGATCGTGAAGGCCAACGCCGACTCCGAAGCCGGCCGCATGCCCAGCGAACAGGAACTGTCCGAAATGGGCGCCTTCAACGAACAACTGGTGGCCGCCGGCATCATGCTGGCCGGTGAAGGCCTGCACGCCACCCAGCGCGGTCGCCGCATTCACTTCGGCAGCGGCGCACCCAGGGTCGAGGCCGGTCCGTTCGGCCCCGCCGGCGACCAGATCGCCGGCTTCTGGCTGTGGGACGTGCGCTCGCTGGACGAGGCCGTTGAATGGGCCAGCCGTGCGCCGTTCAACAGTGGCGGCACGCTGGAGCTGCGTCCGCTGATTTCAGCCGAAGACTTCGGTGAAGCCTTCACCCCCGACTTACAGCAGCAGGAACAGCGTCTGCGTGCACAGCTGGAAGGTTGACCCGATTCATCTCCCTGCCGGGCACGACCCGGCACTACTGCCCTAGAACCGCACAACGGAGTATTGCCATGAAACTGATTCCCTTCCTCGGCTTCAGCGGCCAGGCCCATGAGGCGATGGCGTTCTACGCCAAGGCACTCGGTGGCCAGGTCACTTCGGAAATGAAATACCGCGACATGCCGCCCTCCGATGGCTCACCGGGCTGCAACGAGATGCCGCTGGAAACCCTGGACCACGTCGCGCACAGCCAGCTGGAGATCGGCAGCGCCATCGTGATGGCGGCCGACGGTCCCGGCGGCGGCGAGGGTGGCTCGACCACCATCAATGTCGACGTCGACAGCATCGAAGAAGCCGAACGCGTGTTCGCTGCACTGGCCGAGGGTGGCCAGGTGCAGATGCCGATTGCCGAAACGTTCTGGGCCCACCGCTGGGGCATGCTGATCGACCGCTACGGCAAGCCGTGGATGGTCAACTGCATGAAGCAGCCCTGATCCCCCTTTTTGTCATCCACAAGGAGCTTCACCGATGAGCGCACCACAACCGCAGATGATCTTCGTCAACCTGCCCGTGCAGGACCTGGGGAAGTCGAAGGCGTTCTTCACCGCGTTGGGCTACAGCTTCAATCCCACCTACACCAATGACGATGCGGCTGGCATGGTCATCAGCGAGAGCATCTACGTGATGCTGCTGACCCAACCTTTCTTCCAGCAGTTCACCAACAAGCCGATTGCCGATGCACACACTCACACGGAAGTGATCAATGCGCTCTCGGCCCCCAGTCGCAAGGCAGTTGACGAGTTGGTGGACAAGGCACTGGCTGCAGGTGCCAGCGAACCGCAGCCGGCGCGCGACTACGGCTTCATGTACCAGCGCGGCTTCCAGGACCTGGATGGCCATCTCTGGGAAATCGCACACATGGACGGCGAGCCGGGCTGACGGCCGCCGCAAGGGAGAACCCTCATGGCTTACGTGGATGCTTACGTGCTGCCGTGCCCACAGGACAAGGTGGCGGCCTACCGCCGCCTTGCCCGCAAGGCCGGTGCGGTGTGGAAGGACCATGGCGCGCTGCAGTACATGGAATGCGTGGCTGACGATGTGGAACCGGGCAAGAGCACCTCGTTCCCGCGTGCGGTCAAGGCAAAGCCCGGCGAAACGGTGATCGTCGCCTTCGTGGTGTTCCGTTCGCGCGCGGCGCGCGACCGCATCAACGCCAGGGTAATGGCCGACCCGCGGCTGGCGTCGCTGGGCCCGAAGGACATGCCGTTCGATACCAGGCGCATGTTCTGGGGTGGCTTCAAGCCGATTGTTGAAGCGTGAGCTGCGGCGCTTGTGCGGGCCGGGCGTGCGTGCTGTGATCGGCGCATGCCCGATCCCGCACTGACGCAGCGTCTGGAAACCCTCTGGCGGATGGAGTCGCCGGTGTTGATCGCGCGCCTGGCGCGGCTGCTCGGGGGCGATGTCGGCCGTGCCGAGGAGCTGGCCCAGGACACCTGGCTGGCCGCGCTGGAGCGCTGGCCGGAACAGGGCATCCCGGACAACCCCGGAGCCTGGCTGATGACCACTGCGCGCAACCGTGCCATCGATGTGCTGCGCCAACACCAGCGGGTGGCGCAGCAGCATGCGCAGTGGGGCGAGGAACTGCACCCAGCGGCGCTGCCGGCACCGGATGACAGCCAGGCGCTGGAGGATGACCTGGGTGACGATCTGCTGCGGTTGATGTTCGTGGCCTGCCATCCGGTGCTGCCGGCCGATGCGCGGGTGGCACTGACCCTGCGCCTGCTCGGTGGCCTGACCACCGTCGAGATCGCACGTGCGTTCCTGCAGCCCGAGCCGACCATCGCCCAGCGCATCGTGCGCGCCAAGCGCACCTTGGCGCAGAAGCAGGTGCCCTATGAGGTGCCGCGCGCGGACGCGATGCCCGAGCGACTGGCTTCGGTGCTGGAGGCGATCTACCTGGTCTTCAATGAAGGTTACGCGGCCAGCGCCGGCGATGACTGGATGCGTCCGGCGCTGTGCGAGGAGGCACTGCGGCTCGCACGCATCCTGGCGCACCGGCTGCCGGTGCCGCCGGTGCTGGGCCTGCTGGCACTGATGGAACTGCAGGCATCGCGTGCTGCGGCACGGACCGACGCGCAGGGCGCGCCGGTGCTGCTGGACCAGCAGAACCGCGCGCGCTGGGACTGGCTGCAGATCGAACGCGGGCAGCAGGTGCTGGCCCGCGCGCTGGCCGCCGGTGGTGCTGATGATCCCTATGTACTGCAGGCGCGCATCGCCGCCTGCCATGCGGCTGCGCGTCGGGCTGAAGCCACCGACTGGCCACGTATCGCTTCGCTCTATACCCGGTTGCTGCGGGTGATGCCTTCGCCGGTTGTCGCTTTGAATCGGGTCGTGGCGGTGCTGCGCAGCGAGGGCGCGTTCGCTGCGTGGGCGCAGCTGCAGCCGTTGCTGGTGGATGCACGCCTGCGCGACTATGCCCCTCTGGAGGTAGTCCGCGCGGAGATACTACAGGCGCTGGGGCGCGACCTCGACGCGCGTCAGGCTTTTGCCGAAGCCGCCAGACTCAGCCAGAACCAGGCGGAGCGGGGCCTGCTGCGCCAACGGGCCGGACTGCCGCCCCAGGAGTGACTGCGACGAACGCAGCACTTGTCGGCAGGCGCCTGAGCGGCTATGTTTCGCGCCCAGCGGACGCATCAGCGTCCGCATTCCGTGCGTATTGACCGAGGAGCGGTTGGATGTATTCAAGGACGAAGAGCGCATCGCGCGCTTTTGCGCGCCTGCTTGCCTGTGCCCTGTGCCTGGCCGTGTGGCCGATGGCCGCGCAGGCGGCTGACAAATCGCAGCAGGCCTACTGGGCCGGTTTTGCCTATACCGCGGATGCCGCTGCCGTGCAGGCGACCACGCCGCATGCGCATGCCGTGCTGGAAAAGCGCGGCCTGATCCCGCTGAACCAGACCCTGGCGCAGGCGCTCAAGCGCCGGCCGCCGGCGAACCTGGAGCTGATCGACCAGCCGGTGGCGATGCTCGACGGCACCACCAGCGCGACGGTGCTGGCCGCCGCACTGGACCGCGAACTGGTCTCGGTCGAGCCGATCGGCAACCAGTACAAAGTGCTGGTGGAAGTGGCCCTGCAGGCACTGTTCTTCGATTTCCGCGAGCGCCAGGTGATCGCGTCCTATCCGCTGACCCTGCAGCGCATCGACGTGCAGGATTACCGGCCGGACAACGACGATATCGACGCGATCGTCGCCGATCTGCTGTACGGCAGCGCCGATACCAGCCTGTCGCAGGTGCTGGCCGCCAGTCTCGCCCAGGCCAAGCTGCCCGATGCCGCCGTGCGTCGCCTGCAGGTCGGTGGCGTAACCCTGTCCGACGCGGTCCGCGCCAAGCTGCCCGACCCGAAGTGGGAAACCCCGCTGCGCGCCACGCTGGCCCATGAACTGTCCAAGACGCTGTCGTCCAATACCGGCGTCGGCCTGCTGCCGCCGGCCTCGGGCCAGGCGATCGGTGGTGCGATGGCCGCCCGCTTTGCCGACGGCAAGGTCTACCAGCTGAAGATCCCCGAGCCGGACTACGTCATCACTGTGCAGGTCGATGCGCTGAAGAACGGCGTCATCAATGAAACCCCGGCGATGAAGACGATGCTGTTCGGCGCGTTCTTCACCGCCAAAGTGACCGAGCCCTTCTCCGGCAAGGTCTATTTCGAACAGCCGCTGCGCAAGGGCGCCACCAAGGTGGTGCCGGTCACGCAGTGGCAGGTCGACCAGTGGTCGGCCAGCTACGAAACCCTGCTGGCCGGCTTCGATGCCTTCGCCGGCGCCGCCGCCAAGCGTGCCGATTCGCGCGCATGGCTGGACGAACAGAAGCCGGGCGGCCGCCCGTTGCAGCAGCAGACCCAAGCCCTCCAGGAGTTGATCAAGTCATGTCGTTGATGCGTACCATCCTGCTCATCCTCATCGCGCTGGTGGTGGCCTCGCCGGTCGCCGCGCAGACCGCGAGTTCGCGCGGTACCGGTTCGGCCAGCTACGGCCTGCGCCTGAGCGCCGACACCCGCGCCCAGGCCCTGAACAAGGCCAAGGTCAATGCACTGGAGGCGTACATCGCTGAAACCGGTGCGGCCAAGCTGCGCCTGTTCGAAGCCCGCCGCGCCGAGTTCATCGGCGAGATCGACCGTTATGTGCTCAGTGCCGTGCCGCTGTCGGACACCGAAGACAAGAAGGCCAAGACCTACACCGTCACTGTCCGCGCCGAGATCAACACCACGCTGCTGCAGACCAAGCTGGACGCAGGTTCGGCCGTGGCCGGTGCCACCGCCGCGCAGCGTTCGCTGCTGACCTTCCTGTTCATGGCACGCTCGCAGGACACCGTGCAGTCGTTCCAGGACAAGGAATACCGCCGCGTCGACGCCAGCAGCAGCTACAGCGAGAACACCCGTGAAGGCGACAGCTTCCGCGGCAACTCGGTCAGCACCAACGGCAGCATCAACCAGAACGGTTCGGTGTCGGTCACCAGCGGTGGCAGTACCACCCAGCGCAGCGACAACATCAGCTGGAAGGTGGCCAACGCCGCTGAAGTGAACACCGCGATGACCGGTGCCTTCAGCGCCGCCGGCTACGAAGTGGTTGAAGCCGAGTACGTGGAAGGCGAATCGCGCGGCCTGCTGAGCATCGAGCGCATCCGCAAGGACTTCAGCACCGGCAACGACCTGTCTGCCGCCACCCTGCGCGATACCGCCAACGGCATCCGTGCGGCCAACATCCCCTACATCGCCGTCGGTACCCTCGACGTCGGCATGCGCGACCGCGATCCGGCCAGCGGCAACACCCGCGTGTTCGTCACGGTCACCGGCAAGGTGCTGGACGTGACCGGCCGTTTCCCGCGCACCGTGTCGTCGGTGGGCCCGGTGCAGTTCTCCGGCACCGGCCCGAATGAAACCGTGGCCCGTACCAATGCCCTGCAGCTGGCTGCCGAGAAGGCCGCCCAGCAGATGATCAACGAACTGAACGTCAAGGCAGTCCGCTGATCCGCCACCCGGTGGGTGCCGAGCTCGCTTGGCATCGCGCTGGGGTTACCGATTCCCACGTGCCGCTCCGCGGCCGTCTCTCCCAAAGGACACTCATATGATCCGCAATACCGCTCTTGTCGTGGCCATCGCTGCCGCCACCCTGTCGATGCCGGCCCACGCGGGCCTGGGCAAGCTGAAGGACCTGGCCGGTGCCGCCACCGGCACCTCCAGCAGCAGCGCCTCCAGCGCCGCCGCTCCGGATGAAGCCGCGCAGGAAGCGCTGGTGCGTCGTTTCGTCAGCTCGCAGTCGCACTCGCTGCAGGCCCAGACCTCGTTCGCCCGTGCCTTCGGCCTGGCCGAGCAGGTGCAGCTGCTGGAAGCCGAGCGCCAGGCGCTGTCGTCGGGTTCGGTTAGCGTCGATGCGATGAAGAAGTCGGTGTCGGTCAGCGAAGCTGCGCAGGCCGCGATCAACGAGCGCCAGGCCGCTCAGCCGGAACTGAACGCTGAATCCAAGCAGCACTACGCCGAAGGCCTGGTCTCGCTGCTGGCGTCGGCAGCCGAAGCACAGAAGCTGGGCGGCGAAGCCAGCAGCTTCACCGCCGGCATGAAGAACCTGGGCGCGACCCAGCTGGCCACCGTTGGCCGCAAGCTGGCAGCGGGCGCATGGGTGGCCAAGGAATCGCCGGGCTTCATCCAGGGCCTGTACGGTTCGACCAAGTCGGCCGTGACCTTCGCCAGGAAGAGCAAGGTGAAGGTGCCGTCCAACGCCGACTCGATGCTCGACTCGATCTGATCCGAGGCGAATCTCCATGCGTATGACAACCCGTTTGATCGGCCTGGGCTTGGCCGCCGCGCTGCTTGCAGCCTGCGGCAAGCAGGACACCCCGGCCGCCGCGCCCGCCAAGGACAAGGCAACCAGTGCACTGGCCAGCAATGCGCCAGTGGAAGCAGCGCCCCTGCGTGGTACGCCGGATTTCGGCGGCACCACCCAGGTCGCGCGCGAAGCCGACGGCATCGGCAGCACCCCGGAACTGGCGGTGCTGGCGGCACTGCAGTCGGCCGTGGCGCAGGTCAACGGCGTACGCGTGGCCAGCCAGATGCAGGGCCTACGCGCAGGCCTGCATGTGGATGTGGATGGCGAACACGTCGGCGATATCCGCGCCGACGCGTTCACCCAGCAGATGATCGCCGGCTCGCAGGGCGCGGTGCTGGGCTATGAAATCCTGTCGCAGGATGAAGTGCGGCAGCTGGACGAGGAAACCATCGCCCGCGTGCGCGCCAGCGATGAAGGCTGGAGCTTCAAGGGCTCGGCGTCGGCCACTGCGTCCGGCGAAGCCTCGGCCAAGAGCGGTTCGGCCTCGGCCAGTGTCAGGGAAAGCTACGACGAGAAGGTCAGCGTCGATGCCAAGCGTGGTGCAAGCTCGTTCGATTCCGACGTGACCCACCGCAGCATGCGCAGCTACTGGAAGGTGCGCGTGCGCGCGCAGATCGCCCAGTACCGCGCGCCGGACGAGCAGGGCAAGCCGAAGATCGTGGTTGCACTGCCGCGCACCAAGGCCGGCAGCTACGCCGTAGGCGATGGCCGCGTGGATGCCGATGAAGTGGCCGACGCGATCCGTGCGCGCCTGTCCGACACGCTGACCCAGACCCAGCGCTTCATCGTGCTGGACCGCGAGTTCGGCGACGAACTGCAGGCCGAGATCGACCACATCAACAGCGGCAACGTGCGCCTGCAGGACACCGCGCGCGTGGGCCAGCAACTGGCGACCGATCTGATCCTGATACCGACCATCGAACGCTTCGAGTACCCGCGCAGCGTGCGCAACCTGCGCATGTCCGACCGCCAGGTGACCTCGTACTCCGGTGGCGGCCGCATCACCCTGCGCCTGATCAACGCCACCACCGGCCAGGTGGTGATGTCCGACAGCTTCGACCACCAGCTGGCCTCGACCGGCCCCAGCACCCTGCCGCGCGTGGTCAACGGCCGCAACATGGCCGCGGCGATGATGGAATCGCTGTCGGGCCAGATCGGCACCAGCATCGTCACCACGCTGTTTCCGGTGTCGGTGGTCTCGGTGGACGGTGACCAGGTGGTGCTGAGCCAGGGCGGTGACACCGTGCAGGCCGGCCAGCGCTGGCAGGCCGTGCGCCTGGGCGAAGAACTGAAGGACCCGCAGACCGGCCGCTCGCTGGGCCGCAGCGAACACCCGTGCTGCACCATCCGCATCGACCGCGTCGCTGCACAGACCTCGTACGGCACCATCGAAGACGGCGTCGACGCGATGCGCGGCGGTTTCCGTCCGGGCCAGATCGAGCTGCGCCAGAAGCTGGGCAGCAAGCCGGCCGCCGCCGCCGCAGGCGCGACTGCCTCGGCCGCTCCCGCAGCTGCCGCACGCCCGGCCGCCAAGCCGAAGCCCAAGCCCGCTGCCGCGCCGGCCGAAGACCCGAACTGGTAACAGGCTCAAGCAACACACCGATGGGGTCAGAGCCCTTTCCCGCCGGGAAAGGGATCTGACCCCTTCCTGTTTCAGTCCGTGTCGACCAAGGTCGACACCCACCAACAGCAGCGGGAAGCTGTCGAAGGCGGGGTGGGTCCGGTTGCGGGGGCGTGAGCCGCATGGATGCGGCGACCGAGCTTACATGGATGTACTTGCAGCGTCCCCCGCAACCGGACCCACCCCGCCTACCCTCAGGAAACCAGCTTTTGCTGTTGCTTCGGCTGTTGCCGTTGTTTCGGCAGGTGCAGGGCGCAGCCCTGCCGAATCCCATTACACTCCAGAAGGATTTCCTGCTGGAGAGAGCAATGAAACGAGTAGCACTGGGCCTGCTGGCCCTGTCGGTGTCGAGCGCACTGATGGCGGCCACCCCGAAATTCGATGGCGCGCGGATCTCCGCCGACGTCAAGGAACTGGCCTCCGACGCCTACGAAGGCCGCTCCCCGGCCACCGCCGGCGAAGAAAAGACCATCGCCTTCCTCAGCAAGCAGTTCGCCGACGCTGGCCTGCAGCCGGGCGGTGACCTCAAGGACGGCAAGCGCCTGTGGACCCAGGCCGTGCCGCTGCGCAAGGGCGACATCGTCGGCGCGCCGCAGTTGGCATTGCACCAGGGCGGCAAGACCCTGCCGCTGGAACAGGGCAAGCAGATTGCCGTGCGCGCCGCCATGAACGGCGCCAGCAACGTCGACATCAGCAAGGCCCCGCTGGTGTTCCTCGGTTACGGCGTGAAGGCCCCGGAGCGCAACTGGGACGACTTCAAGGGCGTGGACCTGAAGGGCAAGATCGCTGTCGTGCTGATCAACGACCCGGACTTCGAGACCGGCCAGGGTGACTTCGACGGCAAGGGCATGACCTACTACGGCCGTTGGACCTACAAGTACGAAGAAGGCGCCCGCCAGGGTGCGCTGGGCGTGCTGATCGTGCACGAGACCGCACCGGCGTCGTATGGCTGGGCCACCGTGGCCGGCTCCAACACCAACACCATGTTCGACGTGGTGCGCGACAACCCGGCCGACAGCCACCCGCTGCTGGAAGGCTGGATCCAGCGCGACCTGGCCGTGGAGCTGTTCCGCTCGGCCGGGCAGGACTTCGAGGCGCTGAAGAAGAAGGCGCAGCAGCGCGACTTCACCCCGGTGGTGCTGAGCGGCGCCAGCCTGGACGCGAAGTATGCGGTGAAGACCGAAGTGATCACCTCGCACAACGTGGCCGCACGCCTGGAAGGCAGCCGCCACCCGGACGAGACCATCGTCTACAGCGCGCACTGGGACCACATCGGCGTGGGCGAGCCCGACGCACGTGGCGACCGCATCTTCAATGGCGCACTGGACAACGCCAGTGGCACCGCCTCGCTGATCGAACTGGCCCGTGGCTTCGCCAAGGCCAAGCGTCCAGAGAGGTCAGTGCTGTTCCTGGCGGTCACCGCCGAGGAAAAGGGCCTGCTGGGTTCGGAGTACTACGCCACCCATCCGCTGTATCCGCTGGAAAAGACCGTGGCGGTGATCAACATGGACGGCATGGCGCCGTTCGGGCCGTCGCGTGACTTCGGCATCTACGGTGCCGCGCGTTTCGAGCTGCTGGACCAGCTGAAGGACGTGGCCAAGGGCTGGGATATCCGCTACACCCCGGACCCGAAGCCGGAAGCCGGCCTGTTCTTCCGCTCCGATCACTTCCCATTCGCCAAGCGTGGCGTTCCGGCACTGTCGTGGTCGGCCGGCCAGGACTGGGTGGACGGCGGGGTGGCCGCAGGCAAGAAGGCCTCCGAGGACTACACCGCCAAGCGCTACCACCAGCAGGGCGACGAATGGCAGCCGGACTGGGTGTTCGCCGGTGCCGCCCGCGACCTGGAAGTGCTGTACACGCTCGGCAACCAGCTGGCCAACACGCGCAGCTGGCCGAACTGGAGCAAGGACGAATCGTTCCGCGCCGTGCGTGATGCCAGCGCCGACCAGCGCAAGTAAGGGCATGCGCCGGGTTCGCCCGGCGCCTCCCGGGTAGTGCCGGCCGCTGGCCGGCATCCCTGTGATGCATGCGGAGAAAGTGGGGAGCCGGCCAGCGGCCGGCACTACCAGATGGCCTTCCATCCCCGCTTTTCCCGCCTTCGTCGCAGCCCGCTTGTTTGCCCGGCGGGCCGCCCTATGCTCGGCTCACCCCCTTCCTCCAAGGCGCCGCCGTGTTCGCCAGCCTCTCTCTCCTGATCCGCCACCTGCTGGCCTGGGCCGCCGCGCTGGTTGTCGCCGGCATGGTCTGGAGCGGCATCTTCAGCGGCATGAACGATGGCCCGGGCTGGGTGTTCGGCCTGCTGGCGATGTTCCTGATGATCTCCGCGCTGGGCAGCGCGATTACCCACGTGCGCCGGGTCTGGCTGGTGGCCGGCCGATTGGATTCGACCACGTTGTCCGGGCGCCAGCGCCGCCAGGTGGAACTGCCGATGGATGCCGGCCAGGCCTATGCCGTGGTGGAAGCGGCAATTGCCGAACTTCCGCGCGTGGAAGATGTGGAAAGCTCGGCCGGCAGCCTGCAGGTGCGCGCCTACGTGCGCCGGGTCGACCTCTGGAATGGCCGCCAGCCGTCGCGCTGGAACCTGCCGGCGCGGCTGGCGATCAAGCGCAACAGCGTGCTGGCGACGGTCACGCCGGGGCAGGGCACCAGTACCGTCACTCTGCTGTTCGAACCGGATGCTGGCTGGTGGGCCGATCTGCTGGCGCTGGATGAGGGCAGCAACTTCGAGAACGCCGAAGCGGTCACCCGCGCGATCAGCCGCCGCGTGGCCGACCAGCGCCGCGATGAGCAGGCCGCGGCCGAACAGACCCAGGTGGAAAAGGAACTGTCGGTCGCGCGCTTGAACCTGCTGCATGCGCAGGTGGAGCCGCACTTCCTGTACAACACGCTGGCCAACGCGCAGGTGCTGACCCGCACCGACCCGGCACGTGCCGAGCAGATGCTCGGCCACCTTATCCAGTACCTGCGCAGCTCGTTGCCGCAGGTGGACGAGTCGGTGTCGACGCTGGGGGTGGAGCTGGAACGCACGCGCGCCTACCTGGAGATCCTGCGCATCCGCATGGGCGCACGGTTGGCGGTGGAAGTGCAGGTACCGAATGAGCTGCATGGCGTGCACCTGCCGGCGATGGCACTGCAGACGCTGGTGGAGAACGCGATCAAGCATGGCCTGGAGCCCAAGCCCGGCGGTGGCACGATCTGGATCCTGGCGCGTGGCTTCGATGACCATGTGACCGTGACCGTCGCCGACGACGGGCTCGGCTTCGGCCAGGGCACCAGCGGCACCGGCATCGGCCTGAAGAACCTGCGCGAACGCCTGCGCCTGACCTGTGGCGAGCAGGCCGGCGTGGCGATCGTTGCCAACTTCCCCAGCGGTGTGGCCGCGACCATGACCTTGCCGCAGACACACAAGGAGCGCAGCCATGCCGCTTGAAGCCCTCATTGCCGAAGACGAGGAACTGCTGCGGCAGTCACTGGTGGAGCAGCTGCGCCGGTTGTGGCCGGAGCTGAAACTGGTGGCCGAGTGCGAGGACGGCGCCAGTGCGCTGGAGCAACTGGCCGAGACGCAGCCGGACATCGCGTTCCTCGACATCCGCATGCCCGGCATCAGTGGCATCGAAGTTGCGCGCTCGCTGTCCGAGCTGAGCCCGCGCACCCAGGTGGTGTTCGTCACCGCCTATGACCAGTACGCCATCGACGCGTTCGAGCAGGGCGCGATGGATTACCTTCTGAAGCCGGTCAGTGACGAACGCCTGCTGGCGACGCGTGAGCGCATCCTGTCGCGGCTGCCATCGACGCGCCAGGATGACGCCGTGCTTGAACGCCTGCTGCAGCGGCTGGGGCCATCGCAGGGTGCTGCCGAGCGCCCGCCGCTGGCCTGGATCACCGCCAGCAACGGCCGCGAGACGCAGCTGATCATGCTGGAAGATGTCGCCTACTTCCGTGCCGACAACAAGTACACCACCGTGGTCACCGCTGCCGGCGAGAGCCTGTTGCGCACACCATTGCGCGAACTGCTGGAAGTACTCGACCCGCAGCACTTCCGCCAGATCCACCGCTCGACCATTGTCAACATGAAGGCGGTGGCGGCGGTCAGCCGCGACGATACCGGGCGCGGTGTGCTGCGGCTGCGGGGCCGGACGGAAACACTGGTGGTCAGCCAACCATTCATGAGCCTGTTCCGCGGCATGTAGCCGCACCGCACCTTTCCGCTACCAGGAGCATTGCATGCGTCTTTTCCTGCTTGCAGGCCTCGCTGCACTGGCGCTTGCCGGTTGCCAGAAGTCCACCGAAACCGCGATCACCCGCACCACTGCCAATGGCGTGGACACGCTGTACAGCAAGCGCACGATAGTGGACGGCGTGGCGCGTTTTGAGTGCATGGCCAGCCGCAGCGGTCAGTGCCATTACCTGTTGCTGGACCCGGCCTGTCGTCCTGACGCGGCGTGTGCGAAAGCGCCGATACGGTCGTTCGCGTTGGCGGTCGGCACCACCCAGGAGTTCAGGGACCTGCCGAAGGGCTTCGCCCAGTGCGTCAGCGAGGATCGGAAAGAACAATGCCACCGTGAGTGATCACGGCGGCATTGTGGGTCCCCCCGCTTCCCTGAAGGGTCAGTAGGCAGGCTGCAGTGTCAGGTCGTGGTGGTGCTCGTTCTCGCCCACGTGGTTGAGGCGGCCGACCAGTTCGGAGTGCTGCTTCATGCGCCCGATCTCGGTCATGATGCGGATGTCCTCGTGGCGCAGCTCGCGCTTGGCGGTGACCGCCTGCTTGTAATCGAGCACTTCCGGGTAATGCTCGGCCAGGTCCAGTGCCTCGGCCACGTGCTCGACGCTGTCGGCCTTGGAGCTGATGCGTGCGCGACTGTTGAACGCCTTCATCCAGCGCTCGAAACCGGCCTGCTGATCGAACATGTTGGCCATGAACCAGATCACGAACAGGATCGAGACCCACGAGCCGAACACGACTACCACGCGGGTGAACGTGATATGGAAGTCGTCACGCCACAGGTAGTTGGCGATCAGGCCAAGAATCAGCAGCGAGGCCGCCTGCCAGCCGACGATCGAGGCGATCAGCCATTGGCACTTGGCCTGCGCCAGCACGGCTACTTCATCGCGGATCTGCTGCTCGCTGAGATTGCGCCAATGCGCAACCTGTTTATCGAACGGGCTGCTGTAGAGCTCGTTGTCGCGAAGCAGAATTCCCAAACCCTTGAACAAAGCAATCATGGCTGGCTCCTTGTGGAACGTGCGTCGATCAGCATTGGACGGTGTGGCGGGTCCAGTTCTAGCACTTCCAGCGAGCCGTGCAATGGGCGCAATGCCAAGCCGCGTAAGGGCCTTCTCTGAATCGGTGAATGTTGCTGCATCGCAGCATCGAGGCCGGAGCCTGCGACAGGATGTCGCAGGGTGAAATGTGCTGCGGCCGCACATGAAACCGTGGCTGAGTGCGAAGACTCGCCGCCGGCGTCGTGATCGCCCAGAATCGGGGCTGACCGCGCAACTCGCGGCCACTCTTTCGCTTTTCCTGGATCTGTGATGCCGGCTCTGCTGCAGCGACTCTCCCGCCCCATCACCGCGCCGATCCGGCGCTGGGTACTGGAGGCCTTCCCGCGTGGCCAGAGCGGCATCGATTACGACCAGCCGCTGGGTGACCCGGGCTGGTTTGGACCTGACAGCGTGACCTGGCGCCTGCACGCCGAGTTCCCCTCGATGCTGGCCGGGGGCCTGTGTGCGCTGATGCTGCAGACCCTGCATCCGCGCGCGCTGGCCGGGGTCTACGACCACTCCAATTTCCGCCAGGACCTGGTGGGCCGCCTGCGTCGCACCACCGCGTTTGTCGCCGGTACCAGCTATGCACCCAGCGGGGAGGTAGAGGCGCTGGTGGCCCAGGTGCGCCGCATCCATGCACAGATCCGCGGCCAGACCGCGCAGGGCGAGCCCTACGCGGCGGACGATCCACAACTGCTGACATGGGTGCACGTGACTGAGGCGTTTGGTTTCCTGCAGGGCTTCCGTCGCTACGGGCGCGAGGTGCCGGCGCACATCGCCGACCGCTACTACGACGAGTACCGCCGCGTGGCCGAGGCACTGGGTGCGGTGGATGTGCCGCGCAGTGAAGCCGAGGTGGCAGCGTACTTCTGCGCGCGGCAACCGGAGCTGCGTGTGGACGAGCGCTCGCGTGAAGTGCTGGAGGTGTTGTCCGGCGTGCGCCTGCCGGTACCGGTGCCGGGGCTGTCGCGCGAGGTGTTCCTTGGCGCCGGTGCGGCACTGCTGCCGGACTGGGCCGAAGGCATGCTTGAACGCAGCGGCCGCCAGCGTGCGCAGGCGGCCGCTTCAGCGAAGTTGATGCAGGGCATGGCGCCGCTGTTCCGCCGTGCGCTGCCCGATGGCCTCGCCAGCCGCGCCTGTGCGCGCATGGGCGTGCCGGTGTCGGTGCTGCGCGAGTGGCCCACCGTTCCCCGGTAGGTGCCAATCTTGGTCGGCACGCGTTGCGCGATAAAGCTTCATCCACGCATGGCGTGGATCTACTGATGCCATGGTTCTGGTTGGCACGCGCTGCGCGCGGTGCCGCAGAAGGGCCAACCAAGGTTGGCCTCTACCAGAGCGGATGCGGCAGCATATCCACGCCATGCGTGGATGGGCCTCACCCGGCCGACTTCAAGCCACGCAACAGCATTTCCAGCGCCGTCGTCGCCTGCCGCAGGCGCGCGTCGCCATCCTCGCCCTCGGCGATCCAGAACGCGGCCTCGGCCAGGCTGCCGTAGATCAGCGATGCCAGCGCCTGCGCATCCACCGGCATCGCTACGCCCTGCGCGATCAACTGTTCGATCAGGCGCTGCATCGAGTGGACGCAGTGGCGCTGCGATTCCGGTGAGGCGCCACCCAGCACCGCGCGCGCGTCACGCAGCACGATGCGCTGGATCTCCGGCTCCAGCGCCATCTCCAGATAGGCACGGCAGCGCTGTACGAAACCGTCCCAGGCATCATCCGCGCCATCGCTGATCGCCTGCAGGCGCAGGTCGGTCTCGGCATCGAGCTGGGCGACCACCGCGGCCAGCAGGCCCTTCTTGTCGCCGAAGTGGTGGTAGAGCGCACCCCGGGTCAGGCCGGCCTGGGCGGTCAGGTCATCCATCGAGGTGGCGGCATAGCCATGCTCGCTGAACACGCGGCGGGCGGTGGCCAGCAGGCTGGCACGGGTTTCTTCCATCTCGGCGCGGGTGCGACGGACCATCCGGAACTCCTTACATACGCAGTGCATGATTATTTACATACGACGCGTATGAATGTAGGCTCTTATTCATACGCTCTGTATGTATTGTCGTGGCGCCGGGAGCGCCAGGCAAGCCGCTGCCCTGGAGATCCCGATGGCCACCCCCTACCGCGACCTGTTCGCCGCCCCTGGCACCGCCGGCCTCGCCCTGGCCGGCCTGCTGGCCCGCGTGCCGCTGCCGATGACCGGCATCGGCATCATCACACTGCTGTCGCAGCTGCGCGGCAGCTATGCCTTGGCCGGTGCGGTGTCGGCCACCTTCGTGCTGACCTACGCGCTGCTGTCGCCACAGTTATCGCGCTGGGTCGACCGGCGCGGGCAGGGCAGGGTGCTGCCATGGGCTACTGCGGCCAGTGCGGCAGGGTTGTTGCTGCTGCTCGCGTGCACGCTGCTGGCTGCGCCAGACTGGGCGCTTTTCGTCGCCGCCATGCTGGCTGGATGCATGCCCAGCGTGTCCGCAATGGTGCGCGCACGCTGGACTGCGATCCATCGCGGTCGCCCGCAGCTGCAGACCGCGTATTCGCTGGAGACCGTGTTCGATGAGGTGACCTTCATCGTCGGTCCACCGTTGTCAGTGGGGCTGTCGGTGGCGGTATGGCCACAGGCCGGCGTACTGGCGGCCGCCCTGTTGCTGGTGGTCGGCGTCGCCGCATTGGTGCTGCAGCGGGGCACCGAGCCGCCGCTGCAGCAGCACGAAGGTGCAACTCCCTCGGGCTCGCTGCTGCGGCACACGGAGATCCGCCTGCTGGCGTTGCTGATGCTGGCGATGGGCGTGATTGTCGGTACGGTCGACATCACCAGCGTGGCCTTCGCCGAACAGCGGGGGCAGCCGCTTGCCGCCAGCGTGGTGCTGTCGGCCTATGCGCTGGGCAGCTGCGCGGCGGGCCTGCTGTTCGGGGCACTGAAGCTGCAGGCGCCGTTGCGGCGCCTGTTGCTGCTCGGTGCAGCAGCTACCTCGATGACCACCCTGCCGCTGCCATGGGTCGGCAGCCTGCCCGGGCTGGCCGTGGCGGTGTTGCTGGCCGGGGTGTTCTTCGCGCCGACGATGATCGTGGCGATGTCGCTGGTCGAACAACGCGTACCCGAATCGCGCCTGACCGAGGGCATGACCTGGCTGCTGGCCGGATTGAACATCGGCGTGGCGCTGGGCGCGGCGCTGTCCGGGCAGAGCGTCGATGCGGGGGGCGTGCGTAGCGGCTTTGTCGTTGCACTGGTGGCAGGCGGGGGCGTGCTGCTGTTGGCCGTTCTCGCGCGACGTGCCTTGCGCCCGGTTGCCGCATCCACCCCTGAAGGCATCATCCCGTGAGCGCTTCATCGCCTGCGCATGCCACGCCTGTGCATCGCCATCCGTGGTGGGCGGTTTCTGCGGTTGGCCTCGCCACCTTCTCGGTGGTCACCACCGAAATGCTGCCGGTGGGCCTGCTGACCCCTGTCGCCGAAGATCTCGGCGCGTCCACCGGCACCGCCGGCCTGATGATCTCGCTGCCGGCCCTGCTGGCGGCAGTGTTCGCACCGCTGGTGGTGATCGCAGCCGGTGGCATCGATCGTCGCCGCATCCTGTGCGTGCTGCTGGGGCTGCTGCTGGTCGCTAACGTTGCTTCGGCGCTGGCACCCGGCATCGGCTGGCTGCTGGCCGCGCGCGTACTGGTGGGGTTCTGCATGGGCGGGATCTGGGCCATCGCTGGTGGGCTGGCAGCACGCCTGGTGCCGGCGCATCGCATCGGCCTGGCCACCTCGATCATCTTCGGGGGCGTGGCCGCAGCATCGGTTCTGGGGGTGCCGCTGGGTGCACTGATCGGCGACGCCCTGGGCTGGCGCTTCGCGTTCGCAGCGATGGCGCTGTTCAGTGCGGCGGTGATGCTGCTGCAACTGTGGGTGGTTCCCGCGTTGCCGGTGGTGGCGTCGGTGCGCCCGGCGCAGTTCGTGCAGCTGCTCGGCCACCGTGGCCTGCAGCGCGGCCTATGCCTGACGCTGCTGCTGGTAGCAGGTCACTTCATTGCGTTCACCTATGTACGCCCGTTGCTGACCCTGCGATCGGGCGTGGATGCCGCTTGGATCGGCGCGCTGCTGTTCGCCTATGGCATGGCGGGCATCGCGGGCAACTTCATCGCCGGACCACTGGCCGCTCGTCACCCGCGCGGCATGCTGCTGGCGATCTCTTGCGGCCTGCTGCTGACGCCGTTGTTGTTCCTGTGGCTGGGCGGCACACCCTCCGGCGGCATTGTGGTGCTGTTGCTGTGGGGCCTGGCCTATGGCGGCGTGTCGGTCGGCCTGATGAGCTGGATGATGAAGGCAGTCCCGCACGCGGTGGAGATCGCCACCGCGCTGTATGTCGGTGTGTTCAATATCGGCATCGCAATGGGCGCGTGGGGCGGTGGACGGCTGCTGGATGGCGTGGGCCTGCATGCGAATCTGTGGGCCGCGGCCGGGCTTGCCATGGTCGCCACGCTGGTGATTGCCACAACGCGCCGGTAGATCCACGCCATGCGTGGATGGCTTGTAGTCCTGTAGACCTGTAGATATGCCGACCAACGTCGGCATCCACCCGAGCGGGGCATTCGCCAACCGAGGTTGGCAGCTACCGGGAAATGAAACGGGCGCCTCGCGGCGCCCGTTCCGGTTACATCACCACACCTTGACCCGCTTGTCCGGGGCCAGGTACAGCTTCTGGCCTTCCTTTACTTCGAACGCCGGATACCAGGCGTCGATGTTGCGCACGGTGAGTGCGCGGAACTGGCCTGGCGCATGCACATCGGTCAGCAGCGAGTTGCGCAGCGCCTGCTCGCGGCTCTTGCTGCGCCACGCCTGGGCGAAGCCCAGGAAGAAGCGCTGGTCCGGCGTGAAGCCTTCCAGGGTCTGGCCCGGCTTGCCCTGCAGCGACAGCTGGTAGGCATCGTAGGCAGTGCCCAGGCCGGCCACGTCGGCGATGTTCTCGCCCAGGGTCAGCTTGCCGTTCACATGCACGCCCGGGAACGGTTCGTAGCTGCTGAACTGCGCGGCCAGCGCATCACCGGCGGCGTTGAACTGCTTCAGGTCCTCGGCGGTCCACCAGTTGTGCAGCTTGCCGGTCTCGTCGAACAGCGCGCCGGCGTTATCGAAGCCGTGGCTGATCTCATGGCCGATCACCGCGCCGATCGCACCATAGTTCACCGCGTCGTCGGCGGCACCGTCGAAGAACGGCGGCTGCAGGATCGCGGCCGGGAACACCAGGCGGTTTTCCAGCGGCACGTTCATCGCATTGATGGTCTGCGGCAGCATCGCCCACTCACTGTGGTCGACCGGCTTGCCCAGCTTGGCGATGTTGCGCTGGTATTCGAACAGCTCGGCGCGCTGTGCGTTGCCGAGCGCGTCATCGCGGCGGATCTCCAGGCCGGTGTAATCACGCCACTTCTCCGGGTAGCCCATCCCCACGGTCAGGCCGGCGACCTTGGCCTTGGCATGCGCCTTGGTCTGCGGCGACATCCACGACAGTGCGTCAATGCGCTTGGCGAAGGCGGCGATGATGTTCTTCGCCATTTCGTCCGCACGCTCCTTGGTCCTGGCGTCGAAGTGCTTCTCGACATAGCGCTTGCCGATGGCCTCGCCGACAGCATGGTTGGCATCATCCACGGCGCGCTTCCAGCGATCGCTCTGCTGCGGCGTGCCGCTCAGCGCGGTGCCATGGAAGGCGAAGCGGGCGTCGGCGAACTTCTTCGGCAGGTAGGCGGCGGCACGGTCCAGTGCGTGGAAGGCCAGGTAGTCCTTCCACACCTCCAGCGGTTCGGTGGCGACCAGCCTGGACAGGCCGGCCACGGCCTTGGGCTGCCACACGATGAAGTCCTGCTGCTCGCCCAGCGCGGCCGCATCAAGGAAGGCGTTCCAGTCCATGCCCGGTGCCTTGGCGTTGAAATCGGCCTGGGTCCACGGATTGGCACCCTTGGTCACGTCGTTGGTTTCTTCCTGGGTGGCATGCGCCTGCGCGATCTTCGTCTCCAGCGCAAGGATGCGCTGTGCCTTGCCGGCCGGGTCGGCCACGCCGGCCAGCTGCAGCATCTGCGCGATGTAGCCCTGGTACTGCTTGCGCAGTTCGGCCATGCGGCCGCCGCCCAGGTAGAAGTCGCGGTCGGGCATGCCCAAGCCGCCCTGCACGAGGTACGGCGCGGTGCGGTCCGGCTGCAGCATGTCGACCGAGACCCACAGGCCGAACAGGCGGTCGGTGTAGAAGTTGGTGGCATTGAGCAGGTCGACGTCGGCGCGCATCTCGCCGCCGAGGGCACGTGCCAGGCCGGCCTTGTCGGCGATGGTCTCGATGGCCTTCAGCTGCGGCTGCACCGGGGCGATGCCGTGCTGCTCGATGCCGGCTTCGTCCATGTAGGCGGCGTAGTAGTCGCCGATCAGCTTGTCGTCACCGCTGGCCTGCGCATTGCCGGCCGCACCCTCGAGGATGGCGCGGGTGTCGGCCAGGGTCTTTTCAGCGATGACGTTGAAGCTGCCGAAGCGCGAACGGTCGGCCGGAATCTCGGTGTTCTTCACCCAGGTGCCGTTGGCGAAGCCGAAGAAGTCATCGCCGGCCGCGATGCTGCGGTCCATGCCGCTGGCATCGAAGCCGAAGCTGCCCAGCATCGGCTTGGCGGCAGCGGGTGCAGCCTCGGCGGGCTTGGCGGTGCCAGCGGCCGGATCGGCCGGACGGTCGCAGGCAGCCAGGGACAGGCTGGCAACGATGGCCAGTGCCAGGGTGGGACGGCGCAGCTTGGACATGGACTTCTCTTGCAGCGGAAAACCCCAAGTCTAATCCGCCGCAGCCCGGCTGGCCGTCCCTGTGGCTGGCCGGTCCTGTGCAGGATCTGGCTGAACGCGCCGAAGCGATCTTCACGCCGTCACCGGGGTGGTGCATGCTGGGCCCTGGAGCCCTGCGCGGACACGGGGAGGTGGCCATGCAGGACGGGGTCAGGCGTCAAGAATGGCGTCCGCCGGCCGTTGAGGTCGGGGATGTGGAGGATTCGTTCGCGCATGAAGCCAGCCGACTGCACAAGGAAGATCGACCGATGCCCGCGTTGAAGCGGGCGTTGGCCCGTCCGTTGCGCGCCATCACCTGGGGCGGCGTGCTGCTGGGCCTGTTGCTGGTGGCCGGATTGGCCACCATGCTGGCCAACGACCATCACCGCCGCCTGGAGGCGGCGCAGCGGCAGAGCCGTGCGCTGGCGGTGGGGAGCGAGCGCCTGCTGGCGCTGGAACTGCGCAATCTGGAGCGGGCGATGACCGGCATCGCCGGCGATGCCGGTGAGTTGTTCCGCAGCGTGCCGTCACAGGCCCCGGCACTGCTGGATGCGGCCATCGGTGGCGTGCTGCGCCGCCACGCTGAACTGCACAGCATCGTGGTGCTGGACCGCCACGGGCGCGCGCTGACCGCCGGGCGCGGCGACCTGCAGCTGCCGCTGTGGACCGACCCGCTGCGCCGGGGGCAGGGCAGTGCCCTGTACATCGGCCCGCCGCAGCGGGCCAGCGATGGCGACTGGGTGGTGCCGCTGGCACTGCCGATGGCCGGTGAACGCTGGCTGTTGGCGCGGCTGCGCTGTGGTGAACTGCAGCGCATCGCCGGCGGCCTGGATGTTGGTCCCAACGGGCTGGTCTCGATCACCGACGCCGAGGGTTACATGCTGGCGCGCGTGCCCGATCCGCATGGCACGGTCGGTCGCCGCTACGACCTGCCGCGGCGTGACCTGCTCGGCAAGCAGGCGGTGGTCGAGCTCGGCAGCCTGCCCGGCGTGGTCGATGGTGTGCCGCGCATCACGACCATCAGTACGCTCGACCGCAGCCCGCTGGCGGTGCAGATCGGCCTGGCCGATGAGGACGTGCTGGCACCCTGGTGGCCGTACCTGCAGGCATCGGTGGCGATCGTGCTGGCCTACGTCGTGGTGCTGCTGGTGCTGCTGTATGCGGTGCGCCGCAGTACCCGCAGCCAGCAGGCGATGGCCGAGGAACTGAAGGCGGGCCATGCCGAGCTGCGTCTGGCCCATCAGGTCGGGCGTGTCTGCACGTGGTACGTGGATGAGGACGCCGCGCTGCTGCGCTGGTCCCCCCTGGCGCGCGAGATCTTCGGCGTGCAGACCGATGCGCTGCCGGTAGCTGACTTCTTCGCTCGCGTGCATCGCGATGATGCCGCGCGCCTGCAGCAGGCTTTCGACCAGGCCTTTGCCGGCGGCGCAGTGCTCGACCAGGTGTTCCGCCTGGTGCTGCCCGGTGGTGAAGTGCGCTGGGTGGGCGCGCGCGGACAGCGGGTGGAGGTGGCCGACAGCGAACGACGCATGATCGGCGCGTTGACCGACCTGAGCGAACGCTACCAGGCGCGCGAGCAGATGAGCGAAGTGGAACGCCGCTTCCGCCTGCTGTTCGACCGCAACCCGGCGCCATTCTGGGTGTTCGACCCGGACACGCTGCGCTTCATCGAGGTCAATGACGCGGCGGTGCGCCAGTACGGCTACAGCCGCGAGGAGTTCCTGGCGATGAGCATCCTCGACATCCGCCCGCGCGAAGGCTGGGACGAGGTGCGTGGTGCCATCCAGCGCGCGCAGGTGGGCGATCCCCCCGACGCAACCGTGCGCCTGCACCGGCGCAAGGACGGCAGTGTGTTCGAGGTGCGCGCACACCTGTCCAAACTCGATTTCGACGGACAGCCCGCGTGCCTGGTGCTGGCCGAGGATGTGAGCGAACGGCTGGCCTACGAGCGCGACCTGGCCTACCAGGCACGGCACAACCCGGCCACCGGCCTGCTCAACGTGCGTGCATTGACCGACCAGCTGGATGAGCAGGGCGAGGGCTATACCATCGCCTTCGTGCAACTGCGCGGACTGCAGCTGGTGGCCGATACGCTGGGCCGTGAAATCGGTGATGCGGTGCTGCAGTCGATGGCGACCCGCTTGGGCGGGTTGGGCGCACGCTGCGGCACGCTGGCGTTCCAGCCGGCGGAGGACTTCGTGTTCGCCATCGGTTCGGAGCACGATACCCAGCGCGTGCTGGACGACCTGCTGCAGATCGTGTCGGCGCCGATGCGTGGCAAGGATTCACTGCACCAGTTCGAGCCGCGCATCGGCGTGGCGGTGCATGTGGCCGGTGACGGCCACAGCGCCGAACAGGTGATCGGCATGGCCGCGCAGGCGGCGCACGCGGCGCGTGCCGAGGGCAACGTGGTGGTCTGGTTCGACGCAGCGGTGACCACGCGGCTGGCCGACCGGTTGCGCCTGGCCGGGCGCATCCATGCGGCCATCGACAACGAGTTCCAGCTGTACTTCCAGCCGATCCGGCATGCCAGCGATGGCAGCCCGGCGGCATTGGAGGCATTGCTGCGCTGGCCGCAGGCTGATGGCAGCTTCATTCCGCCCAATGAGTTCATCCAGCTGTGCGAGGACACCGGGCTGATCCTGGCACTTGGCCGCTGGGTGATCCGAGCGGCAGCGAAGGCGCAGCGGCGGTTGGTCGAGGCCGGGTGGGGCGAGCTGCCGATTGCGGTCAACGTCTCGGCCGTGCAGTTCTTCAACAGCGACCTGGTGGCCGAGTTCACCCGCGCCCAGCAGGAGTTCGGGTTGGCGCGGGGTGCGCTGCATGTGGAACTGACCGAGAGCAGCCTGATGCGCAAGCCGGGGCAGGCGATGCAGACCATGCAGCGCCTGCACGAGCAGGGCATCAGCGTGTCGCTGGATGACTTCGGCACCGGCTATTCCAGCATGTCCTACCTGCAGCACCTGCCGCTGGACATCCTGAAGATCGACCGCAGCTTCGTGGCGGACGTGGAAACCAATCCACGCAACGCCTCGATCTGCCGCGCACTGCTGTCGCTGGGCCACAGCATGGGCCTGACCATCATCGCCGAAGGCGTGGAGACGCCGGGACAGCTGGACTGGCTGGCTGCGCACGGCTGTGACCAGGTGCAGGGCTACCTGCTGGGACGGCCGGCACCGCTGGAACGGATCATCGACGCGCTGGATGAGGTCGCCGCCTAAGTGGTAGTGCCGGCCGCTGGCCGGCATTCGCCCAGGACCGGGAGGTGTCTGATTGCCGGCCAGCGGCCGGCACTACGGCAAACGCCAGGCTCGGCTACACCCCTGCCTCCACCAGGTGGTCGATGAAGCTGCGCACCTTCGGTGCCAGGTGGCTGCGGCTGGTGTAGACCGCGAAGATGCCGATCGGCGCGGCCTCCCACTCGGGCAGGACGCGCACCAGACGGCCATCGGCCAGTGCGTCTTCCAGCAGGAAGTCCGGTTGCAGGATCACGCCCATGCCGGCGATCGCCGCTTCGCGCAGCACGTCGCCGTTGTTGGCGTGCAGCAGGCTGCTTACCGCCACCTTCACTTCACCGCCGGGCCCCTGCAGCGGCCAGTGATCACCGGCGGCCCAGTAGCTGTAGCTCAGGCATGCGTGTGCCTGCAGCTCCTGCGGGGTCTGCGGGGTGCCGTGTGCGGCCAGGTAGGCCGGCGCGGCGCACAGGCTCACCCGCGATTCGCCCAGGCGGCGCGCGATCAGCGTGGGACCGGGCTCGCGGGTGATGCGGATGGCCACGTCGTAGCCTTCCTCGACCATGTCCACCAGTCGGTCGGACAGCGCCAGGTCCAGCTCCACCTGCGGGAAGCGCTGGCGATAACTGGCCAGCAGCGGACCGAGGCGGGCAATGCCCCAGCTCACCGGTGCGTTGATGCGCAGCGTGCCCGAAGGCTCCAGCGCCTGCGCGCCGATACTGGCCTCCAGCGCGTCGAATTCGGCCAGCAGGCGCACGCACTGGGCGTAGTAGGCGGCGCCGGCACTGGTCGGGCTGACCCGGCGCGTGGTGCGGTGGAGCAGGCGGGTGGACAGGCGCTTTTCCAGCGCCGCGACCTGGCGCGTGACGCCGGCGGTGGACATGTCCAGGGCCTGGGCGGCGGCACTGAAGCCGTTGCGCTCGACCACCGCCACGAACACGCGCATCGCCTCGAGGGTGTCCATTGTTGCGCCTTGTGAAATAAATACGGTCAAACGATCGTATTTATCGGCCAGTGAAGGCGCAATAACCTGTGCCCACTCCCTTCAAGGTGCTTTGCCATGCACACCACGACCGCTCCTGTTTCGCCGCTGGCGCCGTATGGCGCCACCCTGCTGCGCCTGGCTCTGGGCGTGCTGTTCCTGGTCCACGCACTGACCAAGCTGCTGGTGTTCACCCCGGCCGGTACGGCGGCGTTCTTCGAGTCTCTGGGCCTGCCCGGTGTGCTCGGCTACCTCACCATCGGCGTCGAACTGGTGATCACCGTTGCGCTGCTGCTGGGCATCTACGCACGCTGGGTGGGCCTGGTCGGCGTGCCGCTGCTGCTGGGCACCATCGTCACCGTGCACGGCGCCAACGGCTTCGGTTTCGCCAATGCCGGCGGCGGCTGGGAATACCCGGCGTTCTGGGCATTGGCGCTGGTGGTGCTGTTCCTGCTCGGCGATGGCAAGTGGACCCTGCGTTCGCGCTGATCGCCGCCTGATCCTGCAACTGGAGAATTCCATGTCCCGCCTGCCTTCGCTGTACATCTCCCATGGTTCGCCGATGACTGCCCTGCAGCCGGGCCAGGTTGGCGTGCGCCTGGCCGAGCTGGCGCGCGATCTGCCGACGCCGCGCGCCATCGTGATGGCTTCGGCGCACTGGCTGGGCCGGCAGCCGCTGGTTGGCGCGCATCCACAGCCGCCGACCATCCACGACTTCGGTGGCTTCCCGCGCGCGCTGTTCGAACTGCAGTACCCGGCACCGGGTGATCCGGCACTGGCCGAAGAAGTGGCCGGCCGCATCGCCGCCGCAGGCCTGCCAGTGGCCATCGACCCGCAGCGTGGCCTCGACCACGGCGCGTGGGTACCGCTGCGGCTGTTGCGCCCTCAGGCGGACATCCCGGTGGTGCCGGTGTCGATCCAGCCGCTGCTCGGCCCCGAGCATCAGTTCGCGCTGGGCCGTGCGCTGGCGCCTCTGCGCGAACAGGGCGTGCTGCTGGTCGGCTCCGGCAGCATCACCCACAATCTGCACGACTGGGGCGACTACCAGGACGGCAAGGAAGCGCCGTACGTGCGGCCCTTCATCGAATGGGTGGAGCAGCGCCTGGCCGCTGATGACCGCCAGGCCCTGCTGGATTACCGCCGGCAGGCGCCGTTCGCCGAACGCGCGCACCCGACCGACGAGCACCTGCTGCCGCTGTTCTTTGCAATGGGCGCGGCCGGCGAGGGCGGTTTCGGCGCACGCCGCATCGATGCCGGCATCGATGCCGGCTTCCTTGCCATGGATCTATACCGCTTCGACGGGGCATGAGCCGGGGCTGACGCGCGGCGGCCCCGGCCGTCGCGGCCATGGCCGCATGTGGTAGTTTTTTCCGGGTTTCCGGCGCTGGCCTCCAAGCCTCCCCACGCGCCGCTTCCTGGAAGAAGCATGCATACCATTGAAGTCGTCCTGGCGATGCTGGTGGCCGTTGTCGCCAGCGGCTACCTGGTTCGCGTCCTGCCGTTCTCGTTGCCGCTGCCGCTGGTGCAGATCGGCCTGGGTGCGGTCATCGCCGGGGTGTTCAACCGTGGCCACGCGCTGGAGCCGGAAGTGTTCTTCCTGCTGTTCCTGCCGCCACTGCTGTTCCTCGATGGCTGGCGCATTCCCAAGCAGGGCCTGTTCCGCGACAAGGGCGCGATCCTCGAACTGGCGTTCGGCCTGGTGGTGTTCACCGTCATCGGCGCCGGCTTCCTGATCCACTGGTTGATTCCGGTGATGCCGCTGGCGGTGTGCTTCGCGCTGGCGGCCATCGTCTCGCCGACCGACCCGGTGGCGGTGGGCGCGATCGCTTCGAAGGCGCCGATTCCCAAGCGCCTGATGCACATCCTGGAAGGCGAGTCGCTGCTGAACGATGCCTCGGGCCTGGTCTGCTTCCGCTTCGCGGTGGCGGCGGTGATGACCGGCACCTTCTCGCTGGCCACGGCCTCGCTGACCTTCGTGTGGGTGGCGGTGGCGGGATTGGCGGTGGGCGTGGCGGTGACGCTGGGTGTGTCCACCTTCCAGCGCTGGCTGTGGCGCCGCTTCGGCGAGGAGCCCGGCGCGGCGATGCTGGTCAACCTGCTCATTCCGTTCGCGGCCTACCTGCTGGCCGAAGAGATCCATGCCTCGGGCATCCTCGCCGCGGTCGCCGCCGGTATCGCGATGAGCTATGTCGAGCTGACCGGTCGCGTCTCCGGCAGCATGCGCGTGCAGCGCGCCGGGGTCTGGAACATGCTGCAGTTCAGCTTCAACGGCATCATGTTCGTGCTGCTGGGCGAGCAGCTGCCGGGCATCGTCGAACGCGCCACCACCACCATGAACGAGACCGGCCACCAGAGTGCGTGGTGGCTGCTGGTGTATGTGGTGGTGATCAATCTGGCACTGGTCGTGCTGCGCCTGTTGTGGGTGTGGTTGTCGCTGCGCTGGAACCTGCTGCGCGCGCGCCGTCGCGGCCTGGAGCGGGGCGAGGCACCGAACTGGCGCATCGTGGTGGCGACCTCGGTGGCCGGCGTGCGCGGTGCGATCACCCTGGCCGGTGTGTTGACCCTGCCGCTGTTCCTGCCCGACGGCAGTGCATTCCCGGCGCGTGACCTGGTGATCTTCCTAGCCGCATCGGTGATCCTGTTCTCGCTGCTGGGCGCCAGCATCGCGCTGCCACAGCTGCTGAAGGGCCTGCAGCTGCCGGCTGACTCGGGCGAGCGCAAGGAAGAGGACCTGGCACGCCGGCTGTCGTCGAAGGCCGCGCTGGCCGGGGTCGAGCGCATGCGCCAGCAGCTGGTGATGAACCAGAACACCGAGAACGTGCAGCTGTACAACGACGCCGCCTCGCGGGTGAGCCTGCTCTACCAGCGCCACCTGGAGCGCGACAGTGATGGGCCCGACGTGGACCCGGAGAAGGTACGGCGCATGGAAATGGGCTACCGCCAGCTGCGCAGCGCCGGCCTCAATGCCGAGCGCGAGGAGCTGTTCCGGTTGACCCGGCGCGGGGTGATCTCCGATGAGATCTCGCGGCGCCTGATCCGCAACCTTGACCTGCTGGAATCGCGCAAGCGCGAATGACCGTGTACCCCGGGTGGGTGCGGACCTTGGTCCGCGTTGATCGGGGTCAGATCCCTTTCCGCAGGAAAGGGATCTGACCCCAGGATCCGGGAGCCGTGCTTATTCCGGCTTCTGGTCCAGGAAATACACCTCGACCTTGCCCTTGACCTTGATGGTCATCGGGTTGCCGCGGCGGTCGCGGGCCTTGCCGGCCTGCACGCGGATCCAGCCTTCGCTGACCGAGTATTCCTCGACGTTGTCACGCTCGACGTCGTTGAAACGCACGCCGACGCCGCGCTCCAGCGCCTGCGCATCATGGAAGGGGCTGGCCGGGTTGATCGCCAGGTGGTCGGGAGGGGTATCGCTCATCGCTTCATTCACAGTGACGGCCACCAAGGCCGGCTTCAGCGGCACAGGATAAACCGTAGAATGCCGGCCTGCCCCAGAGGAAGTTCCGCCATGCCCGACAACAGCGACTATTTCGACTTCGAGGAAGACATCCACGACTTCGACGAAGATGGCTTCGAGGCACGGGTCTGGAACCTGCTGGTGCTGATCAACCCGGGCGACGAGGAACTGGCCCTGCAGCAGTTCAACCGCTGGCGCGAACACCTGGCCGAGGACGGGCAGCCGCTGGAAGCGGACAGCGACTGGCTGCCGGCCCTGTTCACGGCCATCGCCTGGCAGTCCGGTTTCGAGGTCGAGCGTGATGATCTGGAATCGCTGCAGTCGGCAGTGAACGAGCTGTCGGCGCGCTTCAACCTGCAGCTGGACTGGGGCGGCGACCTGGATGACGAGGACTTCGCCGAAGACCTGGACGGCGTGCAGCTGATGTCCACCGCCTTCGACCGCCTGCGCGAGCACAACTACACGCTGTGGAGCGTGGATGCCGGCAGCGACGGCTTCACCGGCGTGATGGCGCTGACCCGCGACGACGACGCAATGCTGGCGCTGTGCTCGCTGCTGAACGTGGAAATCCGGCTGGGCAGCGACCCGTTCTGAGCGATGGGCCGATCCGCCCGGCACGACCCGGCGGGGACGATCTGCTGGGCGCGGCCTGATGGGTTGATCCGCTGGGGACGACCCGACGGGGTAGAGTCGACTGTTAGTCGACTGCTCTCCCATCCGGCCGCGAGAACCCCGCGCTGCGCGCGATAGTCGACTGACAGTCGACTCTACCCGGTCGGTGCCGGTTGGTGTCCGGCGAAACCGCGACGTGGCCTACGGCCGGTACTGCGCCCTGGCGTTGGCAATCACCGTTTTGACCAGTTCACGGTCGGTGTGCCGTGAGATCGCCCGCGCACCGAGCGCGATCGCCTGTGCGCGCAGCTCGGAAGTGACATCGTAGTGGGCACCGCTGGCCTTGTTCTGGAAGGCCCGCGGGGGAATGCCGAGCTGCGCCGCCATCGCGTGCAGCTCGGCCAGGGTGTCGGCCATCAGGTGCGCCCAGCGCTGTCCGCGCCAGGGATGCACCGCGTCATCGACGTAGACCGTCACCGCCGCGGCCGGTTCAGGCCTGCGGCTTGCTGTCGCTGTCAGCGGCCGGAGCGGCCTCGGCAGCGGCTTCTTCGGCCACGTTGCCGTCGGCGGCTTCGCCTTCCTCGCCTTCAGCAGCGTCGACGCCTTCGAACTCGGCAACCAGCTTGTCCAGGTACTCGTCGGCGGTCTGCTCGGATTCGGCCGCCAGGGTGTCCAGCAGCTTCTGCAGCAGTTCGGAGTATTCCAGGTTGACCTTGCGGCCTTCCTTCTCCTGCACGTTGGCCAGGTGCTTGAGCATGGCCAGCATCGGCACCGGGTTCTCGGCGTTGCCCATGGTCTGGCCGCCGATGGCCAGCAGCCACTCACGGCCCTGCAGGCCGATGGCCGCGACCACCTGGCCGTCTTCGTTGGTCAGCACGGCATGGTTCTGCACCTGCTGCTGGGCGTTCAGGCGCAGGAACGGGCGCTTGGCCTGCTGCTTCTTGCGCTTGTCGCGCTTGGCCTTGGAGTTCTGGGACATGGGGTGGGATCACCTGGAAACGGAAAGACCGCCATTGTAGCGGGTGCGCCGGGTGATGCCCCTGGTGGGTGCGGACCTTGGTCCGCACGCTTTCCCGGATGTGCGGACCAAGGTCCGCACCCACCGTCTACTTTGCCTCACCTTGCGCGGCCTGCACGTCCGGGTCGGCGGTGGGCGCCGACAGCCCCACCTGCGGGCCGGCACCGGCCAGGGCGGCCTCCTCGGCGGCCTTGGTCATCACCACGATGCTGATGCGGCGGTTGATCGGGTTCTGCGGGTCGGTCTTGTCGAACAGCACCGACGAGGACAGGCCGACCACACGGGTGATCTTGCTGTCCTCCAGGCCGCCGTCCACCAGTGCGCGCCGTGCGGCGTTGGCACGATCGGCGCTCAGTTCCCAGTTGCCGTAGCCGCGTGCGGCCGAATAGGCGGTGATGTCGGTGTGGCCGGTCAGGCTGATCCGGTTCGGCACATGGTTCAGGTACTCGGCCAGTTCGTGCAGGATCTGCTGCGTGTACGGCTTCAGCGTGGCGCTGCCAAGGTCGAACATCGGCCGGTTCTGCTTGTCCACGATCTGGATGCGCAGGCCTTCCGGGGTCAGGTCCAGCAGCAGCTGGTCCTTGAACGGCTCCAGCGCCTGGCTCCTGCTGATCGCCTCCTGCAGTTCCTTCATCAGCGCTTCCAGCTGCTGCTTGTCGCGCTGCTGCTGGTCCACCGGCTGCGGCACGGCTTCCTTCTGGTTCTGGAAGGGATCGTTGCTGTTGCCGCGCGAGATGTCGGTGGCACCGCCCAGCTTGATCATCGAGGTGCTGGCGCCGCCCGGGCCGGCCATGCCGGGCGCCGGCGTGGCGTTCTGCCCGCTCAGCGGGCTGGGGTTGCGGAAGTACTCGGAAATGGCCGCACGGTCGTTCTTGTTGGTGGTGGCCATCAGCCACAGCACCAGGAAGAACGCCATCATCGCGGTCACGAAGTCGGCGTAGGCCACCTTCCACGAGCCGCCGTGGTGGGCGGCGTGGCCGGCCTTCTTGACCCGGCGGACGATGACGGTGGGCTTGTTCTCGGCCATGGCTTACTTGACCGTCTTCAGGTGCTGCTCGAAATCAGAGAAGGCCGGGCGCACGTTCGACGGCAGCGTCTTGCGGGCAAACTCCAGCGCGATCTTCGGGTTGTAGCCGCGCAGGCAGGCCAGCAGGGCGGTCTTGACCGATTCGTAGATGCGGCTGTCCTGTTCGGCGCGGGCTTCCATTGCGGCCGCCATCGGGCCGACGAAGCCGTAGCCCAGCAGGATGCCGAGGAAGGTACCGACCAGCGCGCCGGCCACGTGGCCGCCGACCTCGACGATGTCGCCGCCGATCGAGCCCATGGTGATGACGATGCCCAGCACCGCCGCCACGATGCCGAAACCGGGCAGTCCGTCGGCCACCTTGGTCAGCACCTGCGACGGCGCCATGGCCTCGGCGTGGTGCTTTTCCAGCTCCAGCTCCAGCAGCGGCTCCAGCTCGTGCGGCTCGATGTTGCTGCCGATCATCAGGCGCAGGCAGTCGGTGATGAAGTCGATCAGGTGATGGTCGGCCTGCACCTTGGGGTAGTTGCCGAACAGCGCGCTCTCGGCTGGGCGCTCGACATGGTCTTCCAGCGCCATGAAGCCTTCGCGGCGCGCCTTGTTGAGCAGTTCATAGAGCAGGCTGAGCACATCGATGTAGTCCTGCTGCTTGTAGCGCGGGCCCTTGAACACGCCCACCATGGCCTGCAGGGTCTGCTTGACGGTCTTGGCCGGGGTACCGACCAGGAAGGCGCCGAGCGCCGCGCCGCCGATGATGACCAGCTCGTAGGGCTGCCAGAGGGCACCCAGGCGGCCGTGGGCACCGAGGTAGCCCCCGATCACGCTGATGATGACGACCAGGAATCCAACGATGATGAGCATGGGGCGACGCAAGGAGAGGGGATATCTCCTTGTCGGCCCGTCGCCCGGTTTTCTGAAGAGGGAATTCTGTGAAATCGGTCAGCGGGGTGTTTCAGCCCGCCACACCGCTTTCTGCGCCGCCACGCTGCAGTGGATCGGGCCACGGCTCACCATTGCCAGTGAATGAAAGTGAGACGGAATTCAGGCAGTGACGCTCGTAGGTGGGCGGCGGACCGTCCGGGAATACGTGGCCGAGGTGGCTGCCGCAGCGCGCGCAGGTGATCTCGGTGCGGACCATGCCGTGGCTGGTATCGCGGATCTCGCGCACGTGCGCCGGATCGAACGGAGCAAAGAAGCTGGGCCAGCCGGTGCCGGAATCGAACTTGGTGCTGGAGCGGAACAACGGCAACGCGCACAGCCGGCAGCAGTAGACGCCCTCGCGTTTGTTGTCGAGGAATACGCCGCAGAACGGCGCCTCGGTGCCGTGCTGCAGCAGCACGCGGCGTTCCTCGCTGCTGAGACCGGCAACCAGCGCCTCGGTCTGGGTGGCAGTGGGGGGCGTCAGATCGAAGGCGGTCATGGCGGCGCTCCGTGGGGTCGATGGCCTGGGGATGCCGGAAAACGTGGGGGTGCTGGCGCCCGCTTGCAAGTGTGATGGCCGTTCATGGGCGGCACACAGGCGCTGGCGCATGGTGAAGACGATCCACGTCGGAGCGTGCCATGAAACCGATCCCTCCCCTTTTGTTGATGGCCCTGCTGCCGCTGGTCGCGCAGGCCCAGGTACCGACGTCGTCGAGCCCGACCTCCACCCGCAGTGCCACCACCGTGGCACCGCAGCCGGTGGTGCCGCCACCACAGGCCGCGCGCCCGCAGCCGCAGGTACTGCCCTCGCCACAGCCGACGCAGCCGATCAAGTCCACCGGTCCGGCCCAGGTCGCGCCGGCGCCGGTCCCGAAGCCGGCCGACAAGGTCTATGACCGCAATGGCCGCATCGTTCCCGGGGTGCGCCCGGCCGGTCCGAACCGCGTGTTCGACTCGCGCACCGGCCGCTATTACGACAGCGTGCCGGCCGGCGATGGCCAGCAGATCAAGCGCTGACCTCCAATGCCAATCCAGGTGGGCAGCGGCTGCGGGCTGTGCGGGCTGAACGCACGAAAACAACCTGCTGCAGATCACCGCTTTTTCGCCTGCGATTAACCGTTCCGGGACCAACGTGACCGTGCGCCGGCATTTCGCCGCCGCATGTCCTTTGTCCACTGGATCGCGATCATGAAAAACCAGCAGAACCGTCATCCCGGCAAGGAACCGCAGGGCCGCAACCCGCAGCAGCAACAGCAACAGCAACAGCAGATGGACCCGCAGCAGCCGCACAAGGGCGGCAAGCAGCAGGAACAGCGCTCGCAGAAACATCCACAGCAGCGTTGACTGTTGCCATGACCGGGGTCAGAGCCCGCTGCGCGGGATCCGACCCCTTGCCGAATCCCGACCGGGGTCGGATCCCGCAACGCGGGCTCTGACCCCGATCGCAACCGCCTCAATCCGGAATCGGCAAGCTCAGCGTTTCCTTCACTTCTTCCATCACGATGTAGCTTTTCGACTCGCGCACGTGCGGCAGTGTCAGCAACGTGCTGCCGAGCAGCTTGCGGTAGGAGGCCATTTCGCTGATCCGCGCTTTCAGCAGGTAATCGAAGTCGCCCGACACCAGATGGCACTCCAGCACGTTGGGCAGCTTCAGCGCCGCGCGCCGGAACTCCTCGAAAATGTCGCCGGACTTGTAGGCCAGGCTGATTTCCACGAACACCAGCAGGCTGGCCTTCACTGCGGCCGGGTCGAGGTGGGCGTGGTAGCCGGTGATCACCCCTTCGCGCTCCAACCGGCGCACGCGCTCCGTGCACGGCGTGGTCGACAGGCCGACCCGCTCGCCCAGTTCGGTGAAGGAAATACGGCCCTCGGCCTGCAGGATGCGCAGGATCTTGCGGTCGATCTTGTCCAGTTCGCGGGTACGGGTGGCCATGGTCGTCAACCTTGGGGAATGAATTGCAGGAGAACATCCTGCCCGTTGATTTCAAAACAGGCAAATCAACTGGGAATGGCTGTCTATACTTCCCCAATTATGGTCCCTGTGCGCTCCAGTGCAGGGAATGATCGGGTTGGAGAAGTCCCATGCGAGTCCTAGTTCTCGGCAGCGGCGTGATCGGTACCACCAGTGCCTGGTACCTGCGACAGGCCGGGTTTGAAGTCACGGTCATCGACCGCCAACCCGGCCCAGCGCTGGAAACCAGCTTCGCCAATGCCGGCCAGCTGTCATTCGGCTACACCTCGCCGTGGGCGGCCCCGGGCGTGCCGAAGAAGGCCATCGGCTGGCTGTTCGAGAAGCACGCGCCGCTGGCGATCAAACCGGGCATGGACCTGGCCCAGTACCGCTGGCTGTGGCAGATGCTGCGCAACTGCACCCACGAGCGTTATGCGATCAACAAGGCGCGCATGGTGCGCATGTCCGAGTACAGCCGCGACTGCCTGAACGAGCTGCGCGCGCAGATCGGCATCGAATTCGAAGGCCGCGACCTGGGCACCACCCAGCTGTTCCGCACCCAGCAGCAGCTGGATGCCTCGGCGCAGGACATCGAGATCCTGGCCCAGTACGGCGTGCCGTACGAGGTGCTGGACCGCGCCGGCATCATCCAGGCGGAACCGGCCCTGGCCCATGTCGATGGCCTGGTCGGCGCGCTGCGCCTGCCGCGTGACCAGACCGGCGACTGCCAGCTGTTCACCCGTCGCCTGGCGCAGATGTGCGTGGATGCTGGTGTCGAGTTCCGCTTCGACCAGGACATCACCGGCCTGGAGTTCGATGGCGACCGCATCACCGGCGTGCGCATCGACGGCAAGCTGGAAACCGCCGACCGCTTCGTGGTCGCGCTCGGCAGCTATTCGCCGGCGCTGGTCGCACCGCTGGGCATGCGCCTGCCGGTGTACCCGCTGAAGGGCTATTCGCTGACCCTGCCGATCACCGACCCGGCGATGGCGCCGACCTCGACCATCCTCGACGAGAGCTACAAGGTGGCGGTCACCCGCTTCGACGACCGCATCCGCGTCGGTGGCATGGCCGAAGTGGCCGGCTTCGACCTGTCGCTGTCGCAGCGCCGCCGCGAAACCCTGGAGCTGGTGGTCAGCGACCTCTACCCGAAGGGCGGCGACCTGTCGCGCGCGCAGTTCTGGACCGGCCTGCGCCCGGCCACGCCGGACGGTACGCCGGTGATCGGCGCCACGCCGTTCCGCAACCTGTACCTCAACACCGGCCACGGCACCCTGGGCTGGACCATGGCCTGCGGCTCGGGCCGCTACCTGGCTGACCTGATGAGCGCGCGCCAGCCGCAGATCAGCACCGAAGGCCTGGATATTTTCCGCTACGGCCAGTACGGTCACGCGCCGCAACAAGAGAACCGCACATGCGTCCTGCCCGCGCGCTGATCGATCTGGGCGCCCTGCGCAGCAATTACCGGCTCGCCCGTGAACTGGGCGGTGGCAAGGCCCTGGCGATCATCAAGGCTGATGCCTATGGGCATGGCGCGGTGCGCTGTGCGCAGGCGCTGGAAGGCGAGGCCGATGGCTTCGGCGTGGCCACCATCGAAGAGGCGCTGGAACTGCGCCAGGCCGGCATCCGTGCGCCGATCCTGCTGCTGGAAGGCATCTTCGAACTCAGCGACATGGCGTTGGTGGCCGAGCATGATTTCTGGTTCGCCGTGGGTTCGCCGTGGCAGCTGGAGGCCGTCGCCGCCTTCGACAGCCCGCGCCCGTTGACGGTGTGGCTGAAGCTGGACAGCGGCATGCATCGCCTCGGCCTGGACGTGGACAGCTTCCGCGCGGCGCACGCGCGCCTGTCAGCGCTGCCGGAGGTCGAGCGCATCGTGCTGATGACCCACCTGGCGCGCGCCGACGAGCTGGACAGCGAACGCACCCACGAACAGGCGGCGACCTTCGCGCGCGCCATCGACGGCCTGCACGGCGAGACCAGCGTGTGCAATTCGCCGGCGCTGCTGGGCTGGCCGGACGTGCGCAGCGACTGGGTGCGCCCGGGCCTGATGCTGTATGGCGCAAACCCGCTGCCGGACGACAACACGCTGACCGAGCGCCTGCGCCCGGTGATGACGATGCAGTCGAAGGTGATCGCCGAACGCTGGATCGAAGCGGGTGAGCCGGTGGGGTATGGCGCGCGCTTCGTGGCCAAGGCGCGCACCCGCGTGGGTGTGGTTGCACTGGGCTATGCCGACGGTTATCCGCAGTTCGCCCCGAATGGCACGCCGGTATTGATCGATGGCCAGCCCGGCGCACTGATCGGGCGCGTGTCGATGGACATGCTGACGGTGGACCTGACGGCGCATCCGCAGGCCGCGGTGGGCAGCGTGGTGGAACTGTGGGGCAGTGCGCCGACGTTGGCGGAACTGGCGCCGCGCTGCGGCGTGAGCGCGTACCAGCTGCCGTGCGCGGTCAAGCGCGTGGCGAAGGTGTACGTGTAGCGCCGAGCCCACGCTCGGCTTCGGTGTGGCGGCCGACCTTGGTCGGCGCCCTGTAATGCGTGTCGACCAAGGTCGACACCTACCGGGGGCCTGGCACGCAGCGGTCGCCCTGCGCGGCTCCGGTAGCGGCCGACCTTGGTCGGCTAATGCGTGTCGACCAGGGTCGACACCTGCCGAGGGGCCTAGCGCGCAGCGGTGGCCTGGCTGGCCAGCTGGCGCTTCACCCAGTCATCAATCAGGCGCTTCTCGTAGCGCAGCGGATCGCTGTTGGTCAGCAACCCACTGCCCTGCAGGTAGCCGGAGTCGCTCAGGCGGGCGTCGCCTTCGCTCACAATACGGCCGTCGGCGTCCTTCAACGTGTACTGCAGGGTGATGCGGGGCGGGTAGATATCACGCATCACGCGGATGTCGCGCGCACGCGGGCCGTGCCACGGCTCGTAGTCACCGGCACGCTTGATGTCCACCAGGGTGACATCGAGGGTCTGCCCAGGCTGCAGCGGCTTGGCAGCGGTGGTCTGCAGGTAGCGGGCCAGCTGCTGTACCCAGTCACCGCGTTCGGCCTCGAAGCGGTTGGTGCTCTGGCGGATCTCGGTGAACGTGGCCGGATCCTCCCATTTCACGCTGACCGGGCCATTGGCCTGCAACGCACGCGGCGCGTCCCTACCGGTTACGTTGCGCGCTGCAGCGTTGGCGCCGCTCACCACCAGGGCGCCTGCCAGCAGGGCAATCACGAGTGCGCGTTTCATGACGGTCTCCTGCGTCCCCGCGCTGGGGACGATGTTGATCACGGATCGAGTGTGATCCTGTGGCCGGGTCACTGCAATGGCCGGCTGCGGCGTATGCAAGGGGGGTTACCGCCAATTCATCGTCGTCAACCCTGACTGACGGCGCTTGACGCTGTGAATACGCTCTCTGGAACATGCTGTGTCTCCAATCCGGCCCGTCCAGACGCCCTTGTCCACACTGCCGCCCCTAGTGGAGCGCCCACCGATGATGGTGCCGGCGCCCGAACCCGACCTGCATCATGGCGTGCTTGAGCGCATCAACGCCGGTTTCTGCGTGATCCAGGTGCTGTTCGAAGGCGACCGCGCGGTGGACTATCGTTTCATCGAGGTCAACGACGCCTTCGAGCGCCATACCGGCCTGAAGGACGCACGCGGTCAGCGCATGAGTGCGTTGGAACCGAACCACGAGGAAGACTGGTTCCGCATCTACGGTGAAGTGGCCCGCAGTGGTCGCCCCGCCCAGTTCGAGATGGAAGCGCGCGCCCTGGGCCGCTCGTTCGCGGTTGATGCGGTGCGCGTTGGTCGTCCGGGCGAAGACAAGGTCGGCATCCTGTTCTTCGACATCACCGCGCGCAAGCAGATGGAAGTGGAGCTGGGCGAAAGCGAAGCCCGCTTCAGCGCACTGGCCGATGGCCTGCCGATGCCGGTATGGGTGCTCGACGAGCGCGGCCATGCCCGCTTCGTCAACAGCGCCTTCAGCGAGTTTTTCGGTGGCGACGAAACGCGCGTTCCGGAAGATGTCTGGCGCGGCCTGGTACATCCAGACGATGCGTCCGTATTCGAGTACGAGCTGCAGGAAGCATTGAAGGCGCAGCGTTCGATGCATGCGCTGGTACGTGCGCGGCGCGCCGACGGCCAGTGGCGCTGGCTGGAGATGAACGCGCGGCCGCGCTTCTCGCGCATGGGCCGCTTCATCGGCCTGGCTGGCAGCAGTCCGGACGTGACCGAGCGCCGCGAGATCGAACTGGCACGCGAGGAACTGCTGCAGTCCGAGCGCGCCGCGCGCAGCGCCGCCGAGAACATGGCGCGGCTGAAGGACGAGTTCCTGGCCACGCTGTCGCACGAGCTGCGCACGCCGCTGACCACCATCCTCGGTTGGAGCGAGCTGCTGCTGCAGCGCGTGGACAACACCAGCCCGCTGTACAAGGGCCTGAACGTGATCGCCAACAGCGCCGGTGCGCAGAAGCGGCTGATCTCGGACATGCTCGACCTCAGCAGCATGCTGCTGGGCAAGGTACAGCTGGAGGTGGAAGTGCTGGACCTGCGCACGCTGCTTGGCGAAGCCATCGGCGCGCAGGAACTGGTGGCCGAAGGCAAGGCGCTGGACGTGAACCTGCAGCTGCCCGAGCAGCCCAGCCTGGTATTGGGCGATGCCACGCGCCTCCAGCAGGTGTTCTGGAACCTGCTCTCGAATGCGATCAAGTTCACCCCGGCCGAGGGCCGCATCGACGTTCAGCTGCAGGCCGACGGCACCCACTGGGTGATTACGGTGCGCGATACCGGCGATGGCATCGCACCGGAGTTCCTCAACCACCTGTTCAGCCGCTTCCGCCAGGCCGATGGCACCACCACGCGCCGCCATGGCGGCCTCGGCCTGGGCCTGGCGATCGTGCAGCAGCTGGTCGAACTGCACGGCGGCACCGTCGCCGCCGCCAGCGAAGGCCATGGCCACGGCGCCACGTTCACCGTTCGCCTGCCCCAGCACCTGCCGGATGCCGAGCGCCGGCCGCTGCGCGAAGTCATCAGCGGGCCGATCCTGGAGCCGGTGATCGTCGAACCGTATCCGCTGCGGGGCATGCATGTGCTGGCGGTGGAAGACCAGCCGGAGGTGCTGGAGTACCTGCGGCGCATGCTGGAAGAGCAGGGCGCCAGCGTGTCGGCGGCCAGCTCGGCCGGCGAGGCACTGGCATTGCTGGCCGACACCGGCCATCTGCAGTACCACGTGATGCTGACCGACATCGGCATGCCGGGCATGGATGGCTATGGGCTGGTGCGCACGCTGCGCGAGGACATGGGCGTGGACGCGGCAACCTTGCCTGCGGTGGCGGTGACTGCACTGGCGCGTGCCGATGACCGCCGCCGCGCGCTGGCGTCGGGCTTCCAGGAGCATGTCGCCAAGCCGTACTCGGTGGCGCAGCTGGTGGCTGCCGTACGCAAGGTGCAGGTGCCGCGCGCGGACAGCGCGCTGCACTGAACATTCACGGCCGATCGGCGACCCTGCAATCAGGAGGTCGCCGATGTCCCGTATAGCTCCACGTATCCACACCGATCCGGCGCAGATCGCGCGCCTGGAAGCCCTGCTGCCGCAGCTGGATGGCGAAACGCAGGTGGAACTGATTCTGCACGATGGCCGCCGCCTGCTCGGCACGGTGGCCGTGAGGCCAACCGTGCAGCAATACCGCAACGTCGCTGGCGATGAAGGCAGCAACGGCCAGCTGCGCGTGGATGACTACGACACGCCGGTGCAGCAGCACCATGTGTGGTTGGACGAGATCGCCAGCATCCGCAGGTTGCCGCCGAGGGTTTGACGGCAACCTGCCGGGCCCATCCCCGCTTGGCGTGGATCTACCAGAGGTTGCAGTAGAGCCACGCCATGCGTGGCTGCTGCGCTCAGTGCTCGAACAGGGTCGGCGTCGCCTCGAACCGGCGTGCATACGCCCGCTCCTCCGCAACCCTCGCCACCTCGTCATCGGCCAGGTCCGGCGCGCCATACACCGCATAGGCCACGCTGCCGTCGGCACCATGACCGACCTGGTGCAGCCGGTAGCGCGAGTGGCCGCCGCCGGTGTCCTCGGGGTAATGCACGGGCGGATGGCTGCCTTCCAGGTCCATTTCACTGTTGTCGACCACGCCACCGACGAACAAGGCTCGCATGCAGGTTCTCCTGGGTTTCCGGGGGAGCCTCTACCCTGAACGTTCCAATGTTGCTGGCAGATCAAGGCCCCGTTCGGGTTTCGCAAAGCGGCTGCCGGGCCCGGCCCGGTCAAGCCGGTACAATGGACGGCCCTCACGCTTGAAGTACCGCGCCGATGGCCTCCAGCGACGACGCCCCCCTGCAGACCCTGTTCCTGCCGTTCTCCCAAGGCGCCCTGCGCTGGCCGGAAGGCCCCGTGGCTTTCCTGCGGGCCCGCGACGGCTGGCCGCTGCGCGAAGTGGCCGGCAACCGCGAGGTGCATTGCGAGCAGAGCTTCGCCCCGTTCGCGCAGCCGCTGCAGCAGGCCGCCGGCTGGACCGTCAGCGGCCAGCTGGATGATGTGGCCGGCAAGGGCCGCTACCCGCTGGTGCTGGTGCTGCCGCCGCGCCAGCGTGAAGAAGCCCGCGCGCTGTTCGCCCGCGCGCTGGCGCTGGTCGCCGACGGCGGCCGCATCGTTGCCTGCCAGTCCAACAACGAAGGCGCACGCTCGGGCGAGGGTGACCTCAAGCAGCTGACCGGCCTCGGCGGCAGCCTGACCAAGAATCACTGCCGCGTGTACTGGACCGCGCCGATGCAGGGCCAGCACGACGCCGACCTGGCCAAGCGCTGGTTGGCACTGGATGCGGTGCGGCCAATCGTCGGCGGCCGTTTCCTCAGCCGCCCGGGCGTGTTCGCCTGGGATCGCATCGACCCGGCGTCGGCGCTGTTGGCCGAACACCTGCCGGCCGACCTGGCCGGGCGTGCCGCCGACCTCGGCGCGGGCTACGGCTACCTGTCGCGCGAGCTGCTGGAACGCTGCCCGAAGATCACCGCGCTGGACCTGTACGAAGCCGAGCAGCGCGCGCTGGCACTGGCCGAACTCAATCTGGCGCCGCCGCCGCGCCCGCTGCCGCTGCGCTTCCTGTGGCAGGACGTCACCGCGGGTATCGAACCGGGCTACGACGTCATCATCAGCAACCCGCCGTTCCACACGCCGTCGCGCGCCGATCGCCCGGACATCGGCCAGCGCTTCATCGCCGTGGCCGCGCAGGCGTTGCGCCCGGGCGGACGCCTGTACGTAGTGGCCAACCGCCACCTGCCGTACGAGTACACGCTCAACGAGAGCTTTGGCGCGGTGCGCGTGATCGCCGAGCGTGATGGCTTCAAGCTGGTGGAAGCGGTGAAGGGGAAGGGCAAGTGAAGCTGGTCAAGCTCATCGCCAACCTGGGCTATGGCAGCCGCAAGCAGGTGCAGTGGATGTTCCGCGAAGGCCGCGTCACCGACGCCGACGGCGAGGTGCTGTATGCCGACGACCAGGTGCCGCACGAGGCGATCCGTGTCGACGGCGAGCCGCTGGACCCGCCGGTGGGCCTGTCGATCGCGCTGCACAAGCCGGCCGGCTACACCTGCTCGACCAAGGACACCGGCCGCCTGATCTACGATCTGCTGCCGCCGCGCTTCCGCGACCGCGATCCGGTGCTGTCCACGGTGGGCCGCCTCGACCGCGAGACCAGTGGCCTGCTGCTGCTGACCGACGATGGCGGCCTGCTGCACCGGATCATCTCGCCGAAGTCGAAGCTGCCGAAAGTCTATGAGGTCGAGTTGAGCGACGACCTGCGCGGCGACGAGGTAGCGTTGTTCGCCAGCGGTACGCTGATGCTGGAGTCCGAGAAGACGCCCCTGCTGCCGGCTGAACTGGAAGTGCTGGATGCGCGTCGCGCGCGCCTGGTGCTGCACGAAGGCCGCTACCATCAGGTACGCCGCATGTTCGCCGCCACCGGCAACCACGTGCAGGCCCTGCACCGCAGCCGCGTCGGCGGGCTGGACCTGCAGGGACTGGACGAGGGGCAATGGCGGCAGCTCACCTCCACCGACCTGGATACGCTGTTCGCTCCATGACCACCATCGCTGCGCTGCCGTTCCTCCCCGACGCCGTCATCTTCGACATGGACGGCCTGATGATCGACAGCGAGCGGGTTTCGCTGGCCTGCTGGAGCCAGGCCGCCGACGAGTTCGGACTGGGCCTGGACGAGGCGGTGTTCCTGCGCATGGTCGGCCTCGGTGACCGTGACACGCACGCGCTGCTGCGTGCGCAGGGCATCGAGGACAGCGTGATCGAGGCGGTGGCCGCGCGCTGCCACGACCTGTATGAAGCACGCACACAGACCGGCCTGCCGTTGCGGCCGGGCATCCTGGAGTTGCTGGAGTTGTTGAAGGCGCACGCGGTACCGCGTGCGGTGGCAACCACCACGCGGCAGCCGCGCGCCAACCGCAAGCTGGCCGCTGCCGGCCTGCTGCCGTATTTCGATGCGGTGATCACCAGTGGCGACGTGGCGCGGCCGAAGCCGGCGCCGGATATCTACCTGCTGGCCGCGCAGCGGCTGGGCCAGGCGCCGGAACGCTGCCTGGCGCTGGAAGACTCACCGGCCGGTACGCGTGCGGCGCTGGCGGCCGGCATGACCGTGATCCAGGTGCCTGACCTGGTCCATCCTGACGAGGAACTGCGCGCGCTGGGCCACCGCATCGTTGGATCGCTGGTGGACGCGCACGCGCTCCTGCTGCCGTTGTTGCCGAGGTAACCGGTAGGTGCCGACCGTTGGTCGGCAGACCCCAATGCCCCGGTGGGTGCCAACCTTGGTTGGCACTCTTTACTGCCCTGGTGGGTGCCGACCGTTGGTCGGCACACCTGCCCCATCACACCCGCCCGAACACCAGCGCGGCGTTGGTGCCACCGAAGCCGAAGCTGTTGGACATCACCGTATCCAGCTTCTGCTCGCGGCTTTCGCGCAGGATCGGGAAGCTCTCCACCTTCGGGTCCAGCTCGCCGATGTTGGCCGAACCGGCAACGAAGCCATCGCGCATCATCAGCAGGCAGTAGATCGCCTCGTGCACGCTCGCCGCACCGAGCGAATGGCCGGACAGCGCCTTGGTCGAGGACAGCGGCGGCACCGCATCGCCGAACACTTTGCGGATCGCATTGAGCTCGGTGACGTCGCCCAGCGGCGTGGAGGTGCCGTGGGTGTTGAGGTAGTCCAGCGGGCGATCGACGCCCTGCAGCGCCATCTTCATGCAGCGCACCGCGCCTTCGCCGGACGGAGCGACCATGTCGGCGCCGTCGGAGGTCACGCCATAGCCGATCAGTTCGGCGTGGATGTGCGCGCCGCGCGCAACGGCGTGGTCGTAGTCCTCCAGCACCAGCATGCCGCCACCACCGGCGATGACGAAGCCGTCGCGGTCCTTGTCGTACGGACGCGAGGCGCTGGCCGGGGTTTCGTTGAAGCTGGTCGACAGCGCGCCCATCGCATCGAACATCACGCTCATCGACCAGTGCAGGTCTTCACCGCCACCGGCGAACATGATGTCCTGCGCGCCATGGCGGATCATGTCCGCGGCCGCGCCGATGCAGTGCGCCGAGGTCGCGCAGGCGGCCGACAGCGAATAGCTGACGCCCTTGATCTGGTAGGCCGTGGCCAGGCAGGCCGAGACCGTCGAGCACATCGTGCGCGGCACCATGTACGGGCCGACCTTGCGCACACCACGTTCGCGCAGCAGGTCGACCGCGCCGATCTGCCATTCGCTGGAGCCGCCACCGGAACCGGCGATCAGGCCGGTGCGCAGGCTGCTGACCTGCTCGGCGCTGAGCCCGGCATCGGCGATGGCATCGCGCATGGCCAGATAGGCGAAGGCTGCCGCATCGCTCATGAAGCGCTTCTGCTTGCGGTCGATCAGTGCCTCCAGATCGAGGTCGACACGACCGCCGACCTGGCTGCGCAGGCCCGCTTCGGCGTGGTCGGCCAGGGCAGTGATGCCCGAGCGCCCTTCGCGCAGCGCGGCCGAAACGGTATCCAGATCATTGCCGAGGCAGGACGTGATGCCCATGCCGGTGATGACGACGCGACGCATCAGAAGCTCCCGGTTTCGGTGAACAGGCCGACGCGCAGGTCGCGCGCGCTGTAGATTTCGCGGTCATCCACGTACATGCGGGCGTCCGACTGGGCCATCACCAGCTTGCGGTTGATGACGCGGCTGATGTCGATCTCGTAACGCACGAGCTTGGCTTCCGGCAGCACCTGGCCGGTGAACTTCACTTCGCCACAGCCCAGCGCGCGGCCCTTGCCGGGGGCGCCCAGCCAGGTCAGGAAGAAGCCGGTCAGCTGCCACATGGCGTCCAGGCCCAGGCAGCCGGGCATCACCGGGTCGCCGATGAAATGGCAGCCGAAGAACCACAGGTCCGGGCGGATATCCAGTTCGGCGCGTACCATGCCTTTGCCATGCGGTCCGCCGTCCTCGCGGATGTCGGTGATGCGGTCGAACATCAGCATCGGGTCGTTGGGCAGACGGCCAGCAGCGGTGCCGAACAGTTCACCGCGTGCGCTGGCCAGCAGCTGTTCGCGGTTGAACGCGTGGAGACGGGTCATGAAGCACAATCCTGGAAGCGAAGAACAGGGAAACAAGCGCCCGAGAATGCCCGTGGAAACTGCGCCGATCAAACATTTCAACCGTACGCAACCGTAGTGTTTTCAAGGGAATACGCGCATCCTGTTGATGTGCAACGACCATACTTCGGCGTGTGGCCCACCCGGCCCGGCCCCGCCTTTCCCACCTGACATGACCCGACTGCGCAAGATCATCCACGTTGACATGGACGCGTTCTACGCGTCGGTGGAGCAGCGCGACGATCCGTCACTGCGCGGCAAGCCGGTGGTCGTGGCATGGCGTGGCGCCCGCTCGGTGGTGTGTGCGGCGTCTTACGAGGCGCGCGTGTTCGGCGTGCGTTCGGCGATGCCCGCCGTGCGTGCCGAGCGCCTGTGCCCGGACGCGATCTTCGTGCCGCCGGACTTCGCGCGTTACAAGGCGGTGTCACAGCAGGTACGCGCGATCTTCCTGCGCCATACCGACCTGGTCGAGCCGCTGTCGCTGGACGAGGCCTATCTGGACGTGACCGAGCCGAAGAGTGGCATTGAACTGGCCACCGACATCGCCCGCACCATCCGCGCGCAGATCCGCGAGGAAACGAACCTGACTGCTTCAGCCGGGATCGCGCCGAACAAGTTCCTGGCCAAGATCGCCTCGGACTGGCGCAAGCCCGACGGCCAGTTCGTGATTCCACCGCAGCGCGTGGATGCGTTCCTGGCGCCGCTGCCGGTGAACCGCGTGCCCGGTGTCGGCAAGGTCATGGAAGGCAAGCTGGCCGCGCGCGGCATCGCCACCTGCGGCGACCTGCGGCAGTGGGCCTTGATCGATCTGGAAGAGGCATTCGGCAGCTTCGGCCGCAGCCTGTACAACCGCGCACGTGGCATCGACGAGCGGCCGGTGGAACCGGATCAGCAGGTGCAGTCGATCTCCTCGGAGGACACCTTCGCCGAAGACCTGCTGCTGGAAGACCTGACCGAGGCGATCGTGCAGCTGGCAGGGAAGACCTGGAACGCCACGCGCAAGACCGAGCGCATCGGCCACACCGTGGTGCTGAAACTGAAGACCGCGCAGTTCCGCATCCTCACCCGCAGCTTCACCCCGGAGCGCCCGCCGGAATCGATGGAAGAGCTGCGTGACATCGCCCTGTCGCTGCGCGCGAGGGTCGATCTGCCGGCCGAGACGCGCTACCGCCTGGTCGGCGTCGGCCTTGGTGGCTTCCGCGAAAAGGAGGCGGTGGTGCAGGGGGAATTGTTCGAGCACGACATGATCAATCCCACAGATACCTAATCATCAAACAGTGGGGTCAGAGCCCGTTGCGCAGCAACGGGATCCGACCCCGTGCCGACCAACGGTCGGCACCCACCATCAGCAGCAGGTTCCGACAGATAGCGGGAAACTGTCGAAGGCGGGGTGGGTCCGGTTGCGGGGGCGTGAGCCGCATGGGCCCGAGGCATGCCTCGGGCGGGTTGGGCAGGACGCCCAACCCCGGTCTTGCCGTGTGCGCAGGACAGCGCACACGAGCAAGCCGCGATCGAGCTTACATGGACGTACTTGCAGCGTCCCCCGCAACCGGACCCACCCCGCCATCCCACGGATAGCCAGCTGTTGCTGTTGCTGTTGCCTCTGCGGGTGCAGGGCGCAGCCCTGCAAAAGAAAACTCCCTACCTCACGGCCACTGCATCTCGCCCTTGGCCACCTTCGCACTCAGTTCCAGCGACGCCACGCCCGCCAGCTTCGGATAGCGCGCCTGCATCGCCTTCACCAGTGCCGCACTGTCCTTGGCCTTGGCCGCCTCGGCATCGAACGCGCGGATGTAGTCTGCGGTGAAGCGCAGCGCACTGGCATCCAGTGCGGCACCCGGCGCGTAATGCCCCGGCACCACCACCTTCGGCTTCAGCGCCTGCAACCGCTGCAGGGTCTGCAGCCAGTCGGCATGCGACTTCGGCGTCTGCGTGTCGGCCATCCACACGTGTTCACCGACCACCACCGGAATGCCGCCGACGATCGCGCGCAGCGACGGCACCCACAGCACTGTGCGGTCCGGGGTCGGGCCATCCACGCCGATCAGCGGCAGGCGCTGGCCTTCCAGCTGCAGGGCATCGCCATCCAGCACCTGCGGCACCACGATGCGCGACGGCACGTCGGCACCCATCTTCGGCCCCCAGTAGGCCAGCTTGCCGGCCTGGGTCTGCTGGATGTGGGCAACGGTCTGCGCAGTGGCGACGATGCGTGCCTGCGGGAACGCGTCCTGCAGGGTAGCCAGGCCGAAGTAGTAGTCCGGATCACCGTGGCTGATGTAGATCGTTGTCAGCTGCTTGCCGCTGGCGCGGATCAGCTCGACCAGCTTGCGCGCATCGCTGGCGCCGAACTGCGCGTTGACCAGGATCGCATCGCGGCGGCCTTCGATCAGCACCGAGGACACCGAGAACATCGCCTGCGGACCGGGATGGAAGGCCTGCAGGTGCAGCTGGGATCTTGTCGCTGCCGCGGGCGCCGCGGTGGCCGGTGCGGCCAGCAGCGGCGCACTGGTGAAGCTGGCGGCCAGGGCGAGGGGAAGCAGCAGGGCAGCGGTGCGCATTGGAAATTCCTTGTGTCGAATGGGGAGCCGAACGTGGGCTATGCCGGGCGTCCTTGCCCGGGCCCCTGCGGGCCGTCGCAAGTGACGTTGGCAACGGCTCCTGCCGTTGCCTTCGGCTCTACAGGGCACGCGCGTCGATCAGTACGCCGCGGTTATGATCTGCTTCGGGTACTGCTGCGCTTCCAGCTCGGCGACGAACGCGGCGCCGTAGTCGGCGTAGCTGATGCGGCTGTGGCCGCTGGCATCAGCGAGGAAGGCCTTGGGCTGCACGCGGTACTGGCCGCGCTCTTCGCCCGGGCCGATTTCGGCGGCCGGCGAGAAGAAGGTCCAGTCCAGGTCGTCCACCGCCTGCAGGCGATTGAAGGCTTCACGATGGGCCAGCGCGTACGGCTTGTAGGCCTCCGGGAAGTTGGGGGTATCGACCAGCTGCACGCCCGGCGCGACTTCCAGGCTGCCGGCGCCACCGACCACCACCAGGCGCGGTACACCGGCCTTGCGCGCGGCGGCGGCCAGCTGCGCGGCCACTTCGCCGACGCGGCCGATGTCATCGCCCGGACGCGGGCCATAGGCGCTGGCCAGCACGTCGTGGCCGGCGATGGCGGCGACCAGGGCATCCTGGTCATCCAGCGAGGCGATCACCGGATGGGCACCGGCCAGTTCGGCCGGAAGATCCTGCGCGCTGCGTACGATGACGGTGAGTTCGTGGCCGTTGGCCAGCGCGTGGCGGGCGATCTGGCGGCCGATGTTGCCGGTGGAACCAACGAGGGCGATCTTCATGGCAGGACTCCGTGGGGCGGTGTGGGGTGGGAATGGGGCCACTCTAGGCCGCTGCAGTCGCTCGAAAAACAGCGTATAACGCGCTTGTTTGTTGCATGGATCGAGCATATGGACCGATTGACCGCCATGACTGTATTCGTCGAGGTGGCCGAGCGCGGCAGCCTCACCGCCGCCGCCGAGGTGCTGGACATGTCGCGGGCGATGGTTACCCGCTACCTGGCCGAGGTCGAGGCTTGGCTGGGCGCGCGCCTGCTGCACCGGACCACGCGCCGGGTCAGCCTGACCGGCCCCGGCGAGGCGGCGCTGGCGCGCTTCCGGCAGATGCTGGCCATCGGCGAGGAACTGCAGGGCGAGCTGGCCAGCGACGATCCCGAACCGCATGGCACGCTGCGGGTGACCGCCAGCGTGTCGTTCGGGCAGAGCCACCTGGCGCGTGCGGTGGCCGGTTTCGTCGCACGCCATCCGGCGGCGCGCATCGAACTGCTGCTGGTCGACCGCATGGTGAACCTGGTGGAAGAGCGGGTGGACCTTGCCGTGCGCATCGCCCGCCAGATCGATCCCAGCCTGATCGCACGACGGCTGGCCACCTGCCGCTCGGTGCTGTGCGCGACGCCGTCGTACCTGCACGCGCGCGGTACGCCTACCGCCCCGGAACACCTGGCCGGGCACAACTGCCTGACCCATCACTACGTGGGCAAGAGCCTGTGGCAGCTGCACCGCGATGGCCGTTCGCTGTCGGTGGCTGTGGGCGGCAACATCAGCGCCAACGAAGCGTCGCTGTTGCTGGAAGCGGTGCGTGCGGGCGCCGGCATCGCGATGCTGCCGACCTACCAGGTGGCGCCACTGCTGCGCAGTGGCGAGCTGATCGAGTTGTTGCCCGAGTTCAGTCTGGACGAACTCGGCATTCATGCCGTGTACGCATCACGGCGCCAGCAGCCCGCTATCATGCGGCGATTCCTGGACTTCCTGGCCGAGTGTTTCGCCAGCCCGGCCTTCCAGGATCTGGATTGGCGCCCACCGGGCAAGGAGAACACATGAACCACGGACAGGCCTTGATCGACCACAACCGTGCTGCCTGGGACCGCCAGGCCAGCGAAGTGCGCGAATGGTCGCGCCCGGTGGAAAGCTCAACGATTGCCGCCGCGCGCGATGGCCGCTGGCAGGTGCACCTGACCCCGCGCGCGCTGCCGCTGGACTGGCTGGGGGATGTGCGCGGCCGCCGCATCCTCTGCCTGGCCTCGGGCGGTGGCCAGCAGGCCCCGGTGCTGGCGGCGGCCGGGGCGGAGGTGACCGTGTTCGATCTGTCCGATGGCCAGCTCGAGCAGGATCGTCAGGTGGCGGCGCGTGATGGCCTGCAACTGCGCACGGTGCAGGGCGACATGCGCGATCTGCACGCCTTCGCCAACGACAGCTTCGATGTGGTGTTCCACCCGATCTCCAACCTGTACGTGCCTGACGTCCGGCCGGTGTGGACCGAATGCCGCCGCGTGCTGGCGCGTGATGGCATGCTGATGGCCAGCTTCTACAACCCGGTGCTGTTCGTCGGTGCACGCGATCCGCAGCTGGATGCACAGGGCCTGATCCGACCGCAGTACGCCATTCCCTATTCGGATCTGGAAGACCTGCCACCGGCCGAGCGCGAGGCGAAACTGGCGCGGGGCGATGCGCTGACCTTCGGCCACAGCCTGACCGAACTGATCGGTGGCCAGCTCGATGCCGGCTTCGTCATCGATCGCTTCATGGAAGACTGGCAGCCGCAGCCGCGCTTCCTGATCGACCGTTACCTGCCCACGTTCCTGGCCACGCGCGCGCGCCGGATCGGTTGAGGCAGGCCTGCCCAAAATACTGCGGCGTACAATGGACGGCCCCACGTCATGCAGGTGCAGTCCCTTGCCGTATCCGTATCCGCTGGTCGTGTTCGACCTCGATGGCACGCTGGTCGACAGCGCTGCCGATATTGCCGAAGCGCTGAACCGCACGCTGGAAGACATCGGCGTGGCGCGCGTGCCGGAAGCCACCGTGCTGGGCTGGATCGGTGACGGTGTGCGTCGTCTGGTCGAGCAGGCGGTGCAGGCCGCCGGCCGCGAGGTGGACCTGGCCGAGGTGATGCCGGTGTTCATGGTGCACTACCGTGAGTGCCTGCTGCGCAGCCCGCGACTGTTCGACGGCGTGGGCGAAGCGCTGGCGCAACTGCGTGCGCGCAACGTGCCGCTGGCGATCTGCACCAACAAGCCCGAAGCACTGGTGCCGCCGCTGCTGCAGCACCTGGGTATCGGTGATGCATTCGCGCTGGTACTGGGGGGGGATTCGCTGCCGCAGCGCAAGCCCAGTGGCGAGCCACTGCGGCACATCGCCGCGCACTTCGGGCTGCCGGTGGAGTCCTGCCTGATGGTGGGTGATTCGTTGACCGACTACCGCGCCGCCGAAGAGGCCGGCATGCCGATCGCGCTAGTGCGCTACGGCTATCCGCGCGGCCTGGACCTGGCCACCGCGCATGCGGTGGCGGTGATCGACGACCTGCGTGAACTGCCGGGGTTGCGGGGCTGAAGCAGAGGGGTAGTGCCGGCCGCTGGCCGGCAACCCGGAATGCGTTGCCGAAGGTCATGATGTTGCCGGCCAGTGGCCGGCACTACCATGAACGTTGCGCTCACTTCGGCTGGTAACGCACGCTCAACTGGTACTCGCGGCCGGGCTGGTTGAACCATGCCACCGTTTCGTAGCGACGGTCGAAGACGTTGGCGGCACGTGCCAGCAGCGACCACGATGGCGTCAGTGCGTACTCAGCGCGCAGGTCCAGCGTGCCGTAGCCTCCCACCTTCACCGTGTTGGCGGCATCGTCGTAGCGCTTGCCGGCACCCTGCACGGTCAGGCCTGCGCGGAAATCGCCGAAGCGACGGTCGATGTCCAGGCGCGCGGTCTGCTGCGCGCGGCGTGGCAGCCAGTTGTCGAACTGGGTGCTGCCGCCGGTGCGGTTGCGCGGGTCGGTGTAGCTCAGCTGCGCGTTGATGTCGAAGCCGGCCAGCAGCACGCCGCCGGTCAGTTCGGCACCGCGGATGCGGGCCTTCTCCACCTGCTGCATCTTGAAGGTCGCCGCATCGTAGGTGATCAGATCATCGATGCGGGTTTCATACACATCTAGGCCCCAGTGCCAGCCCTGGCCCTGCTGCGAAACGCCGAGGTTGGCACTCTTGGACTTCTCCGGCTTCAACGTCGGCACGCCGCTCCACGGGTCGTACAGATCGCTGAAGGTCGGTGCCTTGAACGCCGTGCCATAGCTGGCGTTGAGGCGCAGGCCGTGGCCCAGCTCCATGGCCCAGCCAACGCTGCCGGTAGCGTGGTTGCCGAACTGCTGGTTGTCGTCGTTGCGTGCGCTGGCCTGCAGCTGGTGGCGGCCGAAGCGGCCCTGGTACTGCACGAATACGCCGGTGTTGCGGCGGCTGTCGACCAGGTAACCCGCGCTGCTGCCATCCAGGTTGTCTTCGCTCCAGTCCACGCCTGCGCTCAGCAGCTGGCCCTCGGCCACGCCGAAATCGCCCTGCAGGGAGGCGCTGTCGCGGTGGGTCTGTGCGCTGCCACGTGCACCGAAGTCGCCGAAGTTGTCCGACTCGTTGTCACTGCGGCCGACGTTGGCGGTGAATGCCAAGCGCTCGGACGGGGTGTAGCGCACCTTGCCGGCCAGCACCTGCTGGCGGGTTTCCGAATAGTTGTAGTAGCCGTCGTAGTGGTTCTTGCCGTCGGCGCGCAGGGCGCTGCCTTCCACGTTCCACTGCTCGTTGAAGGTGTAGCCACCGCGCAGGCTCTTGGACAGGTTGCGGTAGCCGTCGCGATCGGGCTCGTCGGCGAAACAGCCGGTGAACAGCGTGGCCGAGCCGCGGCAGGCATCGATGCCATCGGAATGCTGGTAGGCGATATCCGCACCGAACCAGCCGCGTTCGGTACCGCCGCCAATGCCACCGCTGGCTTCACGCAGGCCGTTGCTGCCACCGCCAAGCTGGAAGTGCGGGGCGAAATCGCCCTGGTTGCGGCGGGTGAAGATCTGGATCACGCCACCGATGGCGTCGGCGCCGTACAGGCTCGACTGCGGGCCGCGCACGATTTCCACGCGCTCGATCTGCGCCAGCGGCAGGTCCTGGTACATGGCCAGGCCGAGGTCGGCGCTGTTGATGCGCACGCCGTCCACCAGCACTACGGTGTGGCCGGAATTGGTACCGCGCAGGAACAGCGAGCTCTGCTTGCCGAGGCCGCCGGCATTGGCCAGGTTGATGCCGGCGCGACCGCGCAGCAGTTCCTGCAGCGAAGTGGCCTGGCTGGATTCGATCTGGGCGCGGTCGATCACCTGCGCCGGCGCGATGCTGTCCTGCAGGGCGATCGGGGTGCGGGTGGCAGTGACCAGGATCTGGTCGAGCGCGGTGGTGTCATTGGCGGCCTGGGCCAGCGCGGGCAGGGCGGCCAGCACGGCCAGGGACAGCATTCGGGACTGCAGCTTCATGGGGGACTCCGGGTGCCACGCACGCCCGCGTGGCGAAGGGGAGGAGCCGCGAAGGCAGGCGTGCGCCGATGCCGCAGCGCACGCCACGGTCATCCAGCGCCATGCCCACCGCATCGCGACCTGAGGCTTCCGGGCCGGTCTCCGGGCTTGCCGCCGGGTGGCGCGAGGCCACCGTCCAGGCGCCTTCCCATGCCTGCGGCACAGTGGCGGTGTTGCCTGGAACTGACGTGCTTACCGTTGCGGGGGCAGCGCCGGCCTGGCGTGGAATCACGCGTCACCGGCTTCCCGTTTCAACCTGCCGGCCATGGCCGCAGGTCACCTGGAAGTGCGCGCAGTCTACGGCATCGCAGGCCGTCCCGTTGCGTCGCGCCTGCGCGACTGCCTTTGCTGTGCCTTTAGAATGGTTGCTCGATCCCGTGGTGCCGTTGCCGATGTCCGCCCGTTTTCCGCTGTACCTGCGTCGCCCGTCCGGGACGCGCGCATGATCCTCGACCTGGTCCGCCATGCCGGCAATGGCCGTGATGAGTTCCTTGATGGCCGCAGCGACCCACCGCAGCTGGCCGGCCTGCCACAGGAGCTGGTCGAGGCCTACGCCGGGCAACGCTGGGAGCGGGTGATCAGTTCACCGCGGTTGCGCGCGCTGCATACGGCGATGGCCCTGGCCACGCCGCGTGGGCTGGACGTGGAAGCGGACGAGGAATGGGAAGAACTGGACTTCGGCGATTGGGACGGGCGGTCGCTGTTCGACCTGCCGGAGGATGCACTGGCGGCCTTCCATGCCGACCCGCACGCGTTCCCGCCGCCCAATGGCGAGAGCTGGGGCCACTTCGAGCGGCGCATCGCGCGCGCGCTGGATCGCCTGCTCGATGATGACGATCCGGTGCCGACGCTGGTGGTCAGCCATGGCGGCCCGTTGCGCATGGTGCTGTCGCAGGTCTGCGGCCTGCCGATGTCGCTGTGCTGGGCGCTGCGCATCGACCACGGCACGCGCCTGCGGGTGTGGCTGGAGCGCGGTGAGATCGGGCTGGTGGGTGAGCTGCTGGAGCTGCAGCAGCCCTGAGCGCACTCGCCGGGCATGGCTCGGCGCTACCGATCCCGCATCACACTGGTAGTGCCGGCCGCTGGCCGGCATCCCCAGGAACGCGGATGCCTCAATCCTCGTCCGCGCCCTCGGCCACGCTGTCCTCAGCGTCATCGTCGGCATCGAAGCGCTGCTCATGCACCGGGCCCGACGCCGGGCCGGCTGCCTTCAGCGGATGCGCAGCGATGCGTGCTTCGTAATCCTGCACCAGTGCTTCACGCTGTGGCTCGCTCAGCTCCTGCCAATGGCAGTCCAGCAACGCGCCTTCCAGCGAGTACAGCAGGTTCAGGCTGGGCTTGAAGCCGGCGCGCTTGACCTTGACGAAGGCGCCGACGGCTCCGATCGCGACCAGGTCGTCGCGGCTGCGCAGGCCGACCTGGCGCAGCCACGCCGCACTTTTCGGGCCGATGTTGCGCAGCTTCGGTGCGCTCATCCCAGCGCCTCGACGAACACGCGGGCGATGGCTTCCAGGCCAGCCTGGTCGTCGGCATCGAAGCGGCCGACCTTCGGGCTGTCGATGTCGAACACGCCGATCAGTTCATCGCCGCGCAGCAGCGGCACTACCAGTTCCGAGCGCGAGGCCGAATCGCAGGCGATGTGGCCGGGGAAGGCGTCGACGTCCTCTACGCGCTGGGTCACGCGCTGGCTGGCGGCGGCACCGCACACGCCTTTGTCCAGCGGGATGCGCACGCAGGCCGGCAGGCCCTGGAACGGGCCGACCACCAGTTCCTTGCCGTCGTACAGGTAGAAGCCCACCCAGTTCAGGTCGGGCAGGGCGTGGTAGACCAGGGCCGAGAGGTTGGCCGCGTTGGCGATGCGGTCGGACTCGGCGTAGACCAGGCCACGGGCCTGTTCCAGCAGCTGGGCGTATTGTTCCGGCTTGCTGCCGGTGAGCGAGGCATTGGCGAACATGCCAGCAGTCTAGCAAGCGTGCCGGGCCAGCGATAATGCACACACTGTTGCCCTGTTGGAGCCCGTCGATGCCGTTGCCCGCCACGCTGCCGCCCGCCCTGTTCGTCACCGGCACCGATACCGAGATCGGCAAGACCGCGGCGAGCACCGCGCTGCTGCATGTGCTGCGCCGGCGTGGCCTGCGTGCGGTGGGGATGAAGCCGGTGGCCAGCGGCAGCGAAGACCTGGGCCGGGGCCTGCGCAACGAAGACGCATTGGCGCTGCAGGCGGCCAGCTGGCCGGTACCGGACTATGCCGATCTGAACCCGTATGCGTTGCGCCAGCCGCTGGCACCGGAGCTGGCCGCTGCCGAGGACGGCGTGCAGGTGGAGCTGGCGCCGATCGTGGCAGCGTTCGAGCGGCTGCGTGCGCAGGCCGATGTCGTGGTGGTGGAGGGTGTTGGCGGTTGGCTGGCACCAGTCTCGGCCACGCTCGACCAGCTCGACCTGGTGCGCGCATTGCGGTTGCCGGTGTTGCTGGTGGTGGGCATGCGGCTGGGCTGCGTCAACCACGCGCGTCTGACCGCGCAGTCGTTGCAGGCCAGCGGCGTGGAGTGCCTGGGCTGGATCGGCAACCACATCGACCCGGCGATGCAGCGCCAGGATGAGAACATCGCAACGCTGCAGCAGCGCCTGCCGATGCCGTGCTGGGGGCGGCTGCCACATCTGCCGGGAGCGGATGGCGAAGCGTTGAGCACGCATCTGCTCGATTGACCTGGGGTAGTGCCGGCCGCTGGCCGGCAACCTCGATGTATCCACCTGCGTGCAGTTGCCGGCCAGCGGCCGGCACTACCGTGCTGCGGCCGCCAGCTCCCGCGCGATCGCACCCAACCGCTCCACCGCGCCGATGAAGCGTGCATCCAGCGTCTGGCAGCACGACAGCCGCAGGCAATGGCGATACCGCGCGCCGCGTGAATACACCTGGCCGGGCATGAACACGATGTCCTCCTGCAGTGCACGCTCGAACAGCTCGCGCGTGTCCACGCCGGGCAGTTCCAGCCACAGCAGGAAGCCACCCTGCGGTTCGGTGGCGCGGGTGCCGGCCGGGAAGTGTTCGGCCACCAGCTGGCGCAGCCGTCCGACCTGTTCGCGGTACAGCCGGCGCATGCGATGCAGGTGGTGCTCGTAGCTGCCCGCTTCCAGATAGGCCGCCACCGCGTCGCCCAGCAGCTGCGGCTCGCCGCCGGTGGACTGGAATTTCAGCAGCGCGATGCGCTCGGCGAAGCGGCCGCCATCGAGCCAGCCGATGCGGTAATCCGGCGCCAGCGTCTTGGAAAAGCCGCCGACCACCATCACCCAGCCACCGCGATCGAAGGCCTTCAGGAGCGGTGCCGGCGGTTCGCAGAACTGCAGCTCGGCATACACCGCATCTTCGATCAGCGGCAGCTGGCGTGCGTTGACCAGTTCGGCCAGGCGTTGCTTGGCGGCGGTCGGCATGGTGCAGCCGAGCGGGTTGTGCACGGTCGGCATCACCACCAGTGCGGCCAGCGGCGTGTGCTCCAGCAGCGCATCCAGCGCATCCACATCCAGGCCGAGCTGCGGGTGGGTGGGCAGTTCGATGGCCTGCAGGCCGAGGTTGGCCAGCAACGGGTAGAGGTTGAAGTAGGACGGCGCCTCGATGCCGACCGCATCACCGGGCTGGGTGACCGCGCGTAGCGCCAGCTGCAGCCCTTCCATCGCACCGTGGGTCAGCAGCAGGCGTTCGCTGTGGGTATGCAGGCCCATGCGCGGGCCGCGGCGCACGATCTGCGCCAGCAGCCGTGGCGAGCCGTTGGGGCGTGCATAGGTCTCCACGGTCTGCTGGCCATGGCGCAGTACCTGCGCCGTGTGCTTGGCCAGCTGCGCGCCGGGGTAGAACTGGCGACCGCGCGGGCCGGCAAAGGCCAGGTCGATCACGCCGGGGCGGCGCTGTGCTTCCAGCACGCGGGCCATCAGTACCTGCTGCAGCGGCGCGGTGGGCGCAGAAGGCGTGTCGCGCAGCGAACGTTCCGGCACCGACAGCCGCGGCGCCACCTCGAAGCCGGCTTTCGGCCGCGGAATGACCAGGCCAGCGTCTTCCAGCTGGCGGTAGGCGGCAATCACCGTGTTCAGGCTGAGCCGGCGCTGCAGGGCCATCTGCCGCAGCGAGGGCAGGCGGCTGCCGACCGGAAGGCGTCCGCCGTGGATGGCCTCGGCCAGTTCGTCGGACAGCCGTTGGTAGCGGGGGGGGATCATTGCGCTCTGATCATCTGTATCCATCGAGTTTCCCGCCATCTGGTGCTGTACCCATGATGACGGCGAGCCTAGCATGTCGTTGTCGGCCGGGCCTGATCGGGGCACGGCCGGTACTTTCCAAGCGCACGGCTGGATGGCCGTGCGTCTTTTTTTGGTAGTGCCGGCCGCTGGCCGGCATTCCCTGGAACCGCAAGAGCCGGCCAGCGGCCGGCACTACCCGGATCGTTACCGCATTGGCAGGAGCGTCACCGAGCGCCAGCCGGCCCCACGGAAATGCCGTCAGCGCATCGGCACCAGCACCGCATCGCGCCGGTACAGCCCCGGGAACTGCCTGCCCAGCGCGGCCAGCTTCGGCGCGTCGTAGTAGCGGATGTACGCGGCCTGCGGGTAGTTGGTCATGTAGTTCTGGTGGTAGCTCTCGGCCGGGTAGAAGCGCTGGCCGCTGACCAGCTGGGTGACGATCGGTGCGCGGTAGCTGCCGGCCTGGCCGAGCTGGGCGATGTAGGCGCGGCTGGCTGCCTGCTGGCGGGCGTCATCAGTGAAGATCGCCGACCGGTACTGGCTGCCGTGGTCGGGCCCCTGGCGGTTGAGCTGGGTCGGGTCGTGCACCACCGAGAAGAACACCTGCATCAACTGCCCATAGCTGACCTGGCGTGGGTCGTAGTCGACCTTCACCGCTTCGGCATGACCGGTCTGACCGCTGCTGACCCGCTCATAGCGGGCATTGGCAGCGCTGCCACCGATGTAGCCGGACACCGCATTACTCACGCCTTTGACATGCTGGAACACACCCTGCACGCCCCAGAAGCAACCGCCGGCGAACACCACGCTGGCGTGGGTGGCGTCATCGCGGAACGCAGCGTCGCCCGTGGGTACAGGGAGTGCCTGGGTCTGCGCGCTGGCTTCGACCGGTGCCGCGATGGCGCCATGGTCAACGAGCAGCACGCCGGCGATGAGTGCCGTGGCCACCAGTCCGGCAACGCCAGCGGCAATGCCCTGTTCAAAGGAGAATTTCATCGTGTCCTCCCGGTTCAACCGAAGGTGAAGGCATAGGCCTGCACGCCCGCATCGAGGAACTCGATCTCGAAGCGGTGCGGGCTGACCGTGCCGCGTTGGCGCACCAGCTGGTAGAGGCGGTGCTCGTCGACCACGCCGCTGCCATCGGCGCCGACATCAGTGCCGGCATCGGTGGCGGGCAATGGCTTGCCATCCAGCAGGACGCGGAAGCGCACCGGCTTTCCTTCCTGGCCCGGTGCCAGCACCAGGTGCAGGTCGCGCGCATGGAACTGGAAGGCGATGCGGCCACCGGCTTGCTGCAGCTGCGCAGCCTCGTCGGTAACGGTCCAGCGTCCGGACAGGCCCCACTGGTTCAACGCCAGGCTGGCCGGCAACGTGTAGTCGAACGCGGTGTCGCTGCGCTGCCCACCGGGCGAGGCGAACTGCTCGGCACGGGCGTGGCCCAGATAGGTTTCCGGCGAGCGCAGATTGCCCATGTCGGCCTGCGCAGCCACGCCCTTCAGATCGGCGGCGGCCGGATCGGCCGGCGGCGGTAGGTTCGTCTGGCCGGCCTCGGTCAGCAAGCGACGGATCACCTGTTCCGAGCGCGCATAGTTGCCCTCGCCGAACTGGTGGCCGCGGATGTTGCCCTGCGCATCGACGAAGTACTGCGCCGGCCAGTAGCGGTTGTTGAACGCGCGCCAGATCGTGTACTGGTTGTCCAGTGCCACCGGGTACTCAACCTTCAGCTGCTGCACCGCCTTCATGACGTTGCGCGGGTCACGCTCGAAGGCGAACTCCGGGGTGTGCACGCCGACCACTACCAGGCCGTGGTCGCGATAACGGCGCTCCCATTCGTGCACGAACGGCATCGCGCGCAGGCAGTTGATGCACGAGTACGTCCAGAAATCGACCAGCACCACCTTGCCGCGCAGCTGCTGGGCCGTCAGCGGCGGGCTGTTGAGCCAGCCGGTGGCACCATCCAGCGCGGGCAGGGTGCCTTCCACTGGCAGCGGTGCACTGGCACCCGCATCGGGGCCCGCCATCATCGTCATCGACGGTGCTGCCGGTTGCGCGCCGGGAACGGCATCCAGCAGGCCCTGCTCGATGCGCGCGGTGCTGACCGTGGACAGGCGGGTCAGCAGGCCGGTATCCCAGCCCAGGCCGATCGCCACCACCGCCAGCAGTGCAGCCACGCCCAGTACCTTGCGCAGCACATCGCCGAGGCCGAGCCGCGCCTGCAGCGCGCGGAACACGCGGCCACCTACCCATACCGCCAGCGCCAGTGCGGTAATCGCGCCCAGTGCGTAGGCCAGCAGCAGCGTGCTGGTGCCGGCGCTTGCCCCGTGCAGCGCGGCACCGGTCAGCACCAGGCCGAGGATCGGCCCGGCGCAGGGCGCCCACAGCAGGCCGGTGGCGATGCCGATCAGCAGCGAGGTCCACGCACCGCCACGCCCCGCTGCGTCGGTCGCATCGGCACGCGCGCTCAAGCGGGCACCCACGCGCTGGAACGGCGCCAGCAGATGGTCGGCCAGTCGTGGCCAGAGCAATGCCAGTGCGAACAGCGCCATCAGCAGCAGGGCGATCCAGCGTCCGACCTGGTTGGCCTGTGCCACCCATTGGCTGCCCACCGCAGCCAGGCTGGCGACCACGGTGAAGGTGAGTGCCATGCCCAGCAGCAGCGGCAGCGTGCTGCGCAGGAAGGGGCGGTCGGCACGCGCGAACACGAACGGCAGCACCGGCAGGATGCAGGGACTGAGCAGGGTCAGCGCGCCCCCCAGGTAGGCAAGCAGCAACAGCAGCATCGTCAGGCTCCGGAAGCAGGGGAAGAACCGACCGGCACCCGCCAGCCATCGGCAGTACCGCCCTCAGCGGCACCGGGAACGAACACCATCGCCGCGCCGTTCATGCAGTAGCGAAGTCCGGTTGGGCGAGGCCCGTCGTTGAACACATGGCCGAGGTGGCCACCGCAGCGGCGGCAGTGCACCTCCACCCGCAGCATGCCGAAGGTGACGTCGCGGTCTTCGCCGATGGCGTTGTGCAGCGGCGCCCAGAAGCTGGGCCAGCCGGTGCCGCTCTCGAACTTGGTGGAGGAGGAGAACAGCGGCAGCGCACAGCCGGCGCAGGCAAACGTGCCCTGCCGGTGTTCCTTGTTGAGCGGGCTGCTGTACGGGCGCTCGGTCGCCTGCTGGCGCAGCACTGCGTACTGCGCCGGGGTCAGGCGCTGGCGCCAGTCGGCATCGCTGCGCATGACCTCGAACTGTCGCGACGGGCGCGCTTCAGCGGCGGCCGGGGCGGCACGGCTGCAGGCCCCCAGACCGAGCAGGCCGGCGGCGGTGGCAACACCGCCCAGGCCCAGCAGATGGCGTCGGGTAAGGGACATGGCGGACTCCGGGAAGGGGCGACGGGGCCATGCTGCGCCCGCCCGGGTCAACGAATCCTCACGCAGGATTCAATTTTTCGTGAGGTATCGGCGTCTATCCCGCGCCACAATGCAGCCAGCCTCCCCACTGGCCCCGAGCTGCCGATGTCCACCAAACGCGTGCTGATCGTTGAAGACGATGCCCACATCGCCGACCTGCTGCGCATGCATCTGGGCGATGAGGGCTACGACGTCGCCCATGCCGCCAGCGGCGATGCCGGCCTGCGCCTGCTCGAGCAGGAAGGGCCATGGGATGCGCTGGTGCTGGACGTGATGCTGCCCGGCGTGGACGGCTTGCAGGTGTGCCAGCGTGCACGCGCGATGGCGCGCTATGTGCCGATCATCATCATCAGCGCGCGAGGCAGCGAAACGCAGCGCATCGTCGGCCTGGAACTGGGGGCGGATGATTACCTGGCCAAGCCCTTCTCGATGCCGGAACTGGTGGCACGGGTGCGCGCATTGCTGCGCCGGGCCGAGGCGATGGCGCAGAGCGCGCGCATCGATGCCGGCGCGATCGAGCTGGGCGGCCTGCAGCTGGACCCGGTCGCGCGTACCGCCTCAGTGGATGGCAACGCACTGGAGCTGACCCCGCGCGAGTTCGACCTGCTGCTGTTCTTCGCCCGTCATCCGGACCAGGTGTTCGCGCGCATGGAACTGCTCAACCAGGTCTGGGGCTACCAGCACGATGGCTACGAGCACACGGTCAACACCCACATCAATCGCCTGCGCAGCAAGATCGAGCCGGACCCGGCCAATCCACGGCGGCTGCTGACGGTGTGGGGCCGTGGCTACAAGCTGGTCGATCCGGCCGGGGCGGCGGCATGATCAAGCCGAACCTGTGGCAGAAGCTGGCGGCGGTGATCGCTGCGCTGATGCTGATGTGCTGCATGGCGCTGCTGGCGCTGCAGATGCGCGCCAACACCCGCCACGAGCAGGAAGTGGTGCAGCGGTTGTCGCTGGGCCTGGCCGAGCACATTGCCCAGCGCAGCGAACTGATGGACACCAGCGGCATGCGTGATGCCGCGGTGCGCGCGCTGTTCGGCCAGCTGATGGCGGTCAACCCCAGCGTCGAGGTCTACCTGCTGGACGACCAGGGCCGCATCCTCGGCCACGATGCGCCGACAGGCCATCTGGTGCGCAACCGGGTGGACGTGGCACCGCTGCGTCGGCTGCTGGCCGGTGCGCCGTTGCCGATCCTGGGCGATGACCCGCGCAGCACGGACGGCCGCAAGGTGTTCAGTGCCGCGCCGCTGATCGTGCAGGGTCGCCAGGCCGGTTATGTGTACGTGGTGCTGGTCGGCGAACACCGTCAGATGCTGTCCGACGACCTTGCCGCCGGCAGCCAGTGGAACACCACGCTGTGGTCGGTGATGCTGGTCGGCAGCCTGGGCCTGCTGGCCGGGCTGGTGGCCTTCTACTGGGTGACGCGCCCGCTGCGGCGGCTGACCCGGCGCATCCAGGCCTTCGACATCGACGCACCCACGCCGTTGCCGCCGCCGGAGCCGCTGCGTCCCGGTGAGCGCGACGAGCTGGTGATCCTCGAACACGCACACGCGCAGATGGCGCAGCGGCTGGGCGAGCAGTGGCAGCAGCTGCGCCAGCAGGACCTGCAGCGCCGCGAGCTGGTCGCCAACATCTCGCACGACCTGCGCACGCCGTTGTCATCGCTGCACGGCTATCTGGAAACGCTGGCGCTGAAGGACGCCACGCTGTCGCCGGACGAGCGCCGCCGCTACCTCGGTATCGCGCTGGCGCAGAGCGCCAAGGTTGGCCGGCTGGCGCGTGCGCTGTTCGAGCTGGCGCGGCTGGAACATGGCGAAGTGCGCCTGGAGTTGGAGGTGTTCGCATTGCCGGAGCTGCTGCAGGACGTGCTGCAGAAATTCGAGCTGGCGGCGCAGGCTCGCAACCAGTACCTGCACGCGGACTTCCCGCCCGGCCTGCCGCTGGTGCGCGCCGATCTGGGCCTGGTCGAGCGGGTGCTGACCAACCTGCTCGACAACGCGCTGCGGCATGCGCCCGACGGTGGGCGGATCGAGGTGTGCCTGCGCGCGACGCCGGACAGCGTGGAGGTGAGCGTGGCCGATGATGGACCTGGTGTTGCCCCTGCACTGCGCACGCAGCTGTTCCAGGCACCGGCCGCGCTGGGCGCGCGACGTGGAGAGAACGGCGGGTTGGGCCTGCTGATCGTGCAGCGCATCGTGCAGTTGCACGGCCGTCGCATCGAACTGCGTGACAGCGAGCGCGGTGCGTTGTTCGCGTTTGCGTTGCCGCGTGCGGAACCAGCGGCCTAGCAGGCCGCATCGCACTCCACGGCAGCGCCGCTTTCCAGCGGCAGGTGCAGTCGGATGCAGGCACCACCCAGCTCCGAATCGGTTACTTCGACCAGGCCGCCATGCTTGTCGGCCACCACCTGCACCAGCGCCAGTCCGAGGCCGAAACCGGGGCTACCCGGATCCAGCCGCACATAGGGTTGCAGCACCTGGCCGCGCAGTTCGGGTGCGATGCCGGGGCCATCGTCCTCCACCTGCAGGCACAGCCAGCCGTCGTTGACCGTGCTGGCGATACGGATCTGCCGCCGCGCATAGCGCAGGGCATTGCCGAGCAGGTTGCGCAATGCCAGTTCCAGCATGTGCCGGTTGACGTTGACCAGGCCCGCCGGCGATAGCACCTGCTGTACCGGCATCGGCAGCGGTGCGAACTGGGCCACCACGCCACGTACCAGTGCCGCCAGCTGCAGGCGCTGGCGGGTCAGCTGATGGCAGCGGCCGAGCGCGGCGTACTCGACGCCGGCATCGGTGAGGTGCTGCAGCCGATCGACATCAGTGCGCAGGCCGCCCAAGGCATCACGCTGGATCTCGTCCAGCGCGGTGTCCTCCAGGTCGGCCAGGCCGAAACGCATCCGTGCCAGCGGCGTGCGGACTTCGTGCGCCACTGCCTGGGCCAGCACGCGCTGGCTTTCCAGCAGCTGCTGCAGCTGCTCGGCCATGTGATTGAAGGCATTGGCCAGCGGCCGCACCAGCGCAGTGCCGGCGCGCGGGGCGCGCGTGTCCAGCTGTCCGTCGCGCATCTGCCGGGCGGCCTGGGCCAGCTGCGAGACGTCGCGCCACAGGCGGTAGACCATCACGTACATCGGCAGCGCCACGGCCACCATCAGGATCAGCAGCAGGATCGCCACGCCTGACACTTCGCTGTCCTGCCAGCCCTCGTCAGGCAGCGCTTCGTCCAACGGCCCCAGCATCACCGCGTAGTCGCTGTCGCCGATCCGCTGCAGGCTGCGCATGTGCTCCAGGTCGATCTGCACCCGGCCGTTGCTGAAGGGGGGGCGCTGGCTGGCCGGCAGCGCCTTCATCGCCTCTGCCAACGGCACCATGCGCAGGGCATAGGCGAAGTCGGCGTCCAGTTCGCGCGCCAGCGTCGGCCACTGCTCGCGCGGGGTTTCGGCGAAGCGGTGCTGCAGCAGGGCATGGGTACCGCGCATCTCGGCCAGCAGTCCGGCTTCGGTGCGGTCTTCCAGCAGCGCATCCCAGGCCCACAGGCCCAGCACGATCAGTAGCAGGTGGGCGACCAGGAAGCCGATGCCGTAGCGCAGGAAGTGGAAGGCGTGGCCGCGCATCGCCGAGGGCGTGCGCTTCATCCCCATGCCGAGCGGCTGAACAGGTAGCCGCGGCCCCGCACGGTCTTGATCCGCTCCGGTTGTTCAGGGTTGTCGCCCAGCTTGCGGCGCAGGCGCGAGATGCGTGCATCGATCGAACGGTCCAGGCCGTCGAAGGCGATCCCGCGCAGGCCGCGCAGCAGCGCATCGCGGTCCAGGATCTGGCCGGCATTGCTGGCCAGCAGGAACAGCAGGTCGAACTCGGCAGTGGTGAGCTCCAGCAGCGCGCTCTGCAGGTGCACGTTGCGGGTGGACGGATCGATGCTCAGCTCGCCGAAGCGGAGGCTGCCGTCGCGTGGTTCGACCCGGCGGTGGCGGCGCAGGTGGGCGCGCAGGCGGGCCAGCAGCACCCGTGGTTCGATCGGCTTGCCGATGTAATCATCGGCGCCCAGTTCCAGTCCCAGCACCTGGTCGATGTTGTCGGTGCGGGCGGTCAGCACGCAGATGATGCCGTCATAGTGGGGGCGGATCTGCCGACACACTTCGAAACCATCCTGGTCGGGCAGGCCGACATCGAGCAGGACCAGGGCGGGCTTGTCGGCCAGGATCCGGGCCACCGCACGCTCACCGCTGCGCTCGTGGGCCACCTGATAGCCATGCCGCTGCAGATAGTCGCTGACCATCGTACCCAGGCGGGCATCGTCTTCGACCAGTACGATATCCAGCATTTTCAAGGCCTCCGTGGACGCACACGTACCGCCACGGCACGAGCGCGGCGATGCTATCCCAGCCTTCGGGCCGCCCGGGTCCCGGGGGCGGGCGCCATTCAGCCGGGGTTGCTGGCGCACGGGCCGGGCCTCAGGCCTGGCAACAACTTGGCGTCCAGCATAGCCTGATGCTGTTACAAAACGTTACCTTCGTGATACGCACGGTGACCATCGCTGACAGCAAAGCGACTGACGCAGGGCCGGGGGCGGGCCGAGCATGGAGTCTCCTCCGCTCCGCGTGTCGCTCCCATGTCGCCCGCCGCCGCCTGCCTGCTGAACCCGTCCCGCCGCTGCCGCTGCGGAGGTGCCCGATGAGCGGCGTGGTCGGGGCCTGGCTGCCGCCCGCCGAGGACGAACACCTGCTGCAGCAGCTGGCGCCAATGCTGCGCGCCCTGCAGCAGCGCGGCCGGGGGCGCATCGGCTACTGGACCGACGCCGAGGCCGGCCTGGCGCTGGGCCACTGCCGGGCGCCAACCGATACGCCGTTGCAGCCCCTGAGTTCGGACTGTGGCCGTTACGTGCTGTGCCTGGATGGCCGGTTGTACAACCGGGCCGACCTGCAGTCGCAGCTGCGCGATCTGCCACGCAGCTGCAGCGATGCGCGGCTGCTGCTGCAGGCGATCATCGAATGGGGCGTGGAACGGGCGCTTTCCCGCATCGAGGGCGCGTTCGGTTTCAGCGTATGGGACCGCGAGTCGCGCGAACTGTGGCTGGCCCGCGACCCGGTTGGCGAGCGGCCGCTGTACTACGGCTGGTACCAGGGCCGGTTCCTGTTCGCCTCGGAAATGAAGGCACTCCAGGCCTTTGCCGGTTTCGCCCCGAGCATCGACCAGGATGCGCTGAGCCTGCTGCTGCGCCATGACTACGTGCCGGCACCGCACACCATCTACCGCGGCATCCACAAGCTGGTGGCAGGCGCGATGCTGCGCGTCGATCTGAATGACCATGCGGCTGGCGGCTCCAGCCAGGCCGCACAGGGTGGTTCACGCTACTGGTGCGCACGCGATGCGATGCAGAGCGCACTGCAGGAACCGCTGCTGCCGGCGCCGAGCCTGGAGCAGGCGACCGACCAGCTGGAAACTGCGTTGCAGAAGGCCATCGCCGCACGCATGCATTCGCCGCTGGCCTGCGGTGCGTTCCTGTCCGGCGGCACCGATTCCTCGCTGGTGACGGCGATGATGCAGGCACAGTCGACGCTTCCGATCGAAGCGTGGACGGTTGGCTTCGATGATCCCGGCCATGACGAGAGCGATTGGGCCTCGCAGGTCGCGCGGCATCTGGGCGTGCAGCATCATCTGCACCGGATGGATGCGCGACAAGGCCTGGATCTGCTGCAGCGGCTGCCGCAGGTCTGGTGCGAACCGTTCGCCGATGCCTCGCAGCTGCCGACCCTGCTGGCCAGTGAACTGCTGGGCGCGCGCAAGCCGGTGGCCCTCACCGGCGACGGTGGCGATGAACTGTTCTTCGGCCACCCCAGCTATGGCCGCGCGCTGCGCAATGCGCGCCTGTGCGGTGGCCTGCCGGACTGGGTGCGTGATCTGGCGCGGCGCAGCGGCAACCGCATGAATGTCGAGCGCGGCCGCCTGGGCGGCTGGCGCGCACTGGTGGCGGAAGTCGCCGCCAACGACGTGGAAGGTCACTACCTGCAGCGCGTGACGCGCTGGCGGCAGCCGGCGCAGGTGGTGCTGGGTGCACGCGAGCCGATGACGATCTTCCAGCAGCAGGACACGGCGCTGCCGGCCGAGGCCCGCATCCAGCTGCTGGATTTCCGCATGGACCTGGCCGAGGGCATTCTCGCCAAGGTCGATCGTGCGGGCATGGCGGCGGGCGTGGAGACGCGCGCGCCGCTGCTGGACATGGAGGTGGTGCGGTTGGCCTGGCGCCTGCCGCAGCACCTGAAGTACCACGACGGTGAGCACAAGCGGATCCTCAAGCACCTGCTGGCGCGCTACCTGCCCGAGCCGCTGGTGTATCGCCCCAAGCGCGGCTTCGGACCGCCGATGGCGCGCTGGTTGGCGGGCCCGCTGCGCGACTGGGCGGAGGCACTGCTGGACCCGCAGCTGCTGCGCAACCAGGGCTGCTTCGATGCGGCACGCGTGCGCGGCATCTGGGAAGCGTTCCTGCGTGGCGAACGCAAGTGGCACACGCACCTGTGGAACGTGCTGATGTTCCAGGCGTGGCACCAGCACTGGCACGTCAATCGCGGGCGTTGAGATTCCTTCGCGGTTTGTTCTGCGTGGCGCAGGGCGTAGGCCCTTGCGTACGAATGTCCTCCGGCGCCGGCCGTTGGCCGTCACCTCCCCCTTTACTTCGTACGCAAGGGCCTACGCCCTGCGTTCGGAGTTCGTCGACGCCTCGTTGAAAGGCGCCGCGAGCGCTGCGCTTTTCCTTTCCTGCCGCAAGCCGAGCCTCGTCGGGGGCGGGCAGGGGGTTGGGCAAAGTAAAGGAGGAGGGGACGGCCAACGGCCGGCGCCGGGGGACATTTGCCCAGGCCCCTGCTTGTCTCGGCGGGGCCCGTCAGTTCGCGGGGAATCGGGACGAAGACACGCGTGTGGCGGATTCATTCTGCGTGGCGCCGTGCGGATGCCCTTGCGTACGAATGTCCTCCGGCGCCGGCCGTTGGCCGTCACCTCCCCCTTTACTTCGTACGCAAGGGCATCCGCCCGGCGTTCGGAGTTTGTCGGCGCTTCCTTGAAAGGCGGCCGCGCGTGCTGCGCTTTCCTCACCGCACGCCGAGCCTCGTCGGGGCGGGCAGGGGTTTGGGCAAAGTAAAGGAGGAGGTGACGGCCAACGGCCGGCGCCGGGGGACATTTGCCCAGGCCCCTGCCTGTCCCGGCGGGGCCCTTCAGTTCGCGGCGAATCCAGACGAGGAAGCGCTCTTCAATGCAGACGCCAGGCAAAAAAAGACCCGGCAGAGGGAGGGATCTGCCGGGTCCGGATTGCGTGGGGGGAGGGACCCACGCAATGAGCGTTGCGTCGCGTCAGTGGTTGTTCGCGTCCGCCGTTGATTCGTTGTAGCCCTGCACCAGTTCGGACCAGGCCTTGCCGGCCTGCAGGCCGAGACCGACCACGTCCTGCTGGGCCTGGCCCAGCCGCTGCAGGTTGTCCTGCCACAGCTGTGCGCCCTTGTTGAGCATCCCGGCCGTGTCGTCACTACGGGCCAGTTCCCCCAACCAGCCGCCGGTCGCGGTCAGGTTGCGCTCCATCGCCTTCAGCTGCACGCCGAACATGCTTTCCGCGTTCTCCAACGCCAACCGGTTCGCGCGGGTTGCTGCGGCTGCGAGCTGGCGGGTGGCATCACTGAAGCGATCGCTGAAGGCGGCGGCCATGGGGGCATCAGGGAGTGGCTTGATGCATTGCAGCATACGCCGTTGATGCGGCAATGCAACAAAAATAACAAAGGCGCCCCAGGCGCCTTTGAAACACCTTTTAGATCAATGGGTTGATCAGGCCGTCGGGCCGCGGTAGCGGCAGCCGGAGGTGCAGGTTTCGTGCACGGTGATCTCGCTCAGCGCCGGCAGGCTGGGCTTGAGTTCGTTCCAGATCCACACCGCCAGGTTCTCGCTGGTCGGGTTCTCCAGGCCGGGGATGTCATTGAGGTAGTGATGGTCCAGGCGGTCGTAGATCGGCTGGAAGGCCGCCTTCACGTCGCCGAAGTCCATGATCCAGCCGGTCTGCGCCCCCGGCTCGCCCTCGACCTTCAGTTCCACCCGGAACGAGTGGCCATGCAGACGCGCGCACTTGTGCCCCGGCGGCACGTTGGGGAGGCGGTGCGCCGCCTCGAGCATGAAGACTTTGAAGATTTCCATGGCGCGATTGTACGCCGCAGGTGGCCGGCCATCCTGAGCGGATGTTGGGCTTTCGTGAAGTAACTCTTTCCATCCGGATGAAGAGATGATAGCTTCTCTTATATCCGTATGAAGAGATGTTATTGGCCGGACCCCGGCCAGGCATGGACTACTGCGGAACTACGTCGCCCTTTCCACCTCCCCCACATCGTCATGCCCAAGCACACCCTGCTCGTGGCGGCCCTGGCCGTCGCTCTGGCCGCGCCTTTGTCCGCCGCCGCCGAAACCTCCGCCGATGCCAGTGGCGAAGCCAGTACCCTGGCCGCCGTGCGCGTCACCGGTTCCAACATCAAGCGCACCGATACCGAGGCTTCCAACCCGGTGCAGGTGATCGGCCGCCAGCAGCTGGAACAGACCGGCAAGGCCACCGTGGCCGATGTGCTGCGTTCGATCTCGGCCAACACCGGCAACGCCAGCAACGAAACCACCAACAATGGTTGGGCGTCCGGCTCGGCCGGCATCGGCCTGCGTGGCCTGTCGCAGAAAAACACGCTGGTGCTGCTCAACGGCCGTCGCCTGGCCAACTACGGCTTCCCGGCCGGTGGCCTGTCCGACACCTTCGTCGATCTCAATGCGCTGCCGCTGGTCGCGGTCGAGCGCATTGAGGTGCTCAAGGACGGCGCCTCGGCGGTGTACGGCTCCGACGCCGTGGCCGGCGTGGTCAACATCATCACCCGGCAGAACTTCGAAGGCGCCGAGATCGGCGGCAGCTTCGGCGGTGCCGACCAGGGCGGCCTGCACGAGCAGAACCTGAAGTTCGTCGGCGGCCTCGGTGATCTCGACACCGATGGCTACAACATCCTCTTCAGCCTGCAGGGGTACAACCGTGAGCGCCTGGACCAGGACGAGCGCAACCTGACCAGGAGCGGCATCTACACCGACAAGCCGGGTGGCCGCTGGAACGGCTGGTCGGCCAAGGGCGCGCGCTACCTGGTCAACGGCGTCTCGGTGCCGATGCTCGATGCCAACGGTAACTGCCCGACCGGCACCACCCGCGTGGCCAGCGCACCGATCGACGGCCTGGCCGGCGACACCTGCGGCTTCAACCAGGCACCGTTCACCACGCTGATCCCCTCGACCAAGCGCTACCAGGCCTACGCCAACGGTACCTTCCGCCTGAACGACAACGTCGAAGCGTTCGGCGAAGTGCTGTACAGCCAGATCAAGAGTGCCGCGTGGTTCGGCAGCAGCCCGTTCTTCACCCTGGAGAGCGGCCGCTTCGCACTGAACGCGAACAGCGGCCTGGCAGAGCCGGTGTCGTCGCTGCTGCCGGCCAACAATCCGTACAACCCGTACGGTCGCGCGATTCCCGTCGAGTACACCTTCTTCGACCTGGGCGGCACGATCAAGACCAACCGTTCCACCGCCTACCGCGGTGTGTTCGGCCTGCGCGGCACCACCGCGAAGTGGGATTGGGAAGTGGCTGCATTCGGTGCGCGCAGCAGCGAGCGTGAGAGCGTGTCCGGTGGCTTCGCCAACCGCTGGGCGCTGGCCGACGCGCTGGCCACGGGCAGCTACAACCTGCTCAACCCGGCGGCCACGCCGCAGTCGGTGCGTGATTCGATCAACATCGCCACGCTGCGTCCGGCCGAATCCAAGCTGCAGGGCATCGATGCGAAGATTTCCGGCAGCCTGGGCCACACCTGGGCCGGCGAGATCGGCTTCGCCGCCGGCGCCGAGTGGCGCCGCGAAAAGCTCGACTCCAACAATCCGTGGCAGATCGATGCCGGCCTGCAGGTGCGCCCGGCCATTGCCGAAGTACACGGCAAGCGCCAGGTCAGTGCGGCCTACGCCGAAGTGAACGTGCCGCTGGCCTCGACGCTGGAGCTGTCCGCCGCCGCGCGCGCTGATCACTACGATGATTTCGGCGATGCGTTCTCGCCGAAGATCGGCCTGCGCTGGCAGCCGCTGGATGTCCTGCTGGTGCGTGCGTCGGCGTCGAAGGGCTTCCGGGCACCGTCGCTGTCGGAAAACTCCAACAGCACCAGCATCGCCTACGGCAGCGTGGTCGACCCGCGTGATCCGGACGTGCCGGGCTCGCGCCAGAACCCCACCTTCTTCACCGTCGGCAACAACGAACTCAAGCCGGAGCGCACCAGGAGCGTCAACTTCGGTGTGGTGCTGTCGCCGTGGGCCAACACCAACCTGAGCGTGGACTACTACCGCATCCAGCTGGACAACCTGGTCGGCACCAACAACACCCAGACCCTGGTCAACGACAACGTGGCCGGCGCCGTGCAGCGCGATGAGCGTGGCAAGCTGCAGGCGGTCTACAACCGCTACCAGAACCTGAGCGAGCTGAAGACCTCGGGCATCGATGTCGAGCTGCGCCAGCGCATCCCGACCGCGGCGCTGGGTGACTTCACCGTGTCCTCGGCCTACACCCACGTGCGCGACTACCGTCGCCCCACCGTGGTCGGTGGGCCGCTGGTCGACTACGCCGGCAGCAACCTGGGCGCGACCCTGCCCAAGGACAAGGCCACCACCACGCTGGACTGGAAGTACGGTGATTTCAACGCAGCCGTGACCTGGTACTACACCAGCAGCTACCGCCAGGAGGCCAGCACCGCCGCCAAAGCCGTGCAGCAGCGCGTCGGCAGCTACAGCCAGTACGACCTGTACCTGGCCTACACCGGCATCGACAAGCTGACCGTGTATGCCAAGGTGCAGAACCTGGCCGACAAGACGCCGCCGTACGACGCCTCGTTCCCGGGCATCCGCGCGCCGTACGACTTCAGCCAGTACGACCTGCGTGGCCGCTACTTCACGCTGGGCTTCGATTACCGCTTCTGATCCATCCGCCGCGGCCGGTCACCTGAGGGGACCGGCCGCGCGATCGTCTGCCGTTGTGTTCCAGGGGAGTCACCGTGTCCTTGCATCGCCGTGCCGTTCTTCCGTTGCTGCTTGCCGCCGCCACCGCACTGTCCTCGCCGCAGCCGGCGCAGGCACAGAGCGCGTACTTCTTTCCGCAGGTCACCAACGCGGCGGCGTTCGATGCAGCGGTGCCGACGCCGGAGCAGTTCCTCGGCTACCCGATCGGCAGCCGTTACACCCGGCACGACCAGCTGGTGGCGTACTTCCAGGAACTGGCGAAACGCTCGGACAAGATCAGCGTGCGCGAGATCGGCCGCAGCTATGAAGGCCGCCCGCTGTTGATCGCCACCGTCACCGCTGCAGGTAATCATGCGCGGCTGGAACAGATCCGCCAGCAGCACGCGACCCTGGCCGATCCGGCGCAGCCGCGCAGCGCCGCCGGTGACAGCCCGGTGGTGGTGTGGCTGGGCTACAGCGTCCACGGCAACGAGACCTCCAGTGCCGAGGCAGCGATGCTGACGGCGTACTACCTGGTGGCCAACCGCAGCGCAGAAACCCAGCAATGGCTGCAGCAGGCGGTGGTGCTGTTCGATCCGGCGCAGAATCCGGATGGTCGTGACCGTGCTGCCAACTGGCACAACGCCTGGGCGTCCGACCCAGCTTCTGCCGACCCCGCCGACAAGGAACACGTCGAGCCGTTCCCGCAGGGTCGTACCAATCACTACTTCACCGATCTCAACCGCGACTGGCTGGCCCTGACCCAGCAGGACTCACGGCCGAAGGTGGAGGTGTTCCACCAGTGGTACCCGAACGTGCAGATCGACTTCCACGAAATGGGCAAGGACAGCACCTACTACTTCGAGCCCTCGCCGAAGAGCATGCACAGCCCGCTGATTCCGGCGGCGTCGTATGAATTCAACAAGACCCTCGCCAAGTACCACGCGCAGGCGCTGGATGCGCTGGGGTCGCTGTACTACACCGGCGAGAATTTCGACAACTTCTCGCCGGTGTACGGTTCCACCTATCCGGACTTCCATGGCGCTGTCGGCGTTACCGTCGAGCAGGCCAGCTCGCGCGGCCGCGTGCAGGAATCGGTGAATGGCCTGCTGACGTTCCCGTTCACCATCCGCAACCAGGTCGCCACTGGGCTGGGCACGGTGCGTGGCGCAGTGGCCGAGCGCAGCGGCCTGTTCGACCTGCAGAAGCAGTTCTTCCAGAGCGCGCTGAAGCAGGCTGCGCAGCAGCCGGTGAAGAGCTTCGTGTTCGGCGATGCGCATGACCCGGCCCTGACCCGTCGCCTGCTGGAACTGCTGCTGCTGCACCGGATCGAGGTGCGCGCACTGGACCGTGCCGTCACTGTCGATGGGCAGCGCTTCGATGCCGGCAGCGCCTACGTGGTGCCGGTGCAGCAGGCGCAGTTCCGCCTGGTGCATTCGATCTTTGCCGAGACGCCGCCGATCAAGGGTGATGTGTTCTACGGCAGCACCAGCTATGCGATCGCACCGGCCTACGGCGTGGCCTTTGCGGGCAGCCGCAGCCGTATCGAAGGCGGCGCACGCGTGGCCGCGCTGCCGGTGGAGCAGGGCGCGGTACTGGGCGGCGAGGCCGGATTCGCCTACGCCATCGACTGGCGCAACTACAACGCCGGGCGCGTGCTGGCCGCGCTGCAGGGCAAGGGCGTGAATGCACGCGCGGCATTCCAGCCGTTCACCACCGCGACCGCGCAGGGCGACATCAGCTTCGCCGCCGGCAGCCTGGTCATTCCGGTTGCCGGGCAATCGCTGCAGGGCGCGGCGCTGCTCGAGACAGTGACATCGGCCGCGCGCGAGGCGGGCGTACAGGTCCACGCGCTGTCCAGCGGCCGGAGCCGCGAAGGCATCGACCTCGGCAGTGACGGCGTCAAGGCGCTGCGCAAGCCTGCGGTGGCACTGGTGATGGGCGAGGGCGTGGCCGCCACCGAAATCGGATCGGCGTGGTTCCTGCTCGACCAGCAGCTGCAGTTGCCAGCCAGCAAGCTGGATCCGCAGCAGCTGGGCAAGGTACCGCTGGACCGCTACACCACGATCGTGCTGTCCGGTGGTACCTACACGGGCGTCGATGCCACGGCGGTGGCTGCACTGAAGCGCTGGGTGCAGGCCGGTGGTTCACTGGTGACCTACGGCAGTGCCTCGAAGTGGGCGATCGAGCAGAGGCTGGCCGACGGCGAAAAGCTCGGCAAGGAAGAAGACGCTGCTGACGAAAGCCGCCGTGCGTTCGGCGATCAGCGCGACATTGCCGCGATCGAGCGGGTCAGCGGCAACATTCTCAGTGCCGACGTGGATACCAGCCATCCGCTGGCATTCGGCGTGCCGCGCCGGCAGCTGGCGATCAACAAGGAGAACACGGGGACGCTGCAGCCGAGCGCGAACCCGTTCTCCACGGTGGTGCGCATCGACACGCCGCCGCGGGTGAACGGCTACCTGTCCGAGCGTAACCGCACGCGGGTGGCAGGCAGTGCATGGCTGCTGGTGTCGGCGCAGGGGCAGGGCAACGTGGTGCTGTTTGCCGATGACCCGGCACACCGCAAGTACTGGCACGGAACGGACCGACTGCTGATCAACGCGATCTTCTTCGGGAATCTGGTGAATCCGGCGAAAGCGCGGGGTTGAGGTGTTTGGCGCCGAGTTTCTGTTGTGCTTGGGAGGCAGGGGGCCTCAGCCAGGACACGCCGTAAACCCATCCATGGGGGCTCGATGGCGCCATCCTTGGCGCCAACGGTCCTGGCTGAGGCCCCCTGCCTCCCATGACAGTTTCCTGCGGGCGCGGACGCATCAGACCCCAAGGCGGGAGCAAGGGCAAATACAAAAGCAAAAGCAAAAGCAAAGCCAGGAATTGCGACTTCGGCTTTTGCCTTTGAATTTGAGTTTGAATTTGAATTTGAATTTGAATTTGATCTTTCTTCTCCCGGCTACCCGGCGGGAGAAGAAGGCGCAGGCAATGCTTGAAGCGGATGGGCATGGGGGCAGCGCAGAACCGTTGGCGCCATGGATGGCGCCATCGAGCTTACATGGACGTATTTACAGCGTGTTCTGCGCTGCCCCCATGCCCATTCGCCCTCGGTACTGCCACCGCGTGCTTTATCACCCGGTAGCCCGCAACAAAAAAGGACGGCGCGTCAGCGCCGTCCCTCGATAGCCCCCGCGCAGCGGGAAGCACGCTCCATGTCGGCTGGGATCAGCCGGCGCGACCACCGCCGCCACCCTGGCCACGACCACGGCCGCCACCATTGCCACCACCGCCACGGCGCTGGCCCTGGCCGGCGCCTGCACGCTGCTGGCCATTGCCACCGCCTTCGCGGCGGCCACCGCCGGCCTTCTTCGGGCCTGCGTGCGCGTGGCGCGGCGCATCACCGTGCGGACGGCGCGCATGGCTCTTGCGCGGTGCGCGCTCGCCGGTATCGTGCTCGGCCTTGCCCGGCGCACTGTTGCCCCAGCGGATCGGCACCTGCAGCTCGAAGCCCGGTACATCGCGGATGTCCATGTCGCGGCCCAGCAGGCGCACGATCGCACGCAGCAGCTTCACTTCATCCTGTGCCACCAGCGAAATCGCCTGGCCGGTCGCGCCGTTGCGGCCGGTACGGCCGATGCGGTGCACGTAGTCCTCGGCCACCATCGGCAGGTCGAAGTTGATCACCTTCGGCAGCTCGTTGATGTCGATGCCGCGCGCAGCGATATCGGTCGCCACCAGCACGGTCACGCGGCCGGCCTTGAAGTCACCCAGTGCACGCAGGCGCTGCCCCTGGCTCTTGTTGCCGTGGATCGCCGCAGTCTTGATGCCCGACTTTTCCAGGAACGAGGCCAGCTTGTCGCTGCCGTGCTTGGTGCGGGCGAACACCAGGGTCTGCTCGCGGCTGTCCTGCGCCAGCAGGTGCAGCAGCAGGTCGCGCTTGCGACCGGCATCGACCGGGTGCACGCGGTGGGTGATGGTTTCGGCCACGGTGTTCTTCGGCGTCACCTGGATCTGTTCCGGGTTGCGCATGAACTCCAGCGCCAGCTGGCGGATGTTGTCCTCGAAGGTGGCCGAGAACAGCAGGGTCTGCCGGTTCTGCTTCGGCAGCTTGGCCAGGATGCGCTTGATCGACGGCAGGAAGCCCATGTCGAGCATGCGGTCGGCTTCGTCCAGCACCAGCAGTTCAATGCCGGACAGGTCGATGCTGCGACGCTCCAGGTGGTCGATCAGGCGGCCCGGGCAGGCCACCAGCAGGTCCACGCCACGGCGCAGGATGTCCAGCTGGTTGCCCATGCCGACGCCGCCGTAGATACAGGCGCTGGGAATGCGCAGGTACTTGCTGTAGCCGCGCAGGCTGTCGTGCACCTGGGTGGCCAGTTCGCGGGTCGGGGCCAGGATCAGCGCGCGCGGCTTGCGCGGGCCGCTGCGCACTTCCTGCGAGGCGGTGCCCAAGTGCTGCAGCAGCGGCAGGCCGAAGGCGGCGGTCTTGCCGGTGCCGGTCTGTGCGCCGGCCAGCAGGTCACGACCGGCCAGTGCCAGCGGGATCGCCTGCTGCTGGATCGGGGTCGGGTTTTCGTAGCCCTGCTCGGCAAGCGCACGCAGCAGGAAGGGCGCCAGGCCCAGCGATTCAAAAGACATTGAGTTTGCTCCAAGTACAAGAAACGCCTGTCCGAACGGACAGACGGGGGCAGATCAAACTGATCGGCTGACTCGGAGCGTTCCCGTGAACCGCGCTGCGAGAATTGGGTGCAGCCGGCACGAAGCGCAGGCTGGAATGCGTGACGAACGGCGTCGGAGTGGGGGCGGGCGAAGAGGGCGGACCCTGGTCGCCGGCGATCCCGGAGGGAAACGGACGGCCGCTGCAGACCGCGCAAGTCTAAACGATGTTTGAGACTTCACGCAAAAAGACCTGTTCAGGTAGGGGTTCTCTCTGCAGGGCTGCGCCCTGCACCCGCAGAGGCTGAAGCAACGTCAAAGGCCGGGTTCCTGTGGGAGGCGGGGTGGGTCCGGTGGCAGGGGGCGCTGCAAGTACGTCCATGTAAGCTCGGTCGCCGCTTGCTCGTGTGCGCAGTCCTGCGCACACGGCAAGACCGGGGTTGGGCGTCCTGCCCAACCCGCCCGAGGCATGCCTCGGGCCCATGCGGCTCACGCCCCTGCCACCGGACCCACCCCGCCTTCGACAGTTTCCTGCGATCTGTCAGATCTCATTCGATTTATCTCGATATCTGATGGATTTCGACGATGAATGACGTGGATGTTCGATCCGTCATCGGGAACCTGTCGGGGGTGGGGAGGTGTGGGTGGGCAGGACCGTTGGCGCCATGGATGGCGCCATCGAGCCCCCAGGGATGGGTTTACGGCGTGTCCTGCCCACCCACACCGCCCCGCCCAACCAGCAGAAAGCCAGAGCCGCTTTTGACGTTGCCGTTGCTGTTGCATTGAGCAGGTGCAGGGCTGCAAGCCCTGCCGAACCCCCCACTACGGTAGGGTGGGCCGATGCCGCGCTGCAGCTTGGCGTCGCCGCAGATTTGATTACACTTGAAACTTGTTTGCCCACGACTCCGGACACCCACCCATGAAGCTTGGTTCTTTGAAGGAAGGCGGCCGCGACGGCACCCTGATCGTCGTCTCGCGTGACCTGCGCCACGGCGTGCGCGCCACCGGCATTGCCGCCACCCTGCAGCAGGCTCTGGAAGACTGGAGCCACATCGCGCCGCGCCTGAACGCCCTGTACGAATCGCTCAATGCCGGCGACGCCGACGGTGTGTTCGACCTCGACCCGCAGGCCCTGGCCGCGCCGATGCCGCGCGCCTATGAATTCGTCGACGGCAGTGCCTACCTGCCCCACGTCGAGCGCGTGCGCCGCGCCCGTGGCGCCGAGGTGCCGGAGAGCTTCTACACCGATCCGCTGATGTACCAGGCCACCAGTGCCGGCTTCTACGGCCCGCGCGATGCGGTCAAGGTGGTCAGCGAGGAGTACGGTATCGACCTGGAAGCGGAGATCGTGGTGATCACCGACGACGTGCCGATGGCGGCCACCCCGGAACAGGCGGCGGGCCACATCCAGCTGGTCGGCCTGGTCAACGATGTGTCGCTGCGCAACCTGATTCCGGGCGAGCTGGCCAAGGGCTTCGGCTTCCTGCAGTCCAAGCCGCGCTCGGCGCTGTCGCCGGTGTTCGTCACCCCCGACGAATTGGGCGCTGCGTGGCAGGACAGCAAGGTGCACCTGCCGCTGCTGACCCACATCAACGGCAAGTGGTTCGGTGCACCGGAAGCGGGCGTGGACATGCAGTTCAATTTCGCCCAGCTGGTCGCGCATGCGGCCAAGACCCGTCCGTTGGGCGCCGGTACCATCGTCGGCTCGGGCACCATCGCCAATGAAGACACCAGCAAGGGTGCGTCGTGCTTCGCCGAGCAGCGCGTGGTCGAAACCCTGCGCGACGGCAAGCCGAGCACGCCCTTCATGTCGTTCGGCGACGTGGTCCGCATCGAGATGCTCGATGCCGCCGGTAACAGCATCTTCGGTGCGATCGAGCAGCGCATCGAACAGGCCGCCAAGCCCTGAGCATGGAGGCGGCCATGGAGATTCCGGTCGACGACGGCATCGTGCTGTACACCTACTGGCGATCCAGCGCCGCCTACCGCGTGCGCATCGGTCTGGAGCTGAAGGGCTTGGCCTGGGAGGCGCGGCCGGTGCATCTGGTGCGCGACGGCGGCGAACAACACCTGGACGCCTATCGCAGGCTCAATCCGCAGCAGCTGGTGCCGACGCTGCTGCACGAAGGGCATGCGCTGACGCAGTCGCTGGCGATCGTCGAGTACCTGGACGAGTGCTTCCCGCAGGTGCCGCTGCTGCCGGCCGATGCCGCCGGCCGTGCGCGGGTGCGGGCACTGGCCCAGCTGGTGGCCTGCGACATCCACCCGATCAACAACCTGCGGGTGATGCAGTACCTGGAGCGCGACCTGCAGCTGCCGGCCGACGCCCGTATGCAGTGGACCCTGCACTGGATGGCCGAGGGCTTCGCGGCAATGGAGGCGATGCTGGCCAACAGCCGTGACACTAGCACCTTCTGCCACGGTGACCGCCCCGGGCTGGCCGACCTCTGCCTGCTGCCGCAGCTGTACAACGCCCATCGTTTCGGCCTGGACCTTGCGCCGTACCCGACCCTTCGCCGCATCGAGGCCGCCTGCCAGGCGCTGGACGCCTTCGACCGCGCGCGCCCGGAAAACCAGCCCGACGCAGCCTGAAAGTAGAGGGGACGCAGGGGATCAAGTCGTAAGTGCATTCACGACTTAATCCCCTCCGTCCCCTTTTTGCAGCAGTTGCGCGAGATCATCGCGGAACAGTGCATAGGCCCGTTCGCGGCGCGCGCCATCGCCTTGCCGCAGCACCCACGCCGGGTGCACGGTGGCGTAGCCGCGGGTGCCTTCCTCCAGCGTGTGCCAGCGTCCACGGTCGCGCGACAGATTGAAATCACGGCCAAATACCGAGGCTGCCGCGGTTGCGCCCAGGCAGACGATGAGTTGCGGTCGCACGCGCGCAATCTCGCCCATCAGCCACGGCCGGCACGCCTGGATGTGGCGGCTTTCCGGCCGCTTGTGCAGCCGCACCTTGCCACGCCGCTCATGGTGGAAGTGCTTCACCGCGTTGGTCAGGTACAGCGTGGCGCGATCGATTCCCAGCTCGGCCAATGCGCGGTCCAGCAACTGGCCGGCAGGGCCGGCGAACGGCTGGCCGCGCAGATCCTCGGTATCGCCAGGCTGCTCGCCGATCACCATCACCTGCGCATCGGCCGGCCCCTGGCCGAACACCGTCTGTGTGGCGGTCTCCCACAGCGGGCACTGGCGGCAGGCGTTGGCCTGCTGTCGCAGCGTCTGCAGGCTGGCGGTATCTGGGCGCGCTGCCGCAGCGTCCCCACGCATGGGAATCCTGCGCTGGGGTGCCTGCGCGGGCCGGTCATGCATTTCCTGCACGCGATCGCCCGCATCGCGCACCAGGCGCGGCAGCAGCTGCGCCTCGGGCAGGTGGCGCCAGTATCTGGCCGGCATCTCCTGCATCATCATCCGGGTGTTGAGCCGGGCCGGATTGAAGATGCTGGCGTAATAGGTCTGCCACAGGGCCTCGCGCGCATCTTCGGCCGGGGCGTCCTCGCGGCGTGCGCCGGGGCCGAAGGTCAGCGCCTGTCCATCCCACGCCACGCTGCGCGAAGGAGTGAGGATCGCCCAGCGCATGCCGGTGAAGCGGCGTGCGAAGAACGGCGCGACCCGGTCGACGATGTGGTGCTGTGGCTCGAACCAGGCGATGAACGCATCAGGTTGGCCAGGCACCTCGCGGAAGCGCACGAATGCCTTCATCTTGTGCGTGTCACGGCGGACGGCCTGGGCCAATGTCATCGCACGCAGCACATCGGCATCGGCGGGATTGGTCAGCACCGCGCGTTCGCCATGGGTGATCCGCCACAGCAGCCGGTACAGCAGTGACAGGCGCTGCGGTTCGCTATGGCACAGGCAGGTGTCGGCCAGTTCCAGGAATTCGCGCGGGACGCCGGGAGCGCTTGCCTGTGCCGCCACCGGTGCCTGCTGCACCGGCGGCGCATCCAGCAGCGATGCCTCGCCGCCTTCGAGCCAGTCCAATTGCTCGGGCCGCACGCCCCGCAGCAGCGCATCACGCGCGCCGTCGCGCCAGGCCTGCAGCGACCACGGCGGATCCACCCGCTGCGACCAGCGCGGCGCGTCAGGCTGCCGGCGGTGCATCGAACAGTGATCCCTGGCGCGGCGGCGGGGCCAGTTGTGCTCGCAGTGCGGCCGGGTCATCCAGTGCCTTGCGCGGGTGATGGTCGGCCAACAGCACAAACGGTAGCAGTTTGCTCATCGGCGCCTTCAGGCGGGCGATGTCCGCCACGCGCAGGCGCCCGTGCCGGCGCGCCATCAGCACGCGCTCTGCATTGCGCACGCCCAGGCCGGGCACCCGCAGCAGCATTTCCTTCGGTGCACGATTCAGATCGACCGGGAAGCGTTCGGGATGGCGGATCGCCCAGGCCATCTTCGGATCGATATCCAGATCGAGCATTCCGCCTTGGGTGGTGTCGGTGATCTCGTCCACGCCGTAGCCATAGAAGCGCAACAGCCAGTCGGCCTGGTACAGCCGGTGCTCGCGTTGCAGGGGTGGGGGCTGCAGCGGCAGCTGCCGGCTGGCATCGGGAATCGGGCTGAACGCGGAGTAGTAGACCCGGCGCATCCGGTAACTGCCGTACAGGCTGTCGGCGCTGGCCAGGATCTGCTGGTCGTTGGCCCCGTCCGCACCGACGATCATCTGCGTGCTCTGCCCGGCCGGGGCGAAACGGGGAGGGCGCGGGCGTGCGCTGCGGCTGGCCGTCGGCGCCACTGCTGCGGGGGCCTTGCGCGCCTCCTTGGCTTCCTCGATGCGCCAACGCAGTTCGCCCATCGCGCCGCGTATCGAATGCACCGTCTTCTCCGGCGCCAAGGCGCTCAGCCCGGCTTCGGTCGGCAGTTCGACGTTGATCGACAGGCGGTCGGCGTAACGCCCGGCGCTGGCCAGCAGTTCCGGCGAGGCCTCGGGAATGGTCTTGAGGTGGATGTAGCCGGCGTAGCGGTGTTCTTCGCGCAGTTGCCGGGCCACCTCCACCATCTGCTCCATGGTGTAGTCCGCATTGCGGATGATGCCGCTGGAGAGGAACAGGCCCTCGATGTAGTTGCGCTTGTAGAAGTCCAGGGTAAGCGTGACCACCTCGTCGACGCTGAAGCGCGCGCGTGGCACATTGCTGGACACGCGATTGACGCAATAGGCGCAGTCGTAGACGCAGAAGTTGGTCAGCAGGATCTTCAGCAGCGATACGCAGCGGCCATCGGGCGTATAGCTGTGGCAGATGCCCATGCCCTCGGTGCTGCCGATACCGCCGCTGGCGCGCGAATCGCGCTTGCCCGAGCCGCTGGAGGCGCAGGAGGCGTCGTATTTGGCGGCATCGGCCAGAATGGCCAGCTTGCGGATGGTTTCCATTGAGGAAACCTACGGATGAGGGGTCTCATTGGATGAGACGGCCCCTGAATTCTTCAGGAAAAGGGGACGGAGGGGATTGAGTCGTAAGTGCATATACGACTTAATCCCCTCCGTCCCCTTTTTCGTGCGGTCAGAAACCGTGGGTGATGCTGGGTGCGCCGGCCGAGAAATCCGCGTATGGGTCATGCTCGCCGCTGCTGCCTTCGGACAGGCGGAACTTCAGCGCCAGGCCATCGCGCGAGTCGGCCGCGCGCAGCGCCTCCTCCTGCTCGATGGTGCCGGCCTTGGCCAGCCGGAACAGGCACTGGTCGAAACTCTCCATGCCCTCTTCCAGCGATGCTTCCATCGCCGCCTTGATCTCGTGCACCTGGCCGCGACGCAGCAGGTCGCGGATCATCGGCGTGTTGAGCAGCACTTCGGTGGCCGGCAGGCGACGGCCTTCCTTGTTCTTCACCAGGCGCTGGCTGATCACCGCACGCAGGTTCAGCGCCAGGTTCATCAGCACGTTCTTGTGCGCGCTTTCCGGGAAGAAGTTGAGGATGCGCTCGATGGTCTGGTCGGCGTTGTTGGAGTGCAGGGTGGCCAGGCACAGGTGGCCGGTTTCGGCAAAGGCGATCGCCGCCTCCATCGTCTCCGCGTCCAGGATTTCACCGATCAGGATCACGTCCGGCGCCTCACGCATCGCGTTCTTCAGCGCGTTGTGGAAGGCATGGGTATCCAGCCCGACCTCGCGCTGGTTGACGATCGACATCTTGTGCTTGTGCAGGTATTCGATCGGGTCTTCGATGGTGAGGATGTGACCGGTGGTGGTGCTGTTGCGGTGGTCGATCATCGACGCCAGCGAGGTGGACTTGCCGGAACCGGTGGACCCCACCACCAGTACCAGCCCGCGTGGGGTCATGATGACGTCCTTCAGCACCTGCGGCAGGTTCAGCTCCTCGATGCTCGGAATCCGGCTGCGGATGGCACGGATGACCATGCCCACTTCGCCGCGCTGCTTGAACACATTGACGCGGAAGCGACCGGCATCGGGCAGGGCGATGGCCATGTTGAGTTCCAGCTCGCGCTCGAACTGCGGCACCTGGCCTTCGTCCATCAGCGAGTAGGCGATCTTCTTGACCATGCCCGGCGGCAGGCCGGTGTTGCCCAGCGGATAGAGCTTCCCCTCGATCTTGATGTAGACCGGTGCCCCGGTGGTCAGAAACATGTCCGAAGCGTTCTTTTCGGTCATCAGCTTCAGGAAGTAGCCGATATCCATTGCGAATTTTCCCCAACGAAACGGCCGACGCCCGTTGCCAGCACGGTGTCGGCTTGACGACAATGGCCGTGAACCGACAACCGGTACGGCCTCCCCAATGAAACGACTTAGCTTCGCACGAATGCGCCACAGCCTGTATGTGATGGCGTTTGCATTCGCACTGTCTGCCCCGGCCTGGGCGCAGGATGGCGCGATGGAACTGGCCCAGGCCCGGCAGGCGGTCGACAAGGCCACCCAGGCCGATGCCGACCAGTACGCCCCGGACCTGATCGGGCTGGCCCGGCAGGGGCTGGAGCAGGCCCAGCGCGCCGCCGGCGACCGCCGCGAGCGCAAGAATGCCCCGGCCATGGCCCTGCGTGCCGCCGCCGATGCCGACCTGGCCCGCGTGCGCAGCGAGGAAGCCACCGTGACCGCGCAGCTGCAGCTGCGCCGCAACGAGGTCAACCAGCTGCAACGCCAGCTGTCGACCGGGGAGGATCGCCGGTGAAGCCGATGACTGCCGCAACCCTGGCCGCGCTGCTGGCGCTGCCGACCCTGGCCGTGGCCGCCGACAACCCGATGGTGGCGCAGCTGAGCCAGCGCCTGATGGCCATCCAGGCCAACCCGGATACCGCTGAGCTGGGCGCCTTCGAGCGCATGCAGGCCCAGCAGGCCATCGCCACCCTGGACAAGGCCAAGCGCCGCGACCAGGAGCTGGCCACCTACCTGGCCGAGCGCCGGGTGGAGATCGCCGAGACGGCCGTGCGTACCGCGCTGGCCGCCCGCGAGGTCGACCGCCTGGAGCGGACCCGCAGCGACCTGCTGATCGAGGCCAGCCGCCGCGACGCCGCCCGCGCCCGCCAGGAGGCCGAGCAGCTGCGCATGCAGGCACAGATGCAGGCCGAGGAGGCTGAACGCCTGCGCCAGGCCGCCGAGGCCGAGACCCTGGCCCGCCAGGACGCCGAGAACGCCCTGACCAGCGTCGCCGGCAAGCAGCAGCAGCGCCTCAGCGCCGCCCAGCAGAACGCCGCCAAGCTCGCCCGCGAGGAAGCCGAGCTGGTGTCCGGTCAGAAGCTGCCGGGCTCGAAGTTCGATGGCCGCGGCGAGGTCTTCACCTTCCGTGGCGATGCGTTTGCCGCCGGCGCCTCCAGCCTGTCCGGCGGCGCCCGCAACCAGGCCAAGGCGTTGGCCGAATACCTGAACATCGGCAAGAAGGGCCGCCTGCGCATCGAGGCTTACGACAGTGCCAACGGCGTAGGCCAGAAGCGTGCCGAGGCCCTGCGCGATGCCCTGGTTGCGGCGGGTGTCGCGAGCAACCGGATCCAGCTTGCCGGCAAGAAGGCGGCCTCCACCCAGGCACGTTCAGCCGAAGTCATCATCGCCCCGTAATTGCTTGATATTGTTTGTTTTTCGTTGTGATGAGCATTCAGCCTGAACCCCGCCCCGGCGGGGTTCGGTCTTTTTGCCGCAGGGGTCTTGTACCCCGCCTTGAGCAGGCGTAGGGTCAATCGTCCGGGACGCAATGCCGCGGACCGGACGATGGGAGGGCCGGGCCGATGCAAGCAGGGCGCGAACCGCAGCAGATCGACGTGCGCAGGCCAGTGCCGCAGGTCGTTGCAGGCGTCCAGGTGGCCATCGACCGGCGCTCCTCCATGAACAACGCCCCGTGCCTTGCGGCCGGGGCGTTCGTGTATCTGTCGAAGGAGGTCCATCATGTTTGAAGATCAGCCCCAGAGCGAGATCGACGCACGTCGCGCGCGTGATCCGGAGTTCAGGGCACTCCATGACCAGCACCGCAAGTTGAACAAGAAGTGCATGGACGCGGAGTTGGGTGTACTCCCGATCGATGATGTCACCCTGGGTCGCATGAAGCGCGAGAAGCTGCTGGCCAAGCAACGACTTCTGCGAATGTACGAAACACCGCTCCCAACGACGTCCCCCACGCTTTGACGCACCCCGTCACGCCTGGAACGGCGTGACCCGGCCATCGATGGCCCCGCCGGGCGCTCCTGCCCCGGCATCGCGGCACCGCCGATGAGGCGGCCGCGCCAAGGCACCACAGGCGGTGGTGCCTTGGCCTGCAGGCACAACTCACCGATGCGGGCGGTACCGGTCTCCTCGTCGATCCGGGGCCGTCCGCATCTCTTTCTGCGGGCTTGCGGCCCGTCTCCGCGCCGACCTGACATTCATCGCCATCCGACGGATAATCATCGGTCCGGCCCCCTGCGGCGCGAACCGAAAGTCCTCCGAATGCCCATTCATTCTTCCGTCCTCGAACTCATCGGCCAGACCCCGATCGTCAAGGCCCAGCGCCTGGACACCGGCGTCTGCGAGCTCTACCTGAAGCTCGAAAGCGCCAACCCGGGTGGCTCGATCAAGGATCGCATCGGCCTGTCGATGATCGAGGCGGCGGAGCAGCGCGGCGACCTGAAGCCGGGTGCGACCCTGGTCGAGGGTACCGCCGGCAACACCGGGCTGGGCCTGGCCCTGGTCGCGCAGCAGAAGGGTTACAAGCTGATCCTGGTCGTTCCCGACAAGATGAGCCGCGAGAAGATCTTCAACCTGAAGGCGATGGGCGCCGAAGTCCGCCTGACCCGCTCGGACGTGGCCAAGGGCCATCCGGAGTACTACCAGGACCTGGCCAAGACCATCGCCGAGCAGACCCCGGGCGCCTACTTCATCAACCAGTTCGGCAACCCGGACAACCCGGCCGCGCATGAATTCGGTACCGGCCCGGAGATCCTGGAGCAGATGGGCGGCGACCTCGACGCCATCGTGTTCGGCTGCGGCAGCTCCGGCACCATGACCGGCCTGTCGCGTGCCTTCGCCAAGCTGTCGCCGAAGACCGAGCTGGTGCTGGCCGATCCGGTCGGCTCGATCCTGGCCGAATACATCAATGACGGCGTGCTCAACGACAAGTCGGGCAGCTGGCTGGTGGAGGGCATCGGCGAGGACTTCCTGCCGTCGATCTCCGACTTCAGCCGCGTCAAGAAGGCCTATGCCATCAGCGACGCCGAGAGCTTCCACACCGCGCGTGAACTGCTGGGCAAGGAAGGCATCCTCGGCGGCTCGTCCACCGGCACCCTGCTGGCCGCTGCGCTGAAGTACTGCAAGGAGCAGACCACGCCGAAGAAGGTGCTGGTGCTGGTCTGCGATACCGGCAACAAGTACCTGTCGAAGATGTACAACGACTACTGGATGCTGGACAACGGCTTCCTGGAGCGCCCGCAGCACGGTGACCTGCGCGACCTGATCCTGCGCCCGTACGGCCAGCGCGACACCGTGGTGATCGGCCCGAACGACCTGCTGACCACCGCCTACCAGCGCATGAAGCTGTACGACGTGTCGCAGCTGCCGGTGATGGACGGTGACCAGCTGGTCGGCATCGTCGACGAAAGCGACGTGCTGCTGCACGTCTATGGTGACGAAGCACGTTTCCGCGACACCGTCGCCACGGCGATGGTCAGCAAGCTGGACCGGCTGGACGTGAAGTCGCCGATCGAGGCGCTGCTGCCGGTGTTCGACCGCGGCCAGGTGGCGATCGTGATGGACGGCAACGCCTTCCTGGGCCTGATCACCCGTATCGACCTGCTGAACTATCTGCGCCGTCGCGTGCAGTAGGCCGTTGATCGCCGACGTTCGCTGCTGAATCCCGGTTTATCCGCGTCAAAGGTCGTTAAGGCCGCGCTGGTAGACTTCCGCACCTTCGATGGCGCCGCGTGTCGGCGCCCCTCAGGAAAGAACATGTCCAACGCTACTTCCCAGGATCGCGCCCTGGCCCTGGCCACGCTGGCCATCCACGGCGGCCAATCGCCCGACCCCAGCACCGGCGCGGTGATGCCGCCGATCTACGCCACCTCGACCTATGCGCAGTCCAGCCCGGGCGAGCACCAGGGCTTCGAGTACTCGCGTACCCACAACCCGACCCGCTTCGCCTACGAGCGCTGCGTAGCGTCGCTGGAAGGTGGCACCCGCGGCTTCGCCTTCGCCTCGGGCATGGCGGCCAGCTCGACCGTGATTGAACTGCTGGACGCCGGCAGCCACGTGGTGGCGATGGACGATATCTATGGCGGCAGCTTCCGCCTGTTCGAGCGCGTGCGTCGCCGCACCGCCGGGCTGGATTTCAGCTTCGCCGACCTGACCGATCTGGCGGCATTCGAGGCAGCCATCACGTCGAAGACGAAGATGGTCTGGATCGAGACCCCGACCAACCCGATGCTGAAGATCGTCGACATCGCCGCGGTGGCCGCCATCGCCAAGCGCCATGGCCTGATCGTGGTGGTCGACAACACCTTCGCCTCGCCGATGCTGCAGCGTCCGCTGGAGCTGGGTGCGGACCTGGTCCTGCATTCGGCCACCAAGTACCTCAACGGTCACTCGGACATGGTCGGCGGCATGGTCGTGGTCGGCGACAACGCCGAACTGGCCGAGCAGATGGCCTTCCTGCAGAACTCGGTGGGGGGCGTGCAGGGTCCGTTCGACAGCTTCCTGGCCCTGCGTGGCCTGAAAACCCTGCCGCTGCGCATGAAGGCGCATTGCGCCAACGCGCTGGCCCTGGCCCAGTGGCTGGAAAAGCACCCGGCGGTGGAGAAGGTGATCTACCCGGGCCTGCCGTCGCACCCGCAGCATGAGCTGGCGGGCAGGCAGATGGCCGGCTACGGCGGCATCGTCTCGATCGTGCTGAAGGGCGGTTTCGAGGCGGCCAAGCGCTTCTGCGAGAAGACCGAGCTGTTCACCCTGGCCGAGTCGCTGGGCGGCGTGGAAAGCCTGGTGAACCATCCGGCGGTGATGACGCATGCCTCGATTCCGGTCGCGCGGCGGGAACAGCTGGGGATCAGTGATGCGCTGGTAAGGCTGAGCGTGGGCGTGGAGGAGCTGGGGGATCTGCAGGTGGATTTGGAGAGGGCGCTGTGAGCACCCAGGCTTCTCCGGCAGCTGGACGGTACTCACAGCTCTACTATCTCTACAGCCAGATGGTTCGGCGTGATATTGAACGGCGCTACAAATCAACGGCAGGCGGGATGTTGTGGGCAATCATCCAGCCGGTGATGATGATCGGCATTTATACCGTTGTGTTTGGATTGATCTTTCAACCGCGGTGGCCGTCGATCGCCAGTCCTTGGGACTATGTCCTGATCCTGTTCCTGGGGAAGATTCCTTACCTGTTCATCACGGAATCTTTCGCATCGGCTGCCTCCTCGATGCGATCCCATTCCAACCTGGTGAAGAAGGCCGTTTTCCCGCTCGCCATTCTTCCAGGGGTTTCGCTGGGGAGTGCCGCCTATCACGCGATGATCGCGCTGCTGGTTTGGGTTGTGTTCTACATCTGCATCAAGGGCGCCTTGCCATATGCAGTGCTTCTGCTGCCCCTTGTCTGGCTGCCCTTGATGATGATCACGCTGGGAATCTGCTGGATCCTGGCCACCTTGGGCGCGTACTTCCGCGACACTGACCAGGTTGTTGGAACGTTCAACATTGCATTGATGTTTCTGTCGCCGATCTTCTATCCGATGGCCAGCGTTCCTCCGGTCCTGAGGCAGGTAATGCAGTTCAATCCTTTGAGCTACGCCATCGAGTCTTCGCGTGCGCTGCTGTTGTGGCCAGAAAAACTGGATCTGTTGCATTACCCTCTTCATCTTCTCATTGCAGCGGTCGTCATGACGCTTGGCTATCTGTTCTTCCGCCGGATGAGATCTGGCTTCGCGGACGCAATCTGATGTCATTCGTTCTTTCTGCTGAGGGACTTGGAAAAGCCTATCCGTTGAAGCCTTCACCGGGAGCGCAGTTCCGAGCGAAATTTTTCAATCGAAAGCCACCCGCTACCGATCAGTTCTGGGCGCTTCGCAATCTCAATTTTTCCGTGGATCGCGGAGAATCCGTCGGCATCATTGGCCGCAACGGCAGTGGCAAGAGCACCCTGCTGCAGCTGGTCTGTGGTGTCATCGAGCCAAGCGAAGGCACGGTAAGCACCCGCGGGCGAATCGCCAGCTTGCTTGAACTGGGGGCTGGCTTCGATCCGGAGTTCACAGGTCGGGACAACGTGTTCATGAACTCCGCGTTGCTCGGGCTGACGCGAGCGGAAACTGAAGCACGCTTTGATGAAATCGTATCTTTCGCGGAGATTGGCCGATTCCTGGAGGAGCCGGTCAAGACGTACTCGAGCGGAATGTTCGTGCGGCTTGCATTCGCAGTTGCATCGCATGTCGATCCGGAGATCCTCATCGTGGACGAAGCTCTTGCCGTCGGTGATGCGAGATTCTCTGCCAAGTGCATCAAGCGGATCAGGTCACTGCGAGAGAGAGGCTGCACGCTGCTCTTCGTAAGTCATGACGTAGGTATCGTGCGAACGCTCTGCGATCGTGCCCTTTGGCTTGATTCCGGCAAGATGGTTGCTCTTGGCGATGTCTTTGGTGTGACATCGCGCTACATGGAGAAGATGTTCGAAGATACCGATGAGTCGGTAGCGCCGGTTTCCGCAGAGACTCAAAGCGACCCGCAGCTCGAACCGGTGGATCAGGGGATTGCGCCGCCCGTTGAAGCCGCTGCGCAGGATCTGGCACCAGGCTTGCTTCCAGGCGAGACCCGGTTGGCGCCGATCAGCCATTGGGGCTCGAATGTCGGGTCAATTCCCTCATGGTCATTCGAGGGTGTCGATGGAAGAATCGCCAAGGTGGTCGAGTATGGCGATACGCTTCGGGTGCGGATAAGAATCCGTCTGCCCGAACAGGTTGACCCGGCCAATGTGGCGCTGTCGATGTCGGTAAAAGATCTGCGGGGTACCGACTTGTTCGTGGTGTCGACCCACGATGAGAATCCGATGCTGTTCTCCGGCCGTGCTGGCGAGGTCGAGGTCGGCTTTGAATTCGTGAATCGCTTGACCGAGGGCAAGTACCTCCTGGTACTCGCTTTGGAAGATCGAACCATCGAAGCGATCCAGTACTTCGAGTACGTCGAAGGAGCACATTACTTCGCGGTCACCAGTCGGGTCCGGCGCTTCGGGGTCTTCAATATCCCGGCAACCATTACAGTCAAGCAGGAGAAATTCACAAATGTCTGATGTGAATGACAAGGAATATTGGGACGAGCGTTTCAAGGAAAACTGGGCCGAACGGCGTGGCAGGGAGCAGAGCCGTTTTTTTGCACGCCTGGGTGTCGGTCTCCTGCCTGACTGGCTGAAATGGTCACTTGCGTCGGACCGGCTGACCCTTCTCGATTGGGGTTGTGCGCTCGGCGATGGAACCGATGTGCTGGCCCAGTCCATTGACGGCGCGGTCGTGAGTGGCTGTGACTTCTCGCCTGCAGCCATTGAGGACGCCACACTCCACTACCCGAATATTGATTTCCAGTGCTTCGATGTCGCTGACGCAGATGTCGACCGGCAGTGGGATTTTGTCTTCAGCTCCAACACGTTGGAGCATTTCCACACGCCGTGGAAAATGCTCGACGCGGTGTCGAGCGTCGCGAAGATGGGTGTCATTCTGTTGATCCCATATGAGGAATACCTGAGGATCGAGGAGCATTTCTATACCTTCGAGGCTGGCAACATTCCGTTCCGTCTCGATGGCGATTTCTTCCTCGCATATCATCGAATCGTAGATGGTTCTTCAATTCCTGAAACGGAATGGGCCGGAAAGCAGATTCTGCTGGTCTATCTTCGCAACGATGCGCCACTCGCGGCCAGGCTCAAGCTGGGGCACATCGCCGCACCGGTAGCTTTGCGCCCGGACGTTCAGAACGAAGGGGAGGCTGCGCTCATCAACGCACTGATCCAGGAACGTCAGCAGTCGGTGCAGCAGCGTCTCATGATCGCCGAGCTTGAGGGGCGCGTCAGCTACGAGAAGAGCGTCGCCATGGCCAGGATCGAAGAGCGGGATCGATTGAGCCTGGAAGTTGAAGCTCTGCAGGAAGCGGTATCCAAGGCGGAGGCTTTGGCCCACCAGCCGGTGGCGGCAGTCCATGAGCCGGCGCCTGAACCGGAGCCGCCGGCATCTGAACCGGAACTGCCGATTGTTGAGTCGAAGACCCCTGATTTGCCGGTTCCTGAGACCCTGCCGAAGCAGGGCGCCTCGGCGGAGTCGCGAGCTCAGCTGGTCGATACCGGTGCAGACGTTGCACACACCCGTGCATCGATCCGCCGTGCGGCCGATCTTGCCAAGGACCTTTCGTCGTATGCGTCTGATATCACCGCACAACGCGATGAGTTGGCTCGACAGATAGAGCAGATCCGTACCAGCAAGAGCTGGCGGCTTACCGGCCCGCTGCGAAGGGTGATGGCCAGGTTCCGTGGCCAGGCTGACGCGCCCGAGCTGCCGATATCAACCAGCCTGCAGGGATCGCATGGTCGTTTTGATCACCTCCGGTCTGAATTGGTGGAGGTCAAGAAGACGCTGGACGATCTGAATCCTGCAATGAAGGCGGATCGTCGGATCTTCGTCTTTACCGGTGTGCCGTTCGACGACATCGGTGGCGGACAGCGTGCGGCCCAGCTGACCCGTGTTCTGCTTGAGCGCGGTGAGCGCGTGACATACGTGTATGCCTACCGCAAATGGGAGGGGGGGGCTCCGGTCGAAAGTACGTTCACGACTGACGGCTTGACCCATCTCTTCCTGGACAGGATTTCTTTCAAGGACGTGGTGGGTGAGATTTCACCCAACGACGTAGCTGTGTTTGAGATGCCGCACAAGGGCTTCATGCCGTACTTCGATCATTTCGGCGAAGTGGGGGGACGGCGCGTTTTCGAGCTGATCGATGCCTGGGACAGCTCCCTGGGCGGGGATTGGTTTGATGAGGCGGTGATGTCGCGATACATCACTGAAAGCGAAGTGGTTGTTGGTACCGCCAAAGTACTGAGGGACAAGCTTGTAGTCGCCGGGCGAAGCGACGCGCTCTATCTGCCCAATGCTGCAAATGAACGTATTTTCGATTCCTACAAGGAATACGCCCGGCCGGCAGAGATCGACCCGGACAAGCGTTCTTTGCTTTACTTTGGCTCTCTCTACGGCGAATGGTTCGATTGGGATGCCATCAGCCTGGCGGCGAGCCGCGTCGGGCCGGCTGCCAATATCTATCTGATCGGTGATGCGCCTGCTGGTCGAACTGTGGCCCCGAATGTTCACTTCCTCGGGGGCAAGAACATCGATGAGCTGCCCGCCTATCTTCGTCACTGCGACGCGGCATTGCTGCCATTCATTCCAGGTCATATTTCCGATGCGGTGTCTCCGATCAAGGTATTCGAGTACCTTGCCATGGGGGTTCCGGTTATCGCCAATGCGCTCCCGGAACTGGACGGCTACCCGAACGTGTTCGTTGCTCGCGACGGACAGCATTTCGCAGAGCTGTGCGCGACCGAACTGCGGGCAGACCCCGCCAAGGTGGACAGCTTCCTGATGAGAAATTCCTGGGCGGCCCGTGCCGATGCGATCGTGCCTCCGCGTCAGTTTGGCAAGGACACCAGTGCGATTGTGTTGATCCACAACAATGCCCGGATCATCGAGCGCTGCATTTCCAGCCTCAGGCTCCATGGCCAGGACTATCTCCGGGAGATCATTGTTGTCGACAATGCCAGCACCGATGGTGGCGCCGAGCTGGTTGAATCCCTGTTCCCCGACGTGCTGGTGGTCAGGAACTCGAAGAACGGATGCAGCTCCGGCCGCAACCTGGGCGTGCAGCATGCGAGCGGGTCGATGATTGCCTTCTTCGATTCGGATCAGTGGTTGACGAGCCGTGGCACCTTTGAGGAGGCATTGTCGATTCTGGCGGGCAACTCCCGTATCGGCGCGGTTGGATGGGCCGCTGGTTGGTTCAGTGGCGGAACTGAAAGCGTGGGGGGGCCTATTGCTGATTATCTTCCAGCCCGCGCAACGCTTACGCCCGAGTATCGTGAGCTGGGTTACAGGACCGACATCGCCTACTTGGGCTCCGGCGGGATGTTTCTGCGCAGGGTGACCTTCGATGCGGTAGGTGGTTTCGATGAGGCATACGATCCGACCTGCTTCGAGGATACGGATATTTCCTTTGGTGTACTGAATGCTGGGTACTATCTGGCCTATCGCGATCTGCAGGGGCTTCGGCACCAGCCCCATCAGACCACCGCGGCCAGCGCCGGTTCCGAGAGCTACGCCGCGTTGTTCCTGAAAAATTCGCGCTACTTCAAGGAAAAGTGGGCGCATCGCCCGAACTACTTCTTCAATGTCCCGCTTCATGGGTGATTCCTGGCGCCGCCAATCCTGAGCGGGTTGGCGGGTCATTGCCGCAGGTCGACGTGGTTGGTGTCGGAAGCAACAATGCGCATTCTTGTATTCAGCTATGAGTTTCTTCCTTCGGATGCGCCGCAGGCACTTCGTGTTTCCCGCTTGATGCGGGAACTGGTGGCCTGTGGCCATGAGGTGGATGTCATCACTGCGATGGGGCCGACGTCCGCGCTACCATTCGAACTGCTTGATGGTGTTGCAGTACACCGGGTCAATCCTGGTGGCATCGACGGTCTCGTCGTCCGGTTGAAGCAGGGGCGGGCAGAGCAGATCGCCAGCCCGCAGGCGAGTGCTCCGGTTCGTGCACACAAGGGGCTGAACTGGAAGGGGAAGTGCATCCATTCCATCCGGAGAATGACCGATCTGTTGCTGTTCCCGGATTCGCGATCGCTTTGGGTGAAGGGCGCGTTGCGGCGCGCGCGCGCGCTTGTCGCGCGTGCGGGCGTGCCGGATCTGATCATCGGATCGCATGAGCCGGCGGCTGGGGTAATGGCAGCGATGCGATTTGCCGGCGAAACCGGGGTGGCATTGGTCTCTGAGTTGGGGGATCCGATTCTTGCTACCTACACCACGCGGCGTTGGCACGCGCGCGCCTTGCGTCTTGAGCGCGAGTTGTGCCAGCAATCCGCTGCAGTGGTTTTGACATCGGCCGCGACTGCAAGGCTTTTCGAGGAGCGGCATGGCGCTACCGCAGAACTGCACGTCATCCCGCAGGGTTTCGATCCGCAACCCGGTGCGGCTGATGAGGAACGAGTCGAAGACAATGTGCTGCGCCTGGTCTATACCGGGCGCTTCTATCCCTTCCGCGATCCAATGCCGCTGCTGCGTGCGGTTGCGCAGGTCCAGGAGTGCGCGCTTGTGATGGCGGCACCGGAGCTTCCTCGCCATGTACAGGAGTTCCTGGATGGCGGCCGCGGCAACTGCTCATGGCTGGGTGCCCTGCCGCATGCGGATGCGCTGCGGTTGCAGAGGGGGGCGGATCTGCTGGTCAGCATCGGGAACGCCGGAATGACCCAAGTGCCTGGCAAGGTGCTCGAGTACATGGGAAGTGGACGGCCCATCCTACATATCCGTTCGGATGCGGGGGATGCCGCGGCGGCGCTTATCTCCGCCGAGCGTTGCGGTTACGTCGTGGATGCGTGTGCTTCGGATATAGCCAGCTTGCTCGGTGACCTCATATCCATGAAGAAGCAAGCCAAGCTGGAAGATGGCCTTGTTGTTGGCGCCGACTCGTTCGAGAAGTACAGCTGGCGTAGTCTCGGGCAGCAACTGAGTGCTGTCTGTACCAGTGTCCAACGGGACGTTTGCACCCACGCTGGCCGCTAGATTCGGCCGCCAGCGGCACGGGCGGCCACGGGAATGCTCGTTTGCATGTCGGCATCACCATGGTCGCGAGTTTCAGTGCGAGGCTGCCGTGGGCGCTCAAGGCGCGATCGATGATCGGCGTCCGTGCAACATCGCTGCGCAATCAAGGATTGCGCAGCGATTGGGGGCTCGCTTAGGACTGCGATGCAGCTCCGCAGATGATGTCTGCGATGCGCTTGCTGGCCAGGCCATCGCCATATGGGTTGTGCGCTCGTGACATCTGCTGGTATGCCAGGCTGTCGTCGAGCAACGTATTGGCTTCCTCGACAATGCGCTGGGCATCGGTGCCCACCAGCCGCACTGTGCCCGCATCAACGGCTTCCGGGCGTTCGGTGGTGTCGCGCATCACCAGCACCGGCTTGCCCAGCGACGGCGCCTCTTCCTGCACGCCACCGGAGTCGGTGATGATCAGCGTCGACTGGGTCATCAGGTACACGAACGGCAGGTAATCCTGCGGCTCGATCAGGAACACGCCCGGGGCATCGGCGAGGATCCGGTTGACCGGTCCCTGCACGTTCGGATTGAGGTGGACCGGATAGACAATCTGCGTATCGCCGCGAGCGGCCAGCACCTTCAGCGCCTCGCAGATGCTCTCGAAGCCGCTGCCGAAGTTCTCGCGGCGATGGCCGGTCACCAGCACCAGGCGCTTGGAGGCGTCGAGGAACGGGAAGCGGGCCCGCATCGATTCAATCAGCGCGGTGTCGTGCTTCAGCTTGTCGGCGACAGTGAGCAGGGCATCGATCACGGTGTTGCCGGTCACGTGGACATCGCTGCTCGAAGTGCCTTCGGCCAGCAGGTTGTCACGCGAGCGGGTGGTCGGTGCAAAATGCAGGCGGGTCAGCGGCCCGGTCAGGCGGCGATTGGCCTCTTCGGGCCACGGTGCATAGATGTCACCGGTGCGCAGGCCCGCTTCCACATGGCCTACGGCTACGCGGTTGTAGAAGGCGGCCAGCGCACTGGCCAGCGTGGTGCTGGTATCACCATGCACCAGCACCAGGTCAGGCTTGTGCTCGGCGATCACCGCGGTCATGCCGGTCAGGATCTTGGCGAACAGGCCCGCCAGGGCCTGGCCAGGTTCCATCACGTTGAGGTCGACGTCCGGCGTGATACCGAACAGGTCCATGACCTGATCGAGCATCTGCCGATGCTGCGCGGTAACCGCGACAATTGTCTCGATCTCAGGCCGGGCCTTCAGCGCTTCCACTACCGGGGCCATCTTGATGGCTTCCGGGCGGGTGCCGAAAACAACCATTACCTTCTTGTAGGGAGTACTCACGATTACCTGCTTGGATTCAGAGGGACAGTGCCGCTGGCCGGAGCCAGCGGCAGGTGCACGTCAAAGTGCCTTTTCCAGCTCCGGCAGGATCGCGAACAGATCTCCCACCAGGCCGATGTCGGCGATCTCGAAGATCGGCGCGTCGCCGTCCTTGTTGATCGCGACGATGGTGCCGGCATCCTTGATGCCGGTCAGGTGCTGGATGGCACCGCTGATGCCGACGGCCACATACAGTTCCGGCGCGATGATCTTGCCGGTCTGGCCGACCTGCAGGTCGCTGGGAACGTAGCCGGCATCGACCGCCGCACGCGAGGCACCGACGGCGGCACCCAGCTTGTCGGCCAGCTGGAAGATGACTTTGAAGTTCTCTTCCGAACCGACACCACGGCCACCGGAGACCACACGCTTGGCGCTCTGCAGGTCCGGGCGGTCGCTGGCACCGGCGGCCAGGCCGATGAAGCGGGTGTGGGTCGGCAGCGCGGCGTCGATGCTGGCCGTTTCAACGGCGGCACTACCGCCCTGGGCGGCTTCCGGCCACGACGCGGCGCGCACGGTGGCGACCACGATCTTGTCGGCCGGGGCTTCCACGGTGATGATCGCGTTGCCGGCGTAGATCGGACGCTTGAAGGTGTGGCTGCCTTCGACGGTCATCAGGTCGGAGACCTGGTTGACGCCGAGCAGGGCGGCCACGCACGGCATCAGGTCCTTGCCGAAGGTGGTCGACGGGCCGAACACGTGGGTGTAGCCCTTGGCCAGCTGCGCGATCTGCGGTGCCAGCACCTGGGCGATGGCCTGCGCGTTGGCGGCGTTGGCCACGGTCAGGACCTTGGAGACGCCACTGATCTTCGCGGCTTCAGCGGCGACGGCAGCCGGATCGGCGGCCAGCACCACCACGTCGATGCTGGCACCGCTGATGGCGGCGGCGGCGCTGACGGTCTTGGCGGTGGCGGCGTTGAGCTTGCCTTCGTGGTGTTCGGCGATGACGAGAATCTTGCTCATTACAGCAGCCCCTTCTGCTTGAGTGCGGCCACCAGTTCGGCCGCGTCCTTGACCATCACACCCTTGTTGCGCTTGGACGGAGCAGCGTACTGGGTGGTCTTGAAGGTGTCGGCGGCTTCAACGCCGAGGTCGGCCAGCTGCAGGGTCTCCAGCGGCTTGGCCTTGGCCTTCATGATGTCCGGCAGCTTGATGAAGCGTGGCTCGTTCAGGCGCAGGTCGGTGGTGACCACCGCCGGCAGGTCCACTTCCAGCGTTTCCAGGCCGGCGTCGACTTCACGGGTCACCGTAGCCTTGCCGTCGGCGATCTCAAGCTTGCTGGCGAAGGTCGCCTGCGGACGGCCCCACAGCGTGGCCAGCATCTGGCCGGTCTGGTTGGCGTCGTCGTCGATGGCCTGCTTGCCCAGGATCACCAGGTCCGGCTGTTCCTTCTCGATCAGCTTGAGCAGGGTGCGCGACGCGGTCAGCGGCTGGATGGCCTGGTCGGTGACGACGTGGATGGCGCGGTTGGCACCCATGGCCAGACCGTTGCGCAGATGCGCCTGGGCATCGGCCGGGGCGATGGTGGCAACCACGACTTCGCTGGCGATGCCCTTGTCGCGCAGGCGCAGGGCTTCTTCCAGCGCGATTTCATCGAAGGGGTTGGGGGACAGCTTGACGCCGTCGGTGACCACGCCGGAACCGTCCGGCTTGACCTGAATGCGGACGTTGTAGTCCACCACGCGCTTGTACGCGACGAGGATTTTCATCTGGTACGGGGTCCTTCACTAAGCAGGGAGAACATCCGGTCCTGGAACAGCAACCGGTTCGGGGGGTGGGACCCCGATTCTAACTGGCCTTGATGGACCATGCGAATGCGTATGGAGGGGTCAGGGGGCCTTGTCTCCACGGCAGAACTTCGCCAGCCCAATCCAGGTGCCCAGTTCCTCGTGGCCACCGCAGTTGAGCTGATCAAGGGTAACGGGGATGTACTCGATCCGCTCAAGGCCGAGATTCTCGCGACCGTGATAGATGGCAGGGAAGGCGATGAAGCTGGGGGATCGGATGATTACGCTTTCGCCACGGGCATGGCGATGCACGATCTGCCGATCCGTGGCCAACCCCTGCTTCACGGAAAGGCGGCCCAGATAGCCGCCAATACCCACGCCGACGAGCAGACCGTTGACGAGCAGGACGAAGCATCCGGCAACGGCGAACCCCCTGATCCAACCCGCGCGTGCACGCATTCCGACCAGGAGCGCGATCACCAGGCCGAACTGGAGGAAGGGCACGTAGCGAGCCCACCAAGGCGCTGCGTGGATCAATGTCAACACGAGCACATATGCGATGCAGGCCAGCAAACGCCAGATGGCGCGCAGATCCCGTTGGCGCCACGCTTCAATGGTCGCAGCGATGCTGGCGACCAGGCCAAGCAGCAACGCAAGCGAGAACAGGGGACCGAATCCAGAATAGCGGGTATCGGGAGAACCCGAAATGAGGATCTCGCCCGAATGGATCGTGCCGGGAACCTTCAGGCCTGGCATCTCAAGGCTGTTCGATGCTTTCGAAAGAAGGGAGGTCATCAACGAGTGCGGGCGCGACTGGGCAAGCATCGCCTTTTCCGCCTGCCCGGCCAGGATCTGGTCGCCTGAAGTTACTGGGTAGCCAACAGGCAGGCCGGAAACCACGTGATTCAGGTAGGGATGGGAAAGAATACCGATGCCGATGACCCCCCAGATTGCCATCTCGCGGATGCGCGGGCGGAAGACCAGGACAAAGGGAACTGCGAGCAGGGCCCCATACAGCGCGCCGGTGAATTTGAGTCCGGCCAACAGGATCAGGCTGCACCAGACTACTGTCCTGACCGCGGAGCCGCGATTGCGATCAAGCAAGGCAAGAAGAATCAGTGCGCACAGCGCGTACGTCATGCCATCAACATAGTTGGTGCCGGCCTGTGCCAGCAGAGGCTGGCAGAGCACGACAGCAGCAGCCAGCAGGCCGCTCATCCAAGTTGAAGTGATCCATTGGCGGAATACGGATACGCTGTAGAAAGTGACGGCTACAGCCAGCAGCAGGCTAATCGCCTTTGCAGATTCCCAGCCGAAACCGTAATCCATCATGGCGGCACCAAACAGCCATGACGCATTCGGGTAGTGGCTGATCCAGGAATCAGCGATGTTGCTATCCCACACCGAGTTGCTGTATTCCAAGCCGGTTTGGGTTTTCATCCAGTCGCTGAGTTCAGGGAAGCTCCAGGGATTCCATCCGTCATGCAGGGCGACCATTGCCACCTTGTGGTACATGTTCCCGTCCCAGGTTGGATCGGGAATCCCGTTCGAGACTAGTGCTGCAGCAATGAGCAATGCAGTTGCAATGGCGACGGATGTCGTCCGGCCACGTGCTGGCTTGCACATGTACATGCCGATCAATACGGCGGCCGGAAGCAGAAACAACATGATGGGAGCGGCAAAGTAGACGGCGATTGCCTTGGCTCCCACGATCGTCAGGATCAATCCGACAATGCTTGCGGAGAGGCTCTGCGCGTCGATGCCCATGACCACCCCGGTCTGGGTGGCAGTGTTCTGATTCTGCATGTTCACTGTGATCTCTGGCTTGTTGACGCGGCATCACCCGCAATCGCGATCGGTAGAGCGGTGATACGTCGTGCGGGAGCCGTTTTCTGCGGCCTGCCCATGGAATGCTGGGCGAGGAGGGGCAGCCAAAGCAAATGCTCCGGCAGGTCGCAGAATCAGCTCCTGGTGACGAGGAAAACGCCGAGACAGATCAGTCCGACGCCCGCGAGCTTCATGGCGCTGATTGGCTCGCGGAAGAAAAAGTACGCCGCTGCGACAACAATGACGTAGCCGACGCTGTTGAATGGATAGGCGAAGCTGACCTGTACCTTGGACAGCACGTACATCCAGAGCACGAGGCTCGCCGCAAAGCACGACAGCCCTGAGAATACCCAAGGATTGAACACGATCCTGATTCCGCTCAGCGCCAGAGGAAGCAGTCCGTCGCCGGTAACCAGCGCCAGCTTGGCCATGCCCTGGCGAAGCAGGATCTGCGCGGTTGCATTGAGTGTAACGGAAAGCAGGATGGCGGGGATGTAGGCCAGGTACATGCTTCGTGTCCGGTGGGAGCTGAATTGAAGAACGGGCGTGACAGACGACTTTCGATTACCAGGCGATCGTGGCGCCAGCGACGATGAGGATCGAAACCAGCGCAACGATCAGGCTGACACGATCCCGCGCAGCGAACACGATTGGATCGTCATGCATACCGCCGCGATGGGCGATGATCCAGACCCGGCTGATCCAGTACAGCAGGACCGGACAAAGGAGCCACAGGACACGCGGATTGCGATACAGCTCCAAGCTGTCAGGACTGTTGATGTAGAGGGCAAACACCAGAATGCCGATGTAGCCAGCCGCAGCTCCAAGAGACTGGATCAACGGTAGATCCGATACATCGTAGCCACGCCCCGCGACTTTCTGCTTTCCCGAGCCGGACATCACGGCCAACTCGGTGTAGCGCTTGACCAATGCGAGGCTGAGGAAAATGAACATGGAGAAAGCCAGCAGCCAGAACGACAGTTCGGCGCCTATGGCGACCGCACCGCCGATGATGCGAATGGTATAGAGCGCGGCAAGCATGACCACGTCGATCATTACGATTCGTTTGAGAACAAACGAATACATCAGGGTCATCACGTAGTAAACCAGCAGTACCAGTGCGAATGCCGGGCTGTTCCACAGCGCCAGGGCGAATCCGGCCAGGGTCAGCAGCGGAGCCGCCAGCAGGCCATGCAGCAGAGGCAGATCGCCGGCTGCGAAGGGGCGCTTGCGCTTGCGCGCGTGCTGCCGATCCGGGGTGAGATCGAGCAGGTCGTTGAGCAGGTAAACACCTGATGCACACAGCCCGAAAGCGAAGAAGGCAACCGCTGCCTCAAACAGTGATGTCGGATCGAAGAAGCGATGTGCGGTCAGCAGCGGGACGAGTACAAGAAGATTCTTCGCCCATTGATAGATCCGCAGGGCTTTGATCCAGCTGCGCAGGCCGCCGCCCTGGTCGGGCCAATGGCCAAGGACCGTGGTGACTCCGGCTGCCGCCGTAGCGAGGCTGTTGCCCGCGTTTGTGACGTAGGCACCTTCAGCGTGCTTCCAGACGTGCAGATCCACCTTGGCATTGCCTATGTAATCGTAGCCGCCCGCGCCAAAGCGAGCGTTCAGCGCCTCGGCCTTGTGGGGACCGGCGAGATTTCGCCGCCCATCGCTGGCCATGACCTCGTCGAACAGTCCCAGGTGCAGCGCGATGGCCTCTACCAGACGCTGATCGGATGCCGAGCAAAGCACGCGGGGTCTCTGTTGAGTGGTCCGCAGCAAATCGAGCACCCGCTCATCGTACGGGAGCCATTCCACTGGCAAAGTGACCCGGGATGCGATCTCGCGCTTGAGTGCGGCCTTGCCCCGGAGCAGCCAGAACGGCAGCAGGAAAACGTACAGGGGATTGCCGGCCAGCAGGGTCAGAAGCGACTCGTACAGCAGGTCCGATCGCAACAAAGTGCCATCCAGGTCTACGCAAAGCGCGTGATCAGTTCGTTGCATTCGAAATCCGCCGGGTTCCCTGTATGCTTCAGGCTCGGGAGTGCCTGAACTCGCGCCAAAGTATAGCTGCTGGTGTCGCAGCCAACACGGGCGGGCCTGTTGCCTGACGACCCGCCCTCCATACCGCCGCTTGTGCGGCGCCAGCCCAGCTCTAGCATGTCACCCGTCCTCCGTCCGTCTTTGTCCGCCAGCCTGACGCTGCTTTGTGTCGCAGGTGTTCTCCTGCGCGTGGTGTTTCTGGTGGTTGTTCCGGTCGTGCCAATTTCGGATTTTGCCCGGTATATGGAGGTGGCAACGAATGTCGCGAACGGGAGCGGACTCTCGGTATCGGGTGCCCCATTCATCTCGCAGCCACCGCTGTATCCCGGTCTGTTGGGCGCATGGCTGTCGTTGTTCGGCGTGCATATCATCGCGGCCAAGGCATTGAATCTGCTCCTGTCGGCGTCAACTCTGGCGCTCTGGGCCTGGGCCTGCCTCAGGACGGGCATGCGTCCAGGATGGCAAATGGCCAGCCTGGAGGTGCTGGCTTTCCATCCAGCGCTGGTGGCCTATACGGGGTTGCTGGGTACCGAAACGCTTGCCATATTCCTGGCGGTCCTCGCTTTTGCGCTGACGACACTGCCGATGCGTGCCGCAATGCCAGCGCTGCTTGGCATTGTCCTGGCTCTGGTCGCATTGAATCGCCCGCAACTGCTGCCGCTGCCTGTCGGGTTGGTGATCGGTGTCCTGCTGGGCAGGGGGGGGCTGAAGCCGGATGCGGAGCTGCCTGGTGATGCTGGTTGCGTTCGTGGTTCTCCTGCTGCCCTGGATCATGCGCAATGAGCGGCTGTTCGATCGTGTCGTCCCGGTAAGTGCCAACAGCGGGTACGTGCTGTTGGTCAACAACAACGCGCTGAATCAGACCGGGAACTGGATGCCGCTGAGTCAGGTGCCATTGTCTGATCATGACCGGCAACGCTTCCAGGGCGAGGCTGGGGTTCCCATGTCGTTCTTCAGCGAGGGCGATGAGGATGCCAAGATCCTGCAGTGGACGCCTGCTGCAGACGGTGTCGCACGTTCCGTGGCGTTGGGCTGGATGCGCCAGCATCCTGGGCAGGCGCTGCACCTGGCCATGCTGCGACTGGAAACCAGCCTTGATCCGGCGACGCTGATGTACTGGCCGCTCATCGATTTCGGAGGTGCGCCCCGCTGGCTCGAATGGCTTGTCGGAGGGCTGAACCTCATGTTGGTACTTCTTGCGGTGTTTGGGGCGTTGCAGCTGCTGCCACAGGTGCAGCAGCTCACGCTGACCCAGTTGATGGCGCTGGGCACGGTGGTGCTGGGCGCGCTGTCCATCGCCTTGTTCGAGGGGCAGGGCCGCTACCTGATTCCGCTTGTTCCGGCGATGTTGATCCTGGCAGGTGGACGATCCAGTGGCAGCGGGACTGCGATCCGGGCAGGGGCCGGTCACGCAGGAGCCGGCTTCGGGAAGGTATCCTCTACCTCCTGAGAGCGCTGCCGGGTCCGGACGCGCGCGTCCCCTGAACCTGGAGAGTGGATGGTGCCTACCTGGCTCGTCACCGGCGGTGCCGGTTTCATCGGCGGCAATTTTGTCCTTGAGGCGGTTGCCCGAGGGGTGAAGATCGTCAACCTCGATATCCTGTCCTATGCCGGCAACCTGAAGACCCTGTCCAGCCTGGAGGGTGATGCCCGCCATGTATTCGTGCAGGGGGATATCGGTGACCGCGCCCTGGTCAGCCGGCTGCTGGCCGAGCACCAGCCGGAGGCGGTGCTGAACTTCGCCGCGGAAAGTCATGTCGACCGTTCCATCGATGGCCCGGGTGCCTTCATCCAGACCAACGTGGTCGGCACCCTGGGCCTGCTGGAGGCGGTGCGCGATTACTGGAAGGCGCTGCCGGCCACGCAGGCGACCGCCTTCCGCTTCCTGCACGTGTCCACCGACGAGGTGTACGGCACCCTCGGTGAGACCGGCTCGTTCAGCGAAACCTCGCAGTACGCACCGAATTCACCGTACTCGGCGTCGAAGGCAGCTTCGGACCACCTGGTCCGCGCTTTCCACCACACGTATGGGCTGCCGGTGCTGACCACCCATTGCTCAAACAACTATGGCCCGTACCACTTCCCCGAGAAGCTGATCCCGCTGGTGATCGCCAAGGCGCTGGCCGGCGAGCCGTTGCCGGTGTACGGCGACGGCAGGCAGGTACGCGACTGGCTGTTCGTGTCCGATCACTGCGAAGCGATCCGCACCGTGCTGGCCAACGGCAAGGTGGGCGAGACCTACAACGTGGGCGGCAATTCGGAGAGGCAGAACATCGAGGTGGTGCACGCGATCTGCGCGCTGCTGGACCAGCGTCGCCCGCGTGCAGACGGCCAGCCGCGCAGCAGCCAGATCACCCACGTGGCCGACCGCCCCGGACATGACCGCCGCTATGCGATCGATGCGTCCAAGCTGAAGAACGACCTGGGCTGGGAGCCGGCCTACACCTTCGAGCAGGGCATCACCCGCACCGTTGACTGGTACCTGGACAACCAGGCCTGGGTCAACGGGGTGCTGGATGGCAGCTATCGCCTGCAGCGCATCGGTACGGCGGCCTGAGTCCAGGAGACGACATGACCCAGCGCAAGGGCATCATTCTCGCCGGTGGTTCCGGCACCCGGCTGTACCCGATCACCCAGGGTGTCAGCAAGCAGCTGCTGCCGGTGTATGACAAGCCGATGATCTACTACCCGCTCAGCGTGCTGATGCTGGCGGGCATCCGTGAGGTGCTGATCATCAACACTCCGCACGAACAGGTGCTGTTCCGGCAACTGCTGGGCGATGGTTCGCAGTGGGGCATGGACATCCAGTATGCCGTGCAGCCCAGCCCCGATGGCCTGGCCCAGGCCTACCTGATCGGCCGCGATTTCGTTGCCGGCAAGCCGAGCTGCCTGGTGCTGGGGGACAACATCTTCCACGGCCACGGGCTGAGCGAAATGCTGCGGCGTGCCGATGCGCGCGATCAGGGAGCGACGGTGTTCGGTTACTGGGTCAACGACCCCGAGCGTTACGGCGTGGCCGAATTCGACGGCAGTGGCAAGGTGGTCGGCCTTGTCGAGAAGCCGCTGAATCCGCGCTCGAACTACGCGGTGACCGGCCTGTATTTCTATGATTCCCACGCCTGTGACTACGCTGCCGAGCTGAAGCCCTCGGCCCGCGGCGAGCTGGAGATCACCGATCTCAACCGCCGATACCTGGAGCAGGGGCGCCTGCACCTCGAGCCGCTGGGACGTGGCTATGCCTGGCTCGACACCGGCACCCACCAGTCACTGTTGGAAGCATCCAACTTCATCGAGACCATCCAGACCCGGCAGGGCCTGCAGGTGTGTTGCCCGGAGGAGATCGCGTTCGGCAAGGGCTGGATCGACGCTGCGCAGTTGGAGGCATTGGCTGCACCGCTGATCAAGAATGGCTATGGCCAGTACCTGCACAAGCTCGCCCTGCGTGGAGTGGTTCCGTGAAAGTGATTGAAACCGATCTGCCCGGCTGCGTGGTGATCGAGCCGGCGGTGTTCGGCGATGCCCGTGGCTGCTTCTTCGAGACCTGGAATGCCGAGCGTTTCGCCGCGCAGGGGCTGCCGGACCGCTTCGTGCAGAGCAACGTCTCGACCTCCGCACAGGGCGTGCTGCGCGGCCTGCATTACCAGTGGCCGCGCCCGCAGGGCAAGCTGGTGAGCGTGCTCGAGGGCGAGGTCTATGACGTTGCCGTGGACATCCGCCGCGGTTCGCCGAGCTTCGGCCGGTGGGCGGCGGTCATGCTCAGCGCGGAGAACAGGAGGCAGTTCTGGATTCCGGAAGGCTTCGCCCATGGCTTTGCGGTGCTGTCCGAGCGCGCGGTGTTCAGCTACCTGTGCACCGAGGTGTACCTCAAGGATTTCGATGCCGGCGTGCGCTGGAATGATGCGGACATCGGCGTGGACTGGCCGCTGGGCAGCCCGATCCTGTCGGCGAAGGACGAGCATGCGCCCTTCCTGAGCGACATCGCCGAAGATCGCCTGCCGGTCTACGTGCCATGACCGTCCTGCTGTTCGGCGGCAACGGCCAGCTTGGCCAGGAGCTGCTGCGCGCGCTGGCGCCGCTGGGCAACGTGGCGGTGACCACCCGTAGCGGCGTGCTGCCCGATGGCCGTGCCTGTGAAACCGCTGATTTCGCCGAGCCCGACAGCCTGCCTGCATTGCTCGACCGTCTGCAGCCATCGATCGTGGTCAACGCGGCCGCCTATACGGCGGTCGATCGTGCCGAACAGGAGGTCGACGCGGCCTTTGCGGCCAATGCGCAGGCGCCAGGTGTGATCGCACGCTGGTGCGCGGCGAAGGGTGTGCCGTTCGTGCATTACTCCACCGACTACGTGTTCGATGGCCAGGGCACCACACCTTACCGTGAGGATGCGCCGACAGCCCCGCTGGGGGTCTACGGCACCAGCAAGCGCGATGGCGAGGACGCAGTGCGTGCCGCGGGAGGACGCCATCTGATCTTCCGTACGGCGTGGGTGTATGCCGCGCATGGCACGAACTTCCTGCGCACCATGCTCCGCGTTGGCGCCGAGCGCGATCAGGTGCGGGTGGTGGACGACCAGATCGGGACGCCCACGCCGGCGGCGCTGATCGCCGACGTCACCGTGCAGGCGCTGCAGCATCCGCGCCATCTGTCGGGCACCTGGCACCTGACCGCCAGCGGCCAGACCAGCTGGCACGGCTTTGCCGAGGCGATCTTTGCCGAGGCACTGGCCACCGGCGTATTGCCGAAGGTGCCCGTCGTCGAGGCGATTCCCAGCTCGGCGTATCCGACCCCGGCCCAGCGCCCGGCCTGGTCGGTGCTGGACAACCGCAGGCTGCAGCAGGATTTCGGCATCGAGTTGCCGGAATGGCGGGACGGCCTGAAGCGGGTGATGGTGGAGCTGCAACGGTCGCATACCGCTTGCCCCTCCTGAGTGGCAGGCAGCATGGGGCTCGCAGCGGTCCTGGACGGTCGGTAGTCGCTGCCCCATCCCGGGCTCAGGCGTGGCCTTCCAGCGACTTCTTCGCGCTGGACTTCCTGCGGCGAAGCATCAGGTTTAGCAGGGGCTTTTCGAGGGTGTAGTACGCGGCCACACCCATTACTACCGAGAGCGCGATTGCAAACAGAACCGCCCCAGCCTGCGGCGTCCCACGCCAGATCCAGGTGGTGAGCCAGATGGCCAGTGCGTGGAACAGATAGATCGAGTAGCTGGCTTCGCCGATCAACTGCGTGAAGCGATGCGTGACGACCTTCGATGTCTCAAATGCAAGCGAGCCGACAATCAGCAGAATGCTGGGCAGCAGCCAGGGAAGGACGCCCTCCGAGCGGTAGTGATTGTGCACCACGATCAGGACCAGTGCGCCGATCAGGTAGACGCTGCCTTCCATCAGCCTGGGTCGATAACCTGCTTTGATGGCCAGGCCGATCACCATGCCCGCTGCAAACTCCAGGATGATTGGATTGAAGTAATAGATCTTGCTGAGCGAGGGGATGACGCTCCCGACACTGCTGAGAACGACCAGGAGGCAGGCGGCCAGCGGAATCGCCATGCGCCTGGTTACAAGCATCACGGACAACACCGCGTAGAAGAACATTTCGAAGTTCAGCGTCCACCCCGGGTAAAGGACGGGCATACCGAAGCCTTCGGGCGGCGGCGCGAACAGGTAGGAACGCACGATGTGTATGGTGGAAGGTGGAATGTCCGGATAGCGAATGTAGAAGTACGCTGCTGCCAGCGTCGTCGCAATCCAATACATGGGCACAACACGAATCACCCGGCGCTTCATGAAGTCCAGTGCGGTGGTCTCTGGCCTCAGCGAAAGGCACATGACGATACCGCTGATGACGAAGAACAGGTCGACGCCCGCGGCACCCGCCCGGAAATTCAGGAACGGGTGTATCGACAGCGCATGGTAGATCACCACCGCGACGGCACCCACGCCTCGGAGCGCCTGAAGTGATTGCAGTGTGCCAGCCTTGATCATTCGTATTGCCCCTTGGCCGCTCGGCCGAGGGCAATATCATAGGTGAACCTTGATCAAACACAAACGCGGCAGATGCTGGCATCTTCCAGCAGTTCTGCCGCTGTAGTTCCCTGGAAAACCGGTCAACTCCGCCCGTAGGTATCTTCGAAGCGCACGATGTCATCCTCGCCCAGGTAACTGCCCGACTGTACTTCAATCAGTTCCAGCGGCAGTTTGCCCGGGTTGCGCAGGCGGTGGGTCACGCCCAGCGGGATGTAGGTGCTCTGGTTCTCGCTGAGCAGGATCACCTCGCTGCCACGGGTCACTTCGGCGGTGCCGCTGACCACGATCCAGTGCTCGGCGCGGTGGTGATGCATCTGCAGGCTGAGCGTACCGCCGGGCTTGACCGTGATCCGCTTGACCTGGAAACGCTCGCCGTTGTCGATCGAATCGTAGGCGCCCCAGGGGCGATACACTTTGCGGTGCCAGGTGGCTTCGCTGCGGCCTTCAGCCTTCAGCTTCGCCACTATCGTCTTGACCTCCTGCATGCGGTCGGCCTTGCCGACCAGCACCGCATCGTCGGTCTCGACCACGATCACGTCATCGAGGCCGACCATGGCCACCAGGCGCTGCGCATAGGCATAGGTGTTGCGGCAGTCGATGGCGATCACATCGCCCTGATGGGCGTTGCCGTCGCCGTCCTGCTGCGAGACATCGCGCAGCGCGGTCCACGAACCGACGTCGTTCCAACCGGCATCCAGCGGGATCACGACTGCATCGGCAGTCTTCTCCATCACCGCGTAGTCGATCGAGTCCGACGGCACCGCCGTGAAGGCATCCCTGTCCAGGCGGGTGAAGTCGGCATCGCGGCGCGCCTGCTGCCAGGCCTGGCGGCTGCGGGCCAGCATTTCCGGCTGGAAGCGCTCCAGCTCCTGCAGGTAACGCGACGCCTTGAACAGGAACATGCCGCTGTTCCAGTAGTACTGGCCGCTGCTGACGTAGCCGGTGGCGGTCTCCAGGTCGGGCTTTTCGACGAAGCGTTCGACGGCACGCAGGCCCTGGCCGTTGGCAGTCTTGATATAGCCGTAGCCGGTTTCCGGGCCGGTCGGCACGATGCCGAACGTGACCAGCTTGCCGGCTTCAGCGGCACTGGCGGCGGCCTGCACCGCGTTGCGGAAGGCCACCTCGTCGGTGATCACATGATCGGAGGGCAGCACCAGCAGCAGCGCGTCGGCGCCGTCCCGGGTGGCTTCCAGCGCAGCCACGGCGATGGCCGGTGCGGTATTGCGGCCCACCGGTTCAAGGATGATCGCGGCCGGTTCGGTGCCGACCTGCTGCAGCTGTTCGGCGGCAACGAAGCGGTGTTCCTCGTTGGCAATCACCAGCGGGCCACGCGCCGCCAGTGGGGCGACGCGTTGCCAGGTGGCCTGCAGCATCGTCAGCTCGCCGGCCAGTGGCAGGAACTGCTTCGGGTAGGCCTCGCGCGAAAGCGGCCACAGGCGGGTACCGGATCCGCCGGACAGGATGACGGGCTGGATGCTGCTCATGCGGGCCTCGGTTACTGCTGGATCAGACGGGAAATTTCGTCGGTGCGCGCCTGCATCAACGCAGCGTCACCGCGCGCTTCGACGTTCAAGCGCAGCAGCGGTTCGGTGTTGGAGCTGCGCAGGTTGAAGCGCCAGTCGCCGAAGTCGGCACTGATGCCATCGGTGTGGTCCAGCCTGGGCGATTGCGCCGCGAAGTGCTCCATCACGCGCGCCACTGTGGCCTTGGCATCGTCCACCTTGAAGTTGATCTCGCCGCTGCACGGATAGGCGGCCATCCGGTCTTCCACCCAGTCGGCCAGCGAACGGCCACTTTCGGAGACCAGCTGGGCGATCAGCAGCCACGGAATCATCCCGGAGTCGGCGTAGGCGAATTCGCGGAAGTAGTGATGGGCGCTCATCTCGCCGCCATACACGGCATCCTCGGCCCGCATCTTTTCCTTGATGAACGCATGCCCGCTCTTGCACTGCACCGCGACACCGCCGGCCTGCTCGACCATGTCCACAGTGTTCCAGACCAGGCGCGGGTCATGCACGATCCTGCCGCCGGGATGGCGCGCCAGGATCGCCTTGGCCAGCAGGCCGACCAGGTAGTAGCCCTCGATGAAGCGGCCGCTGTGGTCGAAGAAGAAGCAACGGTCGAAGTCACCGTCCCAGGCGATGCCGAAGTCGGCACCGTGTTCGCGCACTGCGTCGGCGGTGGCGGCGCGGTTCTCCGGCAGCAGCGGGTTGGGAATGCCGTTGGGGAAGCTGCCGTCCGGCTCGTGGCAGATGCGGATGAACTCAAACGGCAGGTGCGGTGCCAGCAGGTCGACGATGGCGCCGGCGCCGCCATTGCCCGCATTCACCACCAGCTTCAGCGGCTTCAGCTTGCCGGCATCGACATAGCTCAGCAGGTGCTGGATGTAGGCGCTCTTGTCATGCTGGGCGACCTGGCCGGCACGCGGCGGCTGGGCCTCGGCGGTGTCGGCGGCGACCGCATCGGAGATCGCGAACAGGCCGGTATCCGAACTGATCGGCCGCGCGTTCTCCTTCACCAGCTTCATGCCGTTGTAGTCCATCGGGTTGTGGCTGGCGGTCACCATCACGCCGCCGGCCGCGCCGAGGTGATCGGTCTGGAAGTAGACCTCTTCGGTGCCGCACAGGCCGATGTCGATCACCTCACGGCCGGTCCCACGCAGGCCTGCGGCCAGCGCATCCTGCAGTGCCGGACTGGTAAGGCGCACATCATGGCCGAGGACCACCGGGCCTGGAGCGAGCTGTGCGGCCAGGGCGACGCCGATGCGACGGGCCAGGTCCTCGTTCAGTTCTTCCGGCACACGGCCGCGGATATCGTAGGCCTTGAAAGCGGGCAGGGGCATCGAAGCAGTCCATCCGGATAGAGAAGCCTGATTATAGCGGGAGGGTCTGCAAACGGCCGGTGAGCCAGGGGCGCCCGGCCAGCAGCGTTGACTTGGGAGGGGGCCGGCCGATTCCCCGTCAATGGACCATGGCCAGCAGGCAGTTCGCATACAATTGCGCGCTGACGACCGAGGACATGGCCCGCGTGGCCATCGCCGATTGGCCTGCTGTTCCAGAAGGATCGAGGTTTGCTTTGAAATTCACTCACGATCAGAAACGCGTGCTGGTGACCGGTGGCGCGGGCTTCCTCGGGTCGCATCTGTGCGATCGGCTCATCGCGGGCGGCCATGACGTCCTCTGCGTGGACAACTTCTACACCGGCAGCAAGGCGAACGTGGATGGGCTGCTGGGCCACCCACGGTTCGAGCTCATGCGCCATGACGTGACGTTCCCGCTCTATGTGGAAGTGGACCGGATCTTCAACCTGGCCTGCCCGGCGTCACCGATCCACTACCAGCAGGACCCGGTGCAGACCACCAAGACCAGCGTGCATGGCGCGATCAACATGCTCGGCCTGGCCAAGCGCCTGCGCGCGCGCATCCTGCAGGCCAGCACCAGCGAGGTGTATGGCGATCCGGAAATCCACCCGCAGGTGGAAGGCTACTGGGGCCGGGTCAACCCGATCGGCATCCGCAGCTGCTATGACGAGGGCAAGCGTTGCGCCGAAACGCTGTTCTTCGACTACTGGCGCCAGCACCAGTTGGAGATCAAGGTCATGCGCATCTTCAACACGTATGGTCCGCGCATGCATCCCAATGACGGCCGGGTGGTCAGCAACTTCATCGTGCAGGCGCTGAAGGGCGAGCCGATCACCATCTATGGCGATGGCAGCCAGACGCGCAGCTTCTGCTATGTCGATGACCTGATCGAGGGCATGTTGCGGCTGATGGACTCGCCGGCTGATCTCACCGGTCCGATCAATATCGGCAATCCGTCCGAGTACACCATGCTGGAACTGGCCGAGACCGTGCTCCGTCTGGTCGGCGGCGCGTCGAAGATCGAGTACCGTCCGCTCCCCTCGGATGATCCACGCCAACGCCAGCCGGATATCAGCCTGGCCAAAGCGGATCTGGGCTGGGAGCCCAAGGTCGGCCTGGAGGACGGCCTGAAGGAGACCATCGCCTATTTCCGCCATCGCTTGCAGGCCTGAGGTGGCGACGATGCGCAAGATCGTGGTGATGCCGGTCTACGAGGACCTGGAAGCCTCCTCGAAGCTTTTCGTCGAGCTCGCCCGCACCCAGGGTCCGGACACCTATGTGGTGGCCGTGGACGACGGCTCGGTGCGGCAGCCATTGCCGATCAGCGCCATTGAGGCTTCGGGGCTGGAGGGCGTGGTGATCCGCCTGCGTCGCAATGTCGGGCATCAGCGTGCGATCGCCATCGGCCTGGGCTATGTGGCCGAGCACTTCGATGGCAATGACATTGTCGTCGTGATGGATTCCGATGGCGAGGATACGCCGGAGAGCATCACCGAGCTGGTGGCGGGCCTGGAATCGGCCGATGTCGACGTGGTGGTGGCCAGCCGTCGCAGCCGGGTCGAATCGCTGAAGTTCAAGTCGTTCTACATCGTCTACAAGCTGCTGTTCTCGCTGCTCAGCGGGCGCCAGATCAGCTTCGGCAACTTCATGGCGGCGAAGATGCCGGCGGTGCGCCGGTTGGCATCGATGCAGGAGCTGTGGATCCACGTTGCCGCCTGCGTGCTGGGCTCGAAGCTGCGCGTGCAGACCTGTGCGCTGGATCGTGGTCCGCGCTATGCCGGCCGCAGCAAGATGAACTTCGTCGGCCTGGCCCTGCACGGATTCCGTGCACTGATGGTGTTTGCCGAGGATGTACTGGTACGCGTGGGCATCGCCTGCACCATGGTGGCGGCACTGTCGATCATCGGCGGGATCGTTGCCACCGGGCTGAAGATGCTGGGCTTTGCATCGCAGGGCTGGTTCTCGCTGGCATTCGGCATCCTGGTGCTGGTGTTCCTGCAGACCGCGGCACTGACGCTGATCATCCTGATGTTGTCGGGGATGATGCGCGGCGGTGGCGTCATGAGCGTGGGCAGCTATCGCGAATTCGTTGACGAGGTCCTGCATGCCGGCCGTCGCAGTGGCTAAGGATGCGCTGGGCGGACAGGCCGTCCGCTACGTGATCAATGGCCTGGTCGCCACCGCGGTGCACTATGGAGTGCTGCACTTCAACATCGAGGTGCTGCACGTCCCGCTGGCCGCGATGGCCAACGCGATTGCAGCGGTCTTTGGCATCACCGTGTCGTTCCTCGGCAGCCGCTACTTCGTTTTCCATGGCAGGCAGGGCAGCCTGGCGCGGCAGGGCTCGCTGTTCCTGCTGATCTACGCCGCGATCGCCGTCCTGCATGCGCTGGTGATGTACGTCTGGGCCGATCGATGGGGCCTGGACTACCGCGCAGGGTTCGTGCTGGCGACCGGAATGCAGATGGCCGTCAGCTTCGTCGCCAACAAGTTCCTGGTGTTCAAATGAACAAATATCTGCGTGCCGCGCTGGCAACCCTTGCATTCATTGCCGCCCTGCTGCTGGTCTACTACGTCCACATGCGCCAGTTCCGCGTGAACGTGGTGCTGTATGCCAGCATCCTCGACGCGGTGATCGCAGTGGTGGTGGTGTTTGCGGGCCTGTATGCGTTGAAGTGGTTCAGAGATTTCAGCCGCCTCGAGCTGATCCAGCTGGCCGCCATCTGGTTGCTGGGAGGCTATGTGTTCGCGATCTCGGTCCCGACCGTCATCGACCGCTCGCTGTCTTTCTACATCCTGGAGAAGCTGCAACAGCGTGGTGGTGGGATACGCGAAGACGCGTTCCGCCAGGTGTTCACGGAAGAGTACGTCCGCGAGCATCACCTGGTGGAAGTGCGCCTGACCGAGCAGCTGCAGTCCGGAACCGTGCAGATCCATGATGGTTGTGTGCGGTTGACCGCGCGCGGCGAGCGCCTCGCATCGTTCGGCCGCTTCTACCGGCAGAACCTGCTGCCGACCCACCGCCTGCTGATGGGGCAGTACACCGATGCCCTCACTGATCCTTTCCGCGACAGCCGGATGCCGTCCGACTACCGTTGCCAATAGCCTGGGTACTGCTGGCGCATTGGTTTTTCCGTTGGTTCCTTGAAACGTTTCATGGATGACATGACCTCCACCTCTTCCCCCCTGCGCACTACGCGCCGGGACCTGGCGATTGCCGGGATCCTGGTGCTGCTGTTGAGCGCTTCCCTCGTATCGGTCGCCAAGCGATCGGACTATCAGACGTCGCTGCTGCGCCAGGCCTTCGCTGAGGACGCGGGATTCGACGCATCCGTACCACGTGAGGTGGTGGATGCACGTGATCTGGTGCGCGCGCAGCCGATCGCGCCTTCGCTGCTTTCGCTCGGGCAGGGACTGAAGGACGATCCCTTGATCCAGCAACGCATGTGGGAGGCGCTGTATCCGGTTCGGTTCAGCGATACCGATACCCCACAGCGCCTGCTGAGGGCCGGTGATCCGCTGGTTGACCAGTGCCACGTCCAGGGGAGGAGCGGAGATGTCGTTCTTGCTGACTGCCGCTGAACCAGGGCGCCGTGCGGCGCTGGCCATGCTGGTCTCCATTCTTCTCTGCTATGGCCTGGCCGCCGTAGGCCTGGCGGGCTGGCTGGTGCAGGTGGCATTCGGCACGGTCGTGCTCAGCGCGCTGCTCGCCCTGCCAGCCGTGCGTGACCTGCGTACCGCGCCTCTGGTCCTGGCCGTTCTGGCGCTGGTGTTGATCGCGCTGGGAAGCCCCACCGATGGCTGGGACCCGCGTTCGATCTGGCTCTTCCATGCCAAGCGGATCTACCTGGAGGGCACGTTGTACGCCCAGCTGGATGATTACGCGCCGTGGAGCCACAACGACTATCCCGCACTGGTTCCGTTGTTGATGGCCTGCGCAGCAGGTTTGGCCGGGCACTGGAACGAACTGCTGCCCAAGGCGGTGGCACCGCTGCTGCTGCTGCCGGCGCTGCTGCTGATCGTCCCGAGTTTCCGATGGCGCTGGTGCGGGGTGCTGTTCGCAGTGCTGCTGCTGCGCCTGGGGCGCGACATGCTGATCAACGGCTACATGGATCCGCTGGTGGCGGTCTACGCCGTCGCTGCCGTGGCGACAGCGATGCGTCACCGCATGTCCGGGGAGCATGGTGGTGGTCGTGAGCTGGTCGCATTCACCCTGCTGGTGGCCGTACTGTCGATGTTGAAGAACGAGGGCGCCGTGCTTGCGGCTCTGTTGACGGCCGTGGTGCTGGGCGAAGGCGTGCTGCGTGAGCGCCGTCTGGGCTGGCGCATCCTCCTGGCCGCGGTTGTGGCCCTGCTGCCATTGCTGGCATGGAAGCTGGCCGTCGGGCAGGCAGGGGTGGGCAATGACCTGGCGGGAAGTGACATGAAGGCGCAGCTGCTGGCGCGGCTTGGCAGCGAGGGCGGTACCCTGCCGATCGTCGGTCGCCTGCTGCTGGATGTGTGGGTGCTGGTGCCGTTGCTGGTGCTGGCGGTGCTCTGGCGCCCGGTGCTGCGGGTTCCGGCGGCATCGGCCGCCGCGCTGGCGGCGCTGGCGTACGCAGCGGTGCTGTTCCTGGTCTACCTCGGAACACCGCATGACCTGGACTGGCACCTGCGCACCAGTGTAGACCGTGTCCGCATGCCGGTAACACTGCTGCTGGGGTTTGCGGTGTTGCTGGCGCTGGAACATCGCGCCACCGCGAAGATCCCGGGCACGCGCTGAGGCGCAACGCGCCGTGGCGTCATGCTGCGGCGCATCCCAGCCGTATGCGGTCGTAGCGCTAGAATGCGCTCATTCTTCCCGTGTGGGGCTGTAGAAATGGAACACGTGACTTCCACCGGCAAGCGCAGCAAGCGCTTCGCCAGTGCGGCGGAGGCCCTGCAAGGGGTGGTCGCCGATGGCCAGACGCTGGCCGTGGGCGGCTTCGGCCTGTGTGGCATTCCCGAGGCATTGATCGCCGCGCTGCGCGACAGTGGTGCCAAGGGCCTGACCGTGATCTCCAACAATGCCGGCGTTGATGGTTTCGGCCTCGGCCAACTGCTGGAAACCCGGCAGATCAAGAAGATGATCTCGTCCTACGTGGGTGAGAACAAGGAGTTCGAGCGGCAGTTCCTGGCCGGCGAGCTCGAGCTGGAATTCAACCCGCAAGGCACCCTGGCCGAACGCCTGCGTGCCGGCGGTGCAGGCATCCCGGCGTTCTTCACTGCCACCGGCTACGGCACCGTGGTGGCCGAGGGCAAGGAAACCCGCGAGTTCGACGGCAAGCACTACGTGATGGAAACCGCGCTGCGCGCCGACGTGGCGCTGGTCAAGGCGTGGAAGGCCGACGGGGCCGGCAACCTGGTGTTCCGCAAGACCGCTCGGAATTTCAACCCGGCCTGTGCGATGGCCGGCAAGGTCTGCATCGCCGAGGTCGAGGAGATCGTGCCGGTTGGCGCCATCGATCCGGACCAGGTGCACCTGCCGGGCATCTACGTGCACCGCATCGTGCACAACGCACATCCTGAAAAACGCATCGAACAGCGCACCATCCGCGCGGAGGGCAACTGACATGGCGTGGACCCGTGACGAGATGGCGGCACGCGCCGCCCGCGAACTGACCGATGGAGCGTACGTGAACCTGGGCATCGGCCTGCCGACCCTGGTCGCCAACCACATCCCTGAAGGCGTGGACGTGTGGCTGCAGTCGGAGAACGGCCTGCTCGGTATCGGCCCGTTCCCGACCGAAGCCGAAATCGACGCGGACCTGATCAATGCCGGCAAGCAGACCGTCACCGCGCGTGCCGGTGCCAGCTATTTCGGCAGCCACGACAGCTTCGCGATGATCCGCGGTGGCCACGTCAACCTGGCCATCCTCGGTGCCATGCAGGTCACCGACAAGGGCGACCTGGCCAACTGGATGGTGCCCGGCAAGATGGTCAAGGGCATGGGCGGCGCGATGGACCTGGTGGCCGGGGTGCAGCGCGTGGTGGTGCTGATGGAGCACACCGCCAAGAACGGCGAGCACAAGATCCTGGCCGAATGCACGCTGCCGCTGACCGGCGTCGGCGTGGTCGACCGCATCATCACCGACCTGGCCGTGTTTGACGTCACCGATGCTGGTCTGGTGCTGGTAGAAGCGGCGCCGGGTGTCAGCGATGACGAACTGAAGGAAAAAACCGGCGTGGCGTTCGCCCGAGGTTGAATCGGCGTTCGCGCCGGAGTGATCAGTCGCGCAGGAGTGCTTCCAGACTCCTGCGCGCTGCATCGCTGGAGAAGTGCTCGCGGATGTTGTGGTAGCCCTGTTCGGAGATGTGGGACCACAACGCCTCATTCGAGTACAGGCGCAGGACGGCGTTGCTGAACGCCTCGGTATCTGCCGCGATCAGTGCATTCTGACCGTCGATCAGGAACATGCCTTCGGCAGCAATGGGCGTGGCCACCACCGGAACACCGTGGCTCATGGCCTCATTGACCTTGCCTTTCACGCCTGCACCGGAGAGCAGCGGGGCGAGCGCGATCCTGCAACGCGACAGGAAGGGCTGCAGTGATGCCACGTGGCCGTGGACGATGACGCCGTTGCCGGCGTAGCGCGCCGCCACGTCTTCCGGAATCTCTCCGATCAGGTGCAGGACGATCTCCGGGCGCTGCGCACGGATGCGGGGATGGATCTCGCCGACCAGCCATTCCAGCGCTTCCTGGTTGGGCTGATGGGCATAGCCCCCCACGAAGTACAGGTCAGCGGTGTCCCCGAAACTGCGTTTGCCGCCGTGCACGTCATGGATGTTGGACAGCAGCCGGATGTCGCTGCCGGGCAGTTGCGCCTGCAGCATCTCCAGCTCGGTCTGGCTGACCACCAGCGTCGTGTCGCTGGCGTTGATCAGGGCGAACTCGCTTTGCCGCGTGCGTGCGGCCTGACGCTGCAGGTCCGGGTCTTGGCGCAGGTCCGCAGCACGCTGCTCACGCACATGGTGCAGGTCCACGGTGTCGAAGATCACCTTGCCGACGGCGTAATCGCGGATCAGCCCGATGTGGGCTGCCGCCACATGGTGGCGGCTGAGCAAGGTGGCACGCAGCTGCTGGCCGTGCACACGCAGCCACTGGTCGAGACGGGGGCTGCCTGCGATGCCGATCAGGTCCACGCCCAGTGTGTCGAGGAAAGCGCGACTTTCGGCACTGATGACACCATTGTCCGGCATGAACACCGGTTGCCATCCCAGCTCGCGGATCGACTGGAGGATCTTGCACATCCGGACCGAGCCGGAATCGCGGGTCGGATCGGGCGCGCTGGCATCAATCACCAGCACGTATCCAGCACGTGCAGGGGCGGTGCTGTGCACCTCGCCGGAAGAACACACTGCTTGAGCGGGCACCGATACTACGGCCGGTGGATGTGGGCGAAGCACCGCCTTGACCTTGCGCAGCGTGGCCGCCGGGCCCACCTGGCGCAGGTTGTGAATCACCGAGGCCAGCCGGCGCGAGGCCTGGCGAATCCGCCATTTGAGGCTGTACCAGGAGTGCTTCATCGTCATCATCGTCAGGTGGCGCGCAGGAATGCGGGCGACCATCATAGTCGCTGGCCGCGGAGGGGGTGTGCTAGCGTGCTGGCATGCATTTCCCACTGGACGACGCCGACATTCACTGGCATCGGGGCTGGCTGGCCGCGGACCAGGCGGACCTGATGCAGCAGCAGCTGGAGCACCACATCTCCTGGCAGGTGCATCGCATCCGCATGTTCGGCCGTATCGTCGATTCGCCCCGCCTGAGCTGCTGGATGGGAGATGCCGAGGCGCGCTATCGCTATTCGGGTGCCGATTTCCTGCCCGAGCCGTGGCAGCCGGCCCTGCTGCTGCTTCGCGAACGGCTGCAGGTATTCTGTGGACATGCCTTCAACAGCGTACTGCTGAACCGCTATCGCGGCGGTGGCGATTACATGGGCTGGCACAGTGACGACGAACCCGAACTGGGCCCGGCGCCGGTGATCGCCTCGCTGAGCCTGGGGGTGGCACGGCGTTTCCTGCTACGCCGGCGTGATGATCCGACGCAGAAGACCGAGTACCTGCTCGGCCATGGCGACCTGCTGGTAATGGCCGGGCAGACCCAGCGCTATTACCAGCACGCGTTGCCGAAGATGGCGCGCGTGCAGGGCGAGCGGATCAACCTGACGTTCCGCTGGATTGCGCCACGCTGATCGATCAGCGCGTGACGGTCGGCTGGTCGGCCTGCCCGCTCACCAGCGTCCAGCCCACCACATCCTGCGCCAGCTGCTGCAGGCCGCGCTCGAACGCGGCGGTCACCGACGGCACGTCGGTACTGCCGACCGGCTGTGCCTGGCGGAAGGTACGGTCGGCCACCACGCGCTGGTCGGCGACGTGGATCAGCTTGGCGTTGACCTCGATCACCACGGTCGGCGTGGCCTGGCCCTGGTAGTCCGACTCGAAGCGGCGCACGTCGGTGGAAAGCTTGTAGTCGGCGCGGATGCCGGCGGTGCTGCGGGCGACGCCGTGGATGCGTCCGGAATCCTCAAAGCCGCGCAGCAGGGTGTCCTCGATCATGTCGGTGGCCGGCTGGGCCCAGCTGGCGCCCTTGTAGATCTCCAGCTGCGATGGGGTCGGCCGCACGTTGATGCGCGGGCTGTCGACCATGCGTGCGGCGCTGGGCTTGGCCAGTACCAGCTGCCAGCTGGCCTGCGGCCACGCCGGATCGGCCTTCACCTGCACGGCGGGCGAGTACAGCGTCACCGCGGTTTTCTCGCTGCTGCCAAGGATGGAGCAGCCGCCCAGCAGGGTGACCAGCGAAGCGGCCAGCAGCAGGCGCGGAAGGGGCATCGGGCTCATTTGGGTTCGAACTCCTTCGGTGCGTCGCGGCCCAGCAGGTAGCGCGCGGGGTTGTTCTCGAGGCGGTCGCTGACCCGGCGCAGGTCGCGGATCAGGCCGCGCAGTTCGGTCAGCGTCGGGCCCAGCTGGCCGAGGCCATCATTGGCGAAGCTGTTGATCGCGGCGCGGTTCTCGCCAAGGATCGAATCGGCGTTGCCGGCGGCCGAGTCGAGCTTGGCCAGGGTGCCGTCCAGCTTGTCGATGATGCCCGGCAGCTGCTGCACCAGGTTCCTGTCCAGGCGCTCGATGGTGCCGTTGGTGGTCTTCAGCGTGGTGTCCAGGCTGCGGGCGGCATCGCGCGCGCTGAGCAGCAGCGCCTGCGTGCCCTGGTCACGGTCGGCCAGGCCGCCGCTGATCGTCTCCAGGTTGGCCAGCGTCGCGTTGATCGAAGCCACGTTGCGATCGCTGAGGATCTGGTCCATGCGCTCGACAATGCGATTGGCGACGTCGGTGATGTTCTGCAGGGCCGACGGCGTGGTCGGGATGATCGGCGCCGGATCCTTGTTGACCGTGGTCAGCGCCGGCGACTGCGGCGTGCCGCCGCTGAGCTGGATGATCGATGGGCCGGTCAGGCTGGTGATCGCCAGCTTGGCGCGGGTATCGGTCTTGACCGGGGTGGTCGAGTTCAGGCGGATGCGTGCGACCACCTGGCGCGGGTCGTCCGGCACCAGGTTCAGTTCGATGATCGAACCGACCGCGATGCCGTTGTACTGCACCGGGCTGCCCACCGACAGGCCGGTCACCGCCTCGCGGAACACCACGCGGTATTCCTGCCAGGTGCGGTCGGAGGAGTACTTGGCCGCCCACAGGCCGAAGGCCAGCAGGGCCAGGCCGGTGATCAGGGTGAACGCGCCGATCAGCACGTAGTTGGCTTTGGTTTCCATGGCTCAGGCACTCTCGATCTGTTCGCCGCGCGCGGCACGCGCACGCGGTCCGTGGAAGTATTCCTGGATCCACGGATGATCCAGTTTCTCGATGTCCGGCAGTGGCGCGTTGGCCACCACTTTGCGGTCGGCGATCACCGCCACCCGGTCGCAGATGGCGTACAGCGTGTCCAGGTCGTGGGTGATCAGGAACACGGTCAGCCCCAGCGCCTCCTGCAGGGTCTTGATCAGGCGGTCGAACGCGGCCGCACCGATCGGGTCGAGGCCTGCGGTCGGTTCATCCAGGAACAGCAGCGGCGGGTCCAGCGCCAGCGCGCGGGCCAGGCCGGCGCGCTTGCGCATGCCACCGGACAACTGCGATGGCAGCTTGTTGATCGCATCGGCGGGCAGGCCGGCCAGCTTCACCTTCAGCAGCGCCAGCTCGTAGTGCCAGCGCTCGGGCAATTCGCGGTGGTGCTCCTTCAGTGGCACCTGAACGTTCTCGCCCACGGTCAGCGAAGAGAACAGGGCGCCGTCCTGGAACAGCACGCCGGTGTTGCGCTCGATGTGCAGGCGGCTCTCGGCATCGTCGGCACGCGCGTCGCGGCCGAGCACTTCGATCTGCCCGGCATCGGGCACGCGCAGGCCGAGGATCGAACGCATCAGCACCGATTTGCCGGTACCCGAGCCACCCACCACGCCCAGGATCTCGCCACGGCGCACCTCCAGGTCCAGGTCTTCATGCACGGTCTGGCTGCCGAAGCGGTTGACCAGCCCGCGCACGCGGATGGCCAGGTCGTGGCCGTCGCCGTCCTGCATGGGTATTTCTTCGGGAGTCGGATGCGTGCTCATGTCACCAGTCCATGTGCATGAACCACAACGCCGCGAAGGCGTCGATGATGATCACCAGCGAGATCGTCTGCACCACGCTGGAGGTGGTGCGTTCACCGACCGACTGCGCCGTGCCTTCCACCTTCAGCCCTTCCAGGCAGCCGATCAGGCCGATCACCAGCGCGAACACCGGCGCCTTCGACAGGCCGACCAGCATGTGCCGCACTTCCATCGTCTCGTGCATGCGCGCGATGTACATCTGCGGCGGGATGTCGAGGTCGAACGCGCCGACAGTGATGCCGCCGGCCAGGCCCGCGATCATCGCGATGAAGGTCAGCAGGGGCAGGGTGACCAGCAGCGCCAGCAGGCGTGGCAGCACCAGCAGGTCGATCGGATCCAGGCCCAGCGTGCGCATCGCGTCGATTTCCTCGCGCGCCTTCATCGCGCCGATCTGCGCGGTGAACGCACTGGCGGTGCGGCCGGCCAGCACGATCGCGGTCAGCAGTACCGCGAACTCGCGCAGGAAGGCGATGTTGACCAGCTCGACCACGTAGATCTCGGCGCCGAAGTCGCGCAGGATGGTCGAGCCGAGGAAGGCGATCACCGCGCCGACCAGGTACGACAGCAGCGCCACCAGCGGTACTGCGTCCAGCCCGACCTGCTCCATCTGGTGCACGGTGGCCGTCATCCGGAAGCGGCGGGGTTCCTTGACCAGGCGCGCCGCCTTGACCAGGTTCTCGCCGAGGAAACTGCACAGCGCCTTGATGTTGTGGCCAGTGGCATGGACGCTGACACCGAGCCGTTCCAGCGCCGCCAGCACGCCGAAATCGCGCTTGGGCCGGGGCCGGTCGTCGGCCACTTCCTCGATGGTGCAGACCAGCGCCTGGTGGTCCGGCCGGAACTGCAACGCGTCCTCGCCAAGGTCGGCGCGATGCGCTACGCGCAGTACCTGCAGCACGCCGGCCGAATCCATCTTCTCGATGCCGGTGGCGTCGATGCCGGTCAGCGTGTCGGGAACGCCGCGCAGGACTTCGGCCGCGGCCAGCGCGGTCTTCAGGGTCCAGGTGCCGGACAGGCGGATCAGGCCCGGGTCATGGGCATCCTGTTCGAGCTGGGGGGCGTGGTTCGGGGTCACTTGGGCCATTCGGGTCGCAGCATAACCGTTCTGTCTGGGGCATCGCGTCGAACCCGGATGAATTTATCCAGTGCGGCCCGGCAGTAGGTAATACTACGGCGCATGTCCGCAGACGCTCACACGATCCCCACGCCCCAGGCCACCTACGCGCAGCGCGTGGCCTTTGTTTCCGAGATCGCCGGACGCCTGCACAGCTACGGCACCACGGCCCAGCGCCTGGAAACGGCAGTGGTGGCACTGGCCCGCCAGCTCGATCTGGATTGTGAACCGTGGTCGAATCCCACCGGTATCATCCTCAGTTTCAGCGACCCGGCACAGGCGATCGGTTCCAGCGACATCACCCGCGTGATCCGCCTGGCACCCGGCGAGAACGACCTGCACAAGCTCAGCGTCGCCGACCATATCGCCGAGGAAGTGGCCAACGGGCGGATGAGCATTGCCCAAGGCCACACCGCACTGCGCCAGTTGGACAAGGATCCGGGCCGGCGCGGCAAGCTGCGCACCATTCTTTCATTCACCCTGGGCGCGGCCGGCGTGGCCGGCATGTGGAAGCTGCCGTGGCTGGACATCGCCACCGCCGGTGTCATCGGGCTGATGATCGGCCTGCTCGGCATGGTCACCGACCGTCGCCCGGCCACCCGTGAAGCGGCCGAGGCGCTGGCGGCGCTGCTGGCCGGCATGGTCGCAACTCTGGTCGCGTCCTTTGTCGGCGCACTCAACCTCAACACGGTGATCATCGCCTCGCTGGTGGTGCTGCTGCCGGGCATGTCGCTGACCAATGCGGTCAATGAACTCGCCAGCCAGCATTGGGTCTCCGGTACCGCGCGCTTCGCCGGCGCGTTGACCACCATCATGAAGCTCAGCGTGGGCGCGATGATCGCGGTGACCCTGGCCGATGTACTCGGCCTGGACCCGGTGATCCGCGCCACGCGGCCGCAGGGGCCGTGGGTGGAGTGGGGTTCGCTGCTGACCGCGGCATTCGCCTTCGCGATGCTGTTCAAGGCCAACCGGCGCGATTACCCGTGGGTGATCGCAGCCTCGGTGGCGGGTTACGCGATCTCCAAGTTCGGCGGGCACGCCTGGGGCGCGCCGGCCGGCATCTTCCTGTCAGCGATGCTGCTGACCGCCGGTGGCAATCTGTTCGGCCGCCTCGTTGGCCGCCCAGGAGCGATCATCCGCCTGCCCGGCATCATCATGATGGTGCCCGGCAGCACCAGCCTGCGCGGCGTGCTGACCCTGGTCCAGCAGCAGGACGTTGGCGCGGGCCAAAGCGTGTTCCTCACCGTGCTCAACGTGGTGATGGCGCTGGTGGCCGGCCTGCTGTTCGGCAACCTGCTGATGCCGGCGCGCAAAACCCTGTAGGTGTGGACCGTTGGCCCGCACACCGAAGAATGAAAAACGCCGGCTTCCGCCGGCGTTTTTCATTGCATCCCGATCCGGCCTCAGGCCTTCTTGATCAGGAAATCTTCCGGCTTCTTGTTGCCCTTGGCGGTCAGCTCGGCCATCCAGCGCGGCTGCTTGCCACGACCGGTCCAGGTTTCCTTGGGGTTGGCCGGGTTGCGGTACTTCGGGGCAACCTTGCCCAGCTTGCGGCCGGCGGTCTTGGACGGTGCCTTGGCTGCCGGGGCGGCTTTGCGCGCGCGCGGTGCCGGGGCGCCGCCGAACAGTTCTTCGATGGTGTAACCCTCGGTCTTGGCCAGCTTGGTCAGCTGGGCCCGGACCTTGGTGATTGGCCGGCGCTTGGCGACGATGGTCTGCTGCTTCTTGGCGGTACGGATCAGGGCGCCCAGCTCGCGTGCCGACAGGCCGGTCAGGTCAATGCTCATTTACGGTTACTCCGGAAACTAAAATGTGGACGGGACGAGCCAGTCCATGGCGTCGCGGGACAGAATAAAGATGAATTAATCACAGCACAAATGCAGGCGGGTCATGGCCTGGCAGCATCCCGGCTGCATTGCGTCGATTCTGACCGGATTATGTCCGCTGCAATATTGCTCAACTGGGCGACAGGCAAAAAAAAAGACCGGGGCGTGCCCCGGTCTTCTCCTGATCAGCCCTGCAGTCGCTGCAGCAGGGTGGCCTTGTCCAGGCTTTCCGCTTCGCTGGCGCGGCGCGAGCGGTACTCGTAGGTACCGGCGGCCAGGCCGCGCTCGCTCACCACCACGCGGTGCGGGATGCCGATCAGTTCCATGTCGGCGAACATCGCACCCGGGCGCAGGCCACGGTCGTCCAGCGCGGCATCGAGGCCGGCGTCGCAGAGTTCCTGCAGCAGGCTGGCAGCAGCATCGGCCACGGCGGCGTCGCCCTTCGGGTTGATCACGCACACCACCACCTGCCACGGCGCCATCGCGTCCGGCCAGATGATGCCGGCATCGTCATGGTTCTGTTCGATCGCGGCAGCCACCACGCGCGAGATACCGATGCCGTAGCAGCCCATCGCCATCACCGCCGCCTTGCCGTTCTCGTCCAGCACGGTGGCATCCAGCGCTTCGGCATATTTGCGGCCGAGCTGGAACACGTGGCCGACTTCGATGCCACGGGCTATCTTCAGTTCGCCACCGTCCAGCGCGCGGTCACCGGCACGCACGTTGCGGATGTCGGCCACTTCCGGTTCCGGCAGGTCGCGGCCCCAGTTGACCCCGGCCAGGTGGAAACCGGCTTCGTTGGCGCCGACGACGAAGTCGGACATCGCGGCCACTTCGCGGTCGGCGACCACGCGGATGGCCTTGGCCGGGGCGACCGGACCGAGGAAGCCCGGCACGCTGCCCAGGTACTCGGCGATTTCCGCCTCGCTGGCAAAGCGCTGTTCGTCCAGGCCGGCAACCTTGGCCAGCTTGATTTCGTTGACCTCATGGTCGCCGCGCACCAGCACCAGCACGAACTGCTGTGCTTCGCCTTCACCGGCGATCAGCGCCACCGACTTCACCGTGCGCTGCAGCTCGATGCCGAGCAGCGCCGCGACGTCCTCGCAGGTTTTCTGGGTAGGGGTGTCGACCTTGCGCATGGCTTCACTGGCAGCCGCACGCGGTGCCGGGTCGGCGGCGATCGCCGCTTCCATGTTCGCGGCGTAGTCCGAACCGGTGGAGAACACCAGCGCGTCCTCGCCGGAATCGGCGATGACGTGGAATTCCTGCGAGGCATCGCCACCGATCGCACCGGAGTCGGCCTGCACCATGCGGAAGTCCAGGCCGAGGCGGGTGAAGATGCGGCTGTAGGCCGACTTCATGTTCTCGTATTCGCGCACCAGGCACTCATCGTGCAGGTGGAACGAATAGGCGTCCTTCATCAGGAATTCGCGCGAACGCATCACGCCGAAGCGCGGGCGGATCTCGTCGCGGAACTTGGTCTGTACCTGGTAGAAATTCACCGGCAGCTGCTTGTAGCTGGACAGCTCGCTGCGCGCGAAGTCGCAGGCGGCTTCTTCGGCGGTTGGGCTGTAGCAGAACACCTGGTCCTTGCGGTCCTTGATCTTCAGCAGCTGCGGGCCGAACTTCTGCCAGCGGCCGGTCTGCTCCCACAGTTCCTTCGGCTGGATGGTCGGGATCTGGAATTCCACGGCACCGGCGCGGTCCATTTCCTCGCGCACGATGCGTTCAACCTTGCGCAGCACGCGCAGGCCCAGCGGCGACCAGGTGTACAGGCCCGATGCCAGCTTGCGGATCATGCCCGCGCGCAGCATCAGCCGGTGGCTGGTGAGCTCGGCGTCGCTGGGGGTTTCCTTGGTGGTGTGCAGGTGGAACTGGGAGAGGCGCATCGTCGGCTTCGGATAACGGCAGAGACGCCTATTCTGCCAGCCCGGCCGGGGAGAGGGGTATCGGCAGGGCTGCGCCCTGCACCCGCAGTAGTGCCGGCCGCTGGCCGGCAACCTCAGAAGCAACTGCCGAAGCAACAGCGGGCTTCCCGTGGGAGGCGGGGTGGGTCCGGTTGCGGGAGACGCCGTAAACCCATCCCTGGGGGCTTGGCCGCGGCATCCATGCCGCGGACACTCCCGCAACCGGACCCACCCCGCCTTCGACAGTTTCCTGCGAGCTGTCGGAATGGCTCCTGGGGTCAGATCCGTTTTCCGCAGGAAAACGGATCTGACCCCGGATTCAATTCGAGATCTGACAGATTTCATCCACGCATGGCGTGGATCTACCACCGTCACCAGGAACCTGTCGGGGGTGGGGCGGTGTGGGTTGGCAGGACCGTTGGCGCCATGGATGGCGCCATCGAGCCCCCAGGGGTGAGGGCGCTTTGCTTGCGAAGCACTGCTTCGCAAGCGCCCGAACGCACAGCCGCCAGCGGCTGGGCCGGACCCCGGAAGGGGGGTTTACGGCG